>JBBRNM010000085.1:0-7606 GCA_038230295.1 Candidatus Limnocylindrales bacterium
ACGAACCCGACGACCCGTCGTGCGAGCGCATCGGGAGCGTCGGGCACGCGGGCGAGCACGATCTCGTACTCCTTCTGCTCGGTCGGGTAGTCGATCCAGTGATAGAGGCAGCGCCGCTTCAAAGCGTCGTGGACCTCACGGGTACGGTTCGAGGTCAGGATCACGCGGGGCGGCCGCTCGGCCCGAATCGTGCCGATCTCGGGGACGGTCACCTGGAAGTCCGACAGGATCTCGAGGAGGTAGGCCTCGAACTCCTCGTCGGCCCGATCGATCTCGTCGATCAGGAGCACCGGCGCGATGCCGTCGTCGGATTCGAGCGCCTGGAGCAGCGGTCGGCGGATGAGGAACTCGGGGGCAAAGATGTCGCGGGCGGTCGCCTTGTCCGCCGCGCCCTGGGCCTCGAGGAGGCGGATCTCGAGCATCTGGCGCGGGTAGTTCCACTCGTAGACCGCCGTGTTGACGTCCAGGCCCTCGTAGCACTGGAGCCGGATGAGGCGCGCCCCGAGGCAGGCGGCGAGGACCTTCGCGAGCTCCGTCTTGCCGACGCCGGCTTCGCCTTCGACCAGCAGCGGACGGCCGAGCTCGAGGCCAAGGAAGACGGCGGTTGCGAGCGAGCGGTCGGCGATGTAGCCGCGAGCCCGGAAGGCGGACTCGATGGCGTCGGCGGAACCCAGGTCGTCGGTCATGGACCGACTCTACACGGGCCTCAGCCGGCTCGCGCGACGTCCTCCAGGGCGTTGCCGATCCCGTCGACCAGCGCCTCGATCTGGGCCTCGCTGATGACGAGCGGCGGCGAGATGTGGATCGCGTGCGCCCGCAGGACGCGGGTGGCGACGCCGTGGCGGAGTGCGGCGGCGACGACCTTTTCCGGCGCGGTCGGATCCTTCGCGAGGACCTCCTGCGCGAGCGCGACGGCGGCGGTCAGGCCCACGGTCCGAATCTCGCCCACGAGCGGCGCGCCGGTCAGGCGTCGAACGGACGCGTCGAGGATCGGCTCGAGGGTCCGGACCCGCTGGACCAGCTGCTCTCGCTCGAGGATGTCGAGATTGGCGAGGCCCGCGGCCGCTGCACCCGAGTGGCCCGAATACGTGTAGCCGTGACGAAAGATCGCGCCCGGGACGGGGTCGTCCCAGAACGGCGCGCGGACCTTCTTGCCCACGAGGACGCCGCCGAGCGGCACATAGCCCGATGAGACGCCCTTCGCGAAGGCGATCATGTCGGGCTCGATCCCGAACCGCGTCGTCCCCCAGAGCTCGCCCATGCGGCCGAAGCCGGTGATGACCTCGTCGGCGATGAGCAGAATGTCGTACTGCTTGCACAGCGCCGAGATGTCGCGCCAGTAGTGCTCGGAGGGCGGGATGACGCCGCCGGCCCCGATGACCGGCTCGCCGACGAATGCCGCGATCTCATCGCGCCGCTGCTCGAACAGGCGAGCGGTGGCCTCGACGTCGAGGGCCGGCACGTGGACGATGTCGTTGATGAACGGCTCCCCGCCGTAGCCGTTGCGGAGCGCCGGGATGCCGCCGAGCGACGTCCCCATCACGTGCATGCCGTGATAGCTGTGCTCGCGCGACACCAGGAGGGTCTTCTGGGGCTTGCCGACCACGTCCCAGTAACGGCGCGCCAGCTTCGTCGCCGTGTCGATGGCGTCCGAACCGCCGGACCCCAGGTAGACGACGGTGTCCTCGAGCGGCGAGAGCGCCGCAAGACGATCGGCGAGGCGGATCGTCGCCTCGGTCGTGTACGGCCCGAACGACGAGTACGCCGAGAGCTTCGTGAGCTGCTCGGCGACCGCGTCGGCGATCTCGCGGCGCCCGTAGCCAACGTTGCAGAACCACAGCGCCGCCGTCGCATCGATGTATGTCTTGCCGGTCGAATCGGTGATCGTCGCGCCATCGCCGGACACGAGAACGACCTCGTTGTCGGCGACCACATGCATATCGGCGAAGCCGTGCCAGAACCTGCTCATCGCTCTCCTCGGGGCCCTGATGGTACGGGCGTCAAGGCTCCTTCGGGGCCCGGCGCCGACCGAGCGCTGCCGATCGCGAATCGATCGAGCGAGGGTCCACCGACGCCGCGAGCTCCTCGCCCGGCGGAAGCGACGCCAGCCTCGCCGCGCGACCGAGCGCGTTCATCTTGCCGATGGCCTGGTCCCACGAGAGTTTTGCCAAGCCGCCCGCTGTCCCGAGGCCGACCCGGAGGAGCCCACGCGCTTGCGTCGAGGCAGCGTAATTCGCCGCCCAGAGGAGAAGCTCCGGGCCGTCGTCGGCGTTCGCCGCGTTTTCGAGAGCCCCGGCGACGATCCCGCGATCATGGGGCGCCGCAGAGACGAGGTACCAGTTGTCGGGTCCCGCAATGAGGTCGACAGCGAGGCTGTGGTATGGCGCGACGAGGATCGTGGCGGCCCCGGCCAGGTGGGCGGATCGACCGACGATCGAAAGCGACAGGTGGGTGTTCGTGACGCCGTACGTCAGCCGTCGATGGGCATCTCGGAAGATCCGACGCTCGGCCTCGTCGTCGCCGATCAGGTTCGCATCGAGCTCCTCGATCTCGACCAGTGGGCAGCCGGCAGCCGCCAGGGCGTCGATCTCGCGCCGGAGCGCGTCCGCGCATGCCATCGTGGCGGCTTCGCGGGCGCCGGCCGCGGTGATGGCCGCGCGATTCCCGGCCTCGTGACCCGCGCCCATTCGGCGTCCTAATGTGTACGGGCCGGGCAGCGCCTGCTTCACGGCTCGATCGGAGAGCGCCGCCGCGGCCCGCCATGAGGCGACGGTGATCGAGCTCCCAGGCGCGCGTTGCTCCGAGGAGGGGCTCTCCACCGCTCCCGCGAGCGCAGGCCCGAGGTCGAGCAGCTCCGGCGTTCGGAGACGGCCGTCCGTAACGGGCTCGAGCCCCGCCGCTTCCTGGGCCCGGATCGCCGTCTCGACGGCCGCGTCGATCTCGAGAACGGCGCCGTCCGGCCCAACCGGCCGCGGCAGACCACCGAGAAGCGTCGCAAACACGAGGCGGATGCTATCCCGCGCCCAGGCCCCGCAGACGCGAGCCCGCGTAGCCGGGCTCGAACATCACAGGAAGACCAGGCCGGTAGGCGGATGTTCACCGCTGCGAATCGCCGCCAGGACGGTTGTTCGTGAAAACCTCGGCAGGTCGGGGAACAGTTCCGGGTGCTCGTTGAGGACGATGCGGTTCGAACGCGTGTCTGCCACGACCAATAGGAATCCATCCGTAGGGTCATCGCGTCGCTTCAGCGTCAGACGGCGCTCGACAGCTTGAGCATCGCGAATGCTCATTTCGACCTCGATGGCCGTCCTGGCTCCCCCGCCCTCGATGACGCCGTCCCAGGCTCGCAGCTCGAGACGCCCGACCACCGCGGGCAGCGGCACCTCCGTCCGGTACCTGAGCGGTGGGCCGAGGTCGTCCGCGAGCATCCGGATGCGACCGAGCTGCCCGCCGTCGCGCAGCGGGTCGCCACCTGGGTAGAGCCGGACCACGAGGTCGAGACCGAGCACCGTGGCGAGTTGCGAGATCTCCATGACCGACGTTCTCCGCCGCGTGGCGGTCTCGATGCGACTGAGCATCGAGCGCGAAACGTGAGCAGCTGCTGCAACCCTCTCTTGGCTCAGGCCAACGGTCAGCCGCTGTCCTTGGATCTCATCCGCGATGATCTCGAGAAGTCTCACGCCGCACCGAGATCCACGGTCGAAAGCCCGTTCCGCGGTACTCATCGAAGGGAGGATGCGCCGCGTCGCTTGCCGTGCGCTGGACCCGGGCTTACGGGCGCGTTGTGCAAGCGGTGCACGACTTCGACACGGGACCCGGCGAGCTGTGCTGACACTGCACAAGAACGACCGATTCTCCGGCGATTCGGCCTCGATTGCGAGCCGCCGAGACGCCAGGCCGTCTTCGTTGTGCAACAGCAGCACAAATCGACCCGTTTTGCGGCTGTGAGACCCCCAGGGCGTCGCGTTCGTGCAGTGGGAGCACATCGATGCCGGGGACCGCGCGGGGGCTCGCAGACGCGAGGCTTGGGTAAGGCCCCACGCGCCGTTACCTTCCGCTTACACGGCGGCCCCGACCGGATGAGGGGCCGGGGTATCCTCGCCGCCGTGAAGACGATCCTCGTCGTCGACGACGAACGCCACATTGTCGACCTGCTGCGCCTGTACCTCGAGAAGGAGGGCTTCGGGGTGATCGCGGCGGGCGACGGCGATGAAGGGCTCGTCCTCCACGCTCGCCACGATCCGGACCTCGTGATCCTCGACGTGATGCTGCCCAAGCGCGACGGATTCGAGGTCTGTCGCGAGATCCGGCGCCGCGGCGAGACGCCGGTCCTCATGCTCACGGCGCGCGCGGACGACGTCGATTCGATCGTCGGGCTCGAGCTCGGCGCCGACGATTACGTCACGAAGCCCTTCAATCCACGGGCGCTGGTCGCCAGGGTGAAGGCGATCCTGCGACGGACCGACGCGACCCGACGGGGCGACCGGCCGTGGGAGGTCGGCGCGCTCCGCGTGGACGCCCGGCGACGCGAAGCCGAGGTTGGCGGACGGCGTCTCGACCTCCGGCCCCGCGAGTTCGACCTGCTCGCGGCCCTGGCTCGCGATCCCGGCGCGGTGTTGACCCGCGATGCGCTGCTGGAGGACGTCTGGGGCACCGACTTCCCGGGCGAGACGCGCACCGTCGACGTCCACATTGCCGAGGTCCGCAAGCAGCTGGGGCCCGACGGGCCGCCGATCGAAACGATCCGCGGCTACGGCTATCGGCTCGTCCCGCCGCCGCGAGAGCCGCTGCCGACTGGCGACGCTCGAGCGTGAGCTGCGGCTCCGCCTACGACAGCCGCCGCCGTCTTCCGACGCGCCCACCCGAACAGCCGTTTCCTGCCGTCAGCGGCCGCGGACTTCCGTGATCCCCAGCTCGCTTCGCGGCCGGCTCATCGCGTCGTACGTCGCGCTCGCACTCGTGCTCCTCGTCGCCGTAGGCGGGACGTTGTTCGTGGTGCTGCGCGGGCTGCACGCCGACGCGGCGTCGGGCAGCCTCGCCGATGTCGCCGGAAGCGTCCTGCCGCAGGTTCGCCAGAGCGTCGGGACCGGAAACCTGCGAGGCACGCTCGACGACATCGCGACCCAGCTCGCGACACGCGACATCGAGGTCATGCTCGTCGGCACCGACGGCCGGCTGCGATCGATCGGCGGCCAGCCGATCGGCGACCCGATCATGCAGACGGACGGCACTGCCGGCGACACGATTCGCGGCAGCGTCATCCTCGACGGGAGGCCGTACCTCTACGCCGCGACCGTCATTCGACGAGTCGCCGCGGCAGCGCCGAGGGCGGTCGCCTTCCTCACCGCGGATCGATCGGGCGCGCTTGCCCTCGCCGACCTCGGCCGCGCGATTCCGGCCGTGGCCCTCGTGATCCTTCTCCTGGCCGCTCCGTTGGCTTGGCTCGTCGCCCGGAGCGTGACCCGGCCACTCGAGCGCGTCGCCGAGGCGGCGTCCGGCCTGCCGGTCGGCACGTCGACGACCCTGCCCCTCGAGGGTCCGTCCGAGGTTCGCGCGCTGACCAGCACGTTCAACGCGATGAGTGGCGAGCTGGCCGGCACGCGTCGCCGCGAGGCGGAGCTGCTCGCAGACCTTCGACACGACCTCAGGACTCCCCTGACGGTGATCTCCGGGTTCGCCGCCGCGCTCATCGACGGCACCGCGTCCGGCGACGACGTCCAACGGGCCGGGCACGCGATCGGCGAAGAGGCGGGTCGGCTGGAACGCCTCGTCGGCGAGCTCGGGACGATCGACGGGCTCGGCTCGGGTGAGACCCAGCTCCGGCCCGAGCAGATCGATGCGGCGGAACTGCTCGCAACCACTCGGGAACGCTTTCTCGCGCGGGCGGAAGCTGCCGGCGTCGAGCTACGGCTGTCGCCGGCGATGACGACGCCGGCCGAGCGGACCGGGTCCTCGGAGACCATGAAGCCGACGGGACCTGCGGAGCCGACCGGGCCGACGGGGCCGACCTTTGCAGCCGACCGCCTCGCCACGGAGCGGATCCTCGCGAACCTTGTCGCAAACGCGCTTGATCTCGTCCCGCGGGGCGGCCACATCTGGCTGTCCGCCGATCGCATCGCTCCCGACAGCATTGCCCTGACCGTGACCGACGATGGGCCCGGGTTTCCGCCCGGTGCCGCGAGCCGTGTCTTCGAGCGCTTCTACCGCGCCGACCCAGCGCGGTCAGGCCCGGGCAGCGGTCTCGGGCTCGCGATCGTGCGCGAGCTCGCCCAGGCGCACGGCGGGTCGGCCCACGCGGAGAACGTCGCCCCACACGGGGCCCGGGTCGGGGTGATCCTCCCGATCGTGCCGCAGCCGGTCTAGTTGTCATTCTTGGATGGGTTATTCACGCGAGGGGTCGCATCGACAGTCGTTCTGCCAGCGACTCATCCGGGGAGTGTTCGGCAGCAGAAGAACAAGGGTCGACCGTGGGAATGGCCCGGCCTGAGCGTGGGCCGGCATGAATCACGGCGCCTGAGGCCCTGATGCGGACGATCTCCCTGGCGAGCACTCCGCCTCGGCGTATCTGACGGGAACCCGGGCTCAGGGCCAAACCCGTCGACAACGTGTCCGTGGATCACGGCTAGACGGTGGCGCCGCCGATGGCGAGCCCCAGCGCGACGACGCCGATGAGCCCGATGACGCCCGCCGCGATGAGCAGCGGCGATCGCGAGGCGGGCTGACCCCCAGGGTGCTGCCACGCCGAGCGCAGCGTCGGGACGCGCCCGGGGGGGACGACGAACCCGAGCCACAGCCCTGCCAGCAGGCCGCCGATATGCGCGGAATTGTCGATCGCGCCCCCGGCGAAGAAGCCAAACGCGAGGTTGATGAAGATGAGCGGAACGAGCTGCGGCACGATCGCGCGGGATCGGCGATCGAGCACCGGATGATGGGCCCGGGTCCCGGCGACGAGCACCCCGACCAGCCCGAAGATCGCGCCCGAGGCGCCGACGGCCGGGCCTGCGCTGAAGAGGAAGCTCGCCGTCGAGGCCGCCAGCGCGGTCAGCACGTAGAAGACCACGAACAGCTTCGGGCCCCACTGCTCTCCACGATCGGGCCGATCAGGTACAGCGCGTACATGTTGAACCCGAGATGGAGATAGTCGGCGTGGAGGAGGGTCACGCTGAGGAGCCGGTAGAGCTGGCCGGCGGCAACGTCCGCATGATCGAGCCAGAGGAGTCGGTAGAGGTCGTCCGTGGGTTGGAGGATCGCCGCGAGCGAGACCGCCACCGTGACGCCGAGGACCAGCAGCGCCACGCCGACCGGGAGCCCCGAGGCACGGCTCGTGGCGAAATACCGCTGGGCCGCGCCCGCGTTGCCGGTCTCCTTCGCGAGCCAGCCGAGGCGGCTGGCGATCTCGGCCTTGTCCTCGGGCGGCGCGAGGCGGTCGGCCTGGCGGTACGCGGTGATCGCGCCCGGCAGGTCTCCCTGGCGAACGCGGGTGCCGGCGATCTGGCGCCAGGCCCGATACGTACTCGGCGTCTGGGGCAGCGCGACCACCGATTCCCATGCCCCAAGCGCCTCAGGCTCCGCGTCCATCCGGTACAGGGCGTCGCCGGCACCGAGC
>JBBRNM010000086.1:0-7606 GCA_038230295.1 Candidatus Limnocylindrales bacterium
TCACCCGTGGCTTCTCGGCGGCGTGAAGGCGGCGGCGGGCGCGTCGGGATCGCCCGTGGAGGTCCTCGTCTATGGCGCCGCGACGGCGGGTCGGGCCGGCGAGCAGCTGGCACCGCTCGGCGCGCTGGCCGGTGCGGGCGCAATCGGCTTCAGCGACGACGGGGCACCCATCCGGTCCGCCACGATCTTTCGGAATGCGCTCGCCTACGCGGGCATGCTGGGGCTGCCGGTCGTCGACCATCCCGAGGATCCGACGCTCACCGACGGCGCCGAGGCCAACGACGGCCTGATTGCGACGGTCCTCGGCCTCAGTGGCTGGTCGGCCGCCGGCGAATCGATCGCCGTCGCTCGCGACCTCGAGCTGCTGGCGGCGGTGGTCCGAGAGGTCGCGGGCGCACGGCTCCACCTGACGCATCTGTCGACCGCCGAGTCGCTGGATCTGGTCCGGCGAGCGAAGGCCGCTCACCTGCCGGTCACCTGCGACGTCACTCCTCATCATCTGGCGCTTACCGACGAATGGCTTGCGGGTGCACGGCGGTTCGCCTGGGAGGCTCTCGACGATGACGGCATCTCGCGCGACCCGTGGCGTGACGACGCGCTGTCTGCTCCCCCCTACGACTCGAACCTCCGTGTCAACCCGCCGCTGCGGTCGCCCGTGGACGCTGCTGCCTGCCTCGCGGCGCTGCTCGACGGCACCGCCGACGCGATCGCGACGGACCACGCCCCGCACTCGGAGGTCGACAAGGCGGTCGAGTTCGGACTGGCGGCGAACGGCATCAGTGGGATCGAGACGGCGCTCGGGCTCGTGCTCGAGGCCGTGGATGCGGGTCGCCTGCCCCTCGCGGTTGCGATCGCCGGGCTGACGATCGGGCCGGCTCGCGTGCTCGGAGCTGCCGCACGCGGGCGCCTCCGTGGCCTCGTCGAGGGCGAGCCCGCGGACCTCGTCGTCTTCGATCGCTCGGATCGATGGGCGGTAACGGCTGATGCGCTCGTCTCGAAGGGGAAGAACTCGCCGCTCATCGGCCGCGAGCTGCCCGGCCGGGTCCTGCTCACGGTCGCGGGCGGGCAGCTCGCCTACGACTCGTCGGGCAAGTAGCGCTTGCGGCGCCAGAGAAGGCGCCGCCGTCGTTCCAACGAAGGCGAACAAGTCGACGACGAACTTCACGATGGCGAGGGTCAGGCGATACACGACACCCATCCGGTCAGCGAAGATCGACTTGAATGCCTCGAGGTCTCCCCGCCGGACACGATCGACGATGCTCGGGTCCAGCGTCGGTCCGATCGGGTCGGCCTCCCTGCGTCCACTCTCCTGATGCTGGAGGGGGTCCTGCTGTTCATCTTGCTCCCGTAGGATTGCCGCGATGCCGACGATGCCGAAGCTCAATCGCGATTACGAACGCCGGGCGTACTGGCATGCGACGATGCCGGCGCTGCCGGACCGGAGCGGCCGCGACCTGCCGGACGTCGTCGACACGCTGGTCGTGGGTGGCGGTTACACCGGCGTGGCGGCGGCTCGTAAGCTCGCGCTCCAGGGCTCGCGAGTGGTCCTGCTCGAGGCCGATACCCTCGGCTGGGGCGCATCGACGCGGAACGGCGGGATCGCGCATCCCGGCTACAAGTGGGGCCCGCGGACGCTCACGAAGCGCCACGGCCCGGAGCTCGCCCGCGCGATCTATGACGAATCGGTGGCCGCGACGGACCTCGTGTTCGGGCTCATCCGCGACCAGCACATCGACGCGGAGCTGCGTGCCACCGGCTACCTCGAGCTCGCCTGGGCGCCGTCGCACGCAGCCGACTTCGAGGCAGAGGCAGCCTCGCTGGGCGATTTCGGTACTGCGGCCCGGTCGATCCCGAAGGACCGTCTGCGCGAGGAGATCGGCACGGACGCGTACCACGGCGGCATGGCCGTCGATGCCGGCGGCCTCCTGCATCCCGCCAAGTGGTTCGTCGGGCTGGTGGGTCTCGCCGAGCGAGCCGGAGCCGAGCTCCACGAAGGCGTTCGGGCGCGATCGATCCGCCGCCAGGCCGACGGCCGGTTCGTCGTGGAGACGGAGCGCGGGGCGATTCTCGCGCGGGATGTCCTCGTCGCGACGAACGGCTACACGGATGGCGTCGCTCCGAGCCTGCGGCGACGGATCATCCCGATCGGCAGCTACATCATCGCCACGGAGCCACTTCCCGAGGACCTTGCCCACGAGCTGTCGCCGACCGGCCGGGCCTTCTTCGACACGAAGAACTTCCTCTCCTACTGGCACGTGAGCGCGGACCGGCGAATGCTCTTCGGCGGCCGCGTCAGCTTCCTACCAACGACCGTCGATCGAACGGCCCGGCTCCTGTACGGGCGGATGCTCGAGGTCCACCCGCAGCTCGCGGAGTATCGGATCGAGTACTCGTGGGGCGGCAAGGTCGGGATCACGATGGACCGGATGCCGCACATCGGCCGCATGGGCGGCGTGATGTACGCGATGGGCTACTCCGGCACCGGCGTCGTCCTGTCGACCTATCTCGGGACGCGGGCTGCCGAGTGGATGGGCGGCGGCGAAGCACCGGCCCTTTCGAAGGTGCGGTTCCCGCTCGTGCCGGCGCCATTCGAGGGTCGGCCATGGTTCCTGCCGGTCGTCGGCGAGTTCTTCCGGGCCCAGGACCGGCTCGCGCTTCGGGAAGTGCCCCGCGACCAGCCGTGATTCGCGGATCGGTGATTCACGCGAAGGTCGCGCCGGCGCTTGTTCTGCCAACCACCCACCGTGGGAGTGTTCGGCAGCAGAAGGACGACGGGCGGCCGCTGGAATGACCTGGCCTGAACGTGTGCCGGCATTAATCGCTGCGCGGGAGGCCCAGATTCAGGGAATCTCGCTGGCGAACACTCCGGCTGGGCGTATCTGGCAGAAGCTGGGCTGAGGGACTCAACTCGGGTTAACAACGTGCCCGGGAATCACAGCTAAGCCGGGCGATTCGGGAACGCGAGCCGCGCGACGCGTCAGTTTGCCGAACCGAGCTCACGAAGCAGGTCGAGCAACTTGTCGATGTCCGCCTCGGTCGACTGCGTGTTGACGATCCCGGCTCGGAGATAGGTCGCGCCGCGGAGGCGCGTTGTCGTCAGCCAGCCCTCGCCCGAGCGCTCGAGCGTGTGCTGGAGGTGCTCCTGATGGGCGTCGAGCTCGGCCGGAGCGAGCGTCCGGGCGCGCGCCCTGCCGCCGGGCAGGTGCCGGAAGCAGACGACCGACAGCGCGGGGGTTGCCGGCAGGGCTTCGAAGTCGTCCGAGGCGGCGATCGAACGAGCCAGGTGCTGCGCGAGATCGATGTTCGCCTCGACCAATCGTGCGAACCCGAGCGTCCCCACGTGCTTCCAGGACAGCCAGAGCTTGAGCGCCCGCCAGCGCCGGGTACCCTCGAAGCCGAGCTTGTAGAAGTTCAACTGGCCGGCTTCGCCATGCTCGTCTGGCGACGGTGACTCGGCCGAAGCTGCCGCGCCAGGCGCGCCTTCGCCGCCGCGGTAGTACTCCGGTCGCCGCCCGCCGAACGCGACGCCGAGGCCGCTCCCGTCGCGGACCACGAGGCCACCGATGTCATAGGCCTGAAAGAGCCATTTGTGCGGATCGACCGTGACCGAGTCCGCGCGCTCGAGGTCGGGAACGCGGCCGGCGTCGCGGGGGGACAGGCGAGCCGCCGCGCCATACGCCGCGTCGACGTGCAGCCAGAGCCGCTCTCGCGCCGCGACGTCCGCGAGCTCGCCGATCGCGTCGACGGAGCCGGTGTTCGTGGAGCCCGCGACGCCGGCGATCGCAAACGGAAGCAGCCCGGCTTCACGATCGCGGGCGACCGCCGCGGCGACGGCGGGTCCACGGAGGCGGAACGTATCGTCGGCGGCGACGACCACGAGCGTCTCCGGCGGGAAGCCCAGCTCGTCGAGGGCGCGGCCGATCGAAAAATGGGTCTGGTCGGAGGCGTAGACCCGCACGCCCTCCAGTGCCCGGCCGCGCGGCGGGACTCCGCCGAGCAGGCGTGCGAGATGCACGTCGCGAGCCAGCACGAGCGCGATGAAGTTCGCCATGACGCCGCCCGAGGTCAGCAGCCCGAAGCTGCCCTCGCCGTAGCCAACGAGATCGCACAACCAGCGGACGACCTCCTCCTCGACGAACGCGCCGACAGGCCCGGCGTGCCAGACGTCGATGCCCTGCTGGGCGACCTGCGAGAGGATCTCGCCGAGGATCGAGGCCATCAGTGGCGGCGGGGTGAAATAGCCGAAAGAGCGCGGATGGTAGGCGCTGACGGTATGCGCCGCGACCCGATCGCTGAACTCGGCGAGCACGGCGTCGAGCCGCGCCGGGGACTCCGGTGCGGATGCGGGCCGACCGATCGGGCCGAAGAAGACGGAGCGCAGCTCGTCGGCGTCGGTCGGTTCGCCCATCGCCCGTTCGAACGCGTGCCCATAGAGATAGTCGAGCGCCACTTCCCAGGTTGCGGAGCCAGCCCGGCGGAGGGCCTCCCGTGAGGTCGCCTCGTGTCGGACGCCGATCAGCTCCGGCTCGGGATGCCAGCCGAATCGATCGAGGAAGGCGTCGGGGTCGGGCACCGAGCGATGGTATCGGTCGCCGATAATCGGGACGTGGCAGAGCAGGCTCGGACCATCGTGTTCTTCCCCGAGGGCGCCCAGGGGCCGACGAACAACTGCGTCGGCATCGGCGACGTCCTGCGGAGCCGCGGCCATCGAGTCGTCTTCATCATCGAGGAATCGTTCAAGGGCCGGCTTGAGGAGAAGGGCTTCGAGGAGCGGCTCATGCGGCTCGGGCCGCCACCCGAGCAGGAGGAGGTGCCCGGCCAGTTCTGGATCGACTTCATCCGGGACACCTCGCCGATCTTCCGGAAGCCGACGATCGAGCAGCTCGGCGAGTTCATCGCCCCGACGTGGCAGGCGCTGATCGACGGCGCGAAGTACGTCGACGTCCGGCTCGGCGAGATCATCGACGAGCTCGATCCCGACGTGATCGTCGAGGACAACGTCGTCGGGTTTCCCGCGCTGCCGGCGTCGGGCCGGCCGTGGGTCCGGATCGCCTCGTGCAATCCCGCCGAGATCAAGGATCCGGCGATCCCGCCGTTCTCGTCGGGCTTTCCCGTGGCGGATCGGTCGGCCTGGCCGGCGTTCCTCGAGGAGGTCGAGCGGACGCATCGCGACATGTGGGCCGACTTCGATGCGTTCATGCGGGCCCACGGCGCGCCCGGGCTCATCTGGACCGAGATGGGGCCGGACTTCTTTCACGAATCGCCGTGGCTGAACCTGTACCTGTATCCGACCGAGGCGGATTACCGCCGGGAGCGGCGAATCTCGCCCACGTGGCACCGCCTCGAGTCGAGCGTCCGTGCCGCCGACGAGGCCTGGGAGCTACCCGCGCATCTCCGCGGCGACGCCGACGGCCACGACGCCGCCGACGGCCGGGACAGCGGCCTCATTTACCTGTCGCTCGGCAGCCTCGGATCTGCAGACGTGGGGCTGATGCAGCGCCTCGTCGACGTGATGGGCCGGACGCGCCACCGCGTCATCGTCTCGAAGGGACCGCTCGGCGACCAGATCCGGCTCGCCGAGAACATGACCGGCGCGGACTTCCTGCCGCAGCCGGCGATCCTGCCGCTCGTGGACCTCGTGATCACCCACGGCGGCAATAACACCGTGACCGAGGCGTTCCACAACGGCAAGCCGATGATCGTCCTGCCGCTGTTCTGGGACCAGGTCGACAACGCCCAGCGGATCGACGAAACGGGCTTCGGCCTGCGCCTGCCGACGTACGAGTTCGAGGCTGCGGAGCTGACCGGAGCGGTGGATCGTCTGCTTGCGGATCGCACGCTCAAGGCTCGGCTGTCAACGATCTCGAAGCGCCTCCAGGCCTCGCGGGGGACGATCCGCGCTGCCGACCTGATCGAGTCGGTCGTCGAGGCGGGTCAGGCGTACTGACCGAAGGCGACCGCGAGGCGCTCGACGATCGCCTCAACCTCGGGCTGATCGCTCGCTCCGAGCCCGTCGGCGATCTCGCGGAGGTACCGCCGTCGGAAGGCGAGGATGTCGGCGCGGACCCGTGCGCCTTTCGCAGTGAGCGTCGCCCGCGTGGCCCGGTGGTCAGCCGAGTCGCGTTCCAGCGCCACGAGTCCCCGGCCCGCGAGTCGCTGGAGCAGACGGCTCGTGGCCGGGAGCGTGACCCCGACCCGCCCCGCGACCTCGCTGACGCGCGCTCCGGCGTTACTTTCGCCGACGATGACCAGGGATCGCCACTGGGGAAAGGTGAGCTCGATCCCGCCGGCCGCCTGGCCGAGGGCGCGCGTCGTGATCGCAACCGCACCGATCGTGATGAGCTCGAGGGCGGCCTGCAGCGCGTCGGGATCCACGTCGCCCCGAGGATAGACCCCTCGAAAAAGTGCTAGGTGGCTACTATCGCACTGGCCGGGTAGTACTTTCGTGTGAGCGGCGTGACCCGAGTACCGGTCGATCATGGTCTGGCGGTTCCTTTGCCGCCGGACCGTTCAGGCTCTCGAAAGGAGATCGCATCCGTGATCGCTCAGCTCATTCATCGCCTCCGCCACCATGAGGACGGACAGGGTCTCGCCGAGTACGCGCTGATCCTCGCACTCATCGCCATCGTTGCCATCATCGCCCTCCTCTTCCTCGGCGGGGCGATCAGCCAGGTCCTCAGCACCGTCGGCTCGTCCATCTAGTCACAGCCAAGCCGCTGCCTTCGGCCGATTCCGGGCGCCGCCGCGGCCACTCGGCTAGAGTCCGCAGCCGTGACCGACGATCAGGCCCCGCGCTCGACGCCACCCGCCGGGCGCACGCCGCCCGCGCCCCGCGCCGTGGAGTACAAGGGCGCCCCTCTCGACGCGGAGAAGGGGCCTGGTCTCGGCTGCTTCTGGAGCCAGCTGGTCGTCCTCGGGATCCTGATCGTCCTGACGCCGCTCAGCGTCGCGTGGAACTGGCCCGTGCTCGTCAGCGGCGCGCTCCTCGTGGTCGTGCTGCTCCTCCTGCTGTTCGCCGGCCAGACCGTGATCTTCCTCCTGCGCCTCGTGGCCGCCGATCGGCGAGCGGCAGGCCGGCGCCGACCGTTGGGCTCCGCCACGAAGACGGTGGGCGAGCTCGAGGACGCGGCGCCCGAAGGCGGCGAGGCGACCTCGCCTTCAGGCCACGCCGCCCCGCTGGTCGATGGCGACGCGGAGCCGATCGAGCCGCCCGGCGACGGCGTGCGAGAATAGCCCGGCCCAGCCAGACCGAACCCGAGGAGGATTCGCGCCCGTGCCCGTTCTCGCGACGTACTTCTCTGTTCGCCGCGGGCGAGACCCGTTCTTCAAGTTCTACATGAAGACGATCTTCCCGAAGCAGGTGAAGGAATACGGCGAGAAATACGGGATCAAGCTCATCGGCTGGTACAACGTGGCCCACGGCTGGGACTACGACAACGTGATCTTCCTCGACCTTCCTGACTACGCCACTCTCGACCGGCTCGAGCAAGACGCCGGGATCCAGGTCCTCGCGCACCGCGGGGCCGAGTGGATCTTCGAACGCCAGCACTCGATGTTCCTGCGCCAGCGAATGGGGCCGGATCTCGAGTTCCACCTCTAGGAGGCA
>JBBRNM010000087.1:0-7337 GCA_038230295.1 Candidatus Limnocylindrales bacterium
ACGACCTGACCCTGTCCTACAACAAGGTCCGCCAGTCCAACATCACCCGCGAGATGATCGAGATCGCCAGCGGCGCCCGCGCGCGCTGACGGCGACCCGACACCAGGAGGACGACACCGATCATGGCCACAGCCATAGCCACCAAGCAGGCGGGCAAGGACGCACCGGCAACCGGCCGCGTCGTCCAGATCACGGGCCCCGTCGTCGACATCGAGTTCCCGGCCGGACAGTTGCCGGCGATCTACAACGCTGTCGAAATCGAGCGCGAGGGCCAGGATTCGCTCGTCTGCGAGGTCCAGCAGCACCTCGGCAACAACTGGGTGCGGTCCGTCGCGATGACGACGACGGACGGCCTGGCCCGCGGCATCGAGGCGCGCGACACCGGTGGTCCGATCACGGTCCCCGTCGGCGAAGCGACGCTCGGCCGTGTCTTCGACGTCCTCGGCCGGACGATCGACGGCAAGGGTCCCGTCAAGACCGATGTGCGCCTGCCGATCCACCGGGCCCCGCCCGCGTACGACGACCAGACGACCGAGATGGAAGTTTTCGAGACGGGCCTCAAGATCATCGACCTGATCTGCCCGTTCAGGAAGGGCGGCAAGGTCGGCATCTTCGGCGGCGCGGGCACGGGCAAGACCGTCATTATCCAGGAGCTGATTCGGAACGTCGCCCAGGAACACGCGGGCTTTTCGGTCTTCGCCGGGGTCGGAGAGCGGAGCCGCGAGGGCAACGACCTGATCCACGAGATGACCGAATCGGGCGTCATCGCCAAGACAGCCTTCGTCTTCGGCCAGATGAATGAGCCGCCCGGCGCACGCCTGCGGGTCGGCCTGACCGGCCTGACGATGGCCGAGTTCTTCCGCGACGAGGAGGGTCGCGACGTCCTCCTCTTCATCGACAACATCTTCCGGTTCACCCAGGCCGGCTCCGAGGTGTCCGCGCTGCTCGGCCGGATGCCATCCGCGGTCGGCTACCAGCCGAATCTCGCGACCGAGATGGCCGGGCTGCAGGAGCGGATCACCTCGACGAAGAAGGGCTCGATCACGTCCCTCCAGGCCGTGTTCGTCCCCGCCGACGACTACACCGACCCGGCCCCGGCCACGACGTTCGCCCACCTCGACTCGACGATCCGGCTCGAGCGCAACATCGCGGAGCTCGGGATCTATCCCGCCGTGGATCCCCTGACGTCGACGTCCCGGGTCCTCGACCCGCTGGTCGTGGGCCAGGAGCACTACGACGTCGCCCGCGAGACCCAGCGCGTCCTGCAGCGCTACCGCGACCTCCAGGACATCATTGCGATCCTCGGGATCGACGAGCTGTCCGAGGAGGACAAGTCGACGGTCGCCCGGGCGCGGCGCCTCCAGCGCTTCGCGAGCCAGCCGTTCTTCGTCGGCGAGGTCTTCACCGGCCGACCCGGCGTGTACGTCCCAATCAAGGACACCGTCGCGTCGTTCAAGGAGGTTCTCGAGGGCAAGGCCGACACGCTCCCGGAGCAGGCCTTCTTCCTGGCCGGCACGTTGGAGGACGTCCGGGCCAACGCGGCGAAGCTGGAGCAGTGACCCCGATGTGGCAGGACCGCGACTGATGCCGATCCTCCTGGAGATCGTCACCCCGGAGCGACTCGCGTTCTCCGGCGAGGTCGATGCCGTCGTCGTGCCGGGCAGTGAAGGCGAGCTCGGGGTGCTGCCGCATCACGCACCGCTCGTCAGCACCCTCGGCGTCGGCGAGCTGCGGTACCGCAAGGGTGGCGAGGAGGAGTCGTTCGCGATCGTGGGCGGCTTCCTCCAGGTGCGGCCGGATCGGGTCGTCGTGATGGCCGAGACGGCCGACATGGCGTCCGAGATCGATCTCGAGAAGGCCCAGGCCGCGAAGCGGGATGCCGAGAAGGCACTCGAAGGCGGACCCCACGATGGCGCCGATCTCGCCGTTGCCCGGGCCGAGCTCCAGCAGGCGCTCCTCCGCATCCGGGTCGCCGAGCGCCGACACCGCGAGGGGCCGCGCAGGCGCGCGTAGGCACACATGGCCGACGCGAGACCGTTCCACTGGGAATACGAGCCGCCGGAGGTGCCGCGGGAGCGGTTCCTCGTCACCGGCGGGCGGCCGCTTTCGGGGACCGTGCAGGTCAGCGGCGCGAAGAACTCGGCCCTGAAGCTCATGGCCGCCGCGGTTCTGACCGGCGAGCGTTGCCGCTTCACCAACGTCCCGGAGATCGAGGACGTCCGGGCGATGGCTGAGACCCTGCGGGACATCGGCGTGGTCGTTGACCATCCCGAGCCGAATATCTACGAGGTCTCCGCCGGCGACGTGGACTGGCTCTTCGTGCCGCTCGAGGCGGCGGCGAAGATGCGCGCCAGCTTCATCCTGCTCGGCCCGCTGCTCGCCCGCTTCGGCGAGGTCGTCATCAGCAACCCCGGCGGCGACCGGATCGGGCGTCGGCCGGTCAACCTCCACGTGGACGCGATGCGAACCCTGGGCGCGGAGATCGAGTACCGCTACGGCTACTACTACGCCAAGGCGCCGGGCCGGCTCCGCGGTACGGAGATCCGCTTCCCGACCGTGACCGTCATGGGCACCGAGAACGCGATGCTCGCGGCCACGCTGGCGGAGGGCCACACGGTCATCCGCCCGGCGGCCCAGGAGCCCGAGACCGACGACCTCATCACGTTCCTCCAGAAGATGGGTGCCGAGATCGAGCGGACCTACCCGGACACGATCGAGATCCAGGGCAAGCGCCGCCTCCGCGGTGCGGACCACGTGGTCATGCCCGACCGGATCGAGGCCGGCACGTTCGCGATCGCCGCCGGCGTCACCGGCGGTCACGTCATCCTCGAGAACGCGGCCTGCGACACGATGGACGCGCTGGTCGAGGTCCTGGGCCGGACCGGCCTGTCGGTCGCGTGCAGCCCGGGTCGAATGGAGGTCGATGCCCGAGCCTTCGGGCCCGGCGGGCTCCTGCCGCTCGACATCGAGACGAGCGCCTATCCGGGCCTCGCCACCGACATCCAGCCACCGGTCGCCGTGCTCCTCACGCAGGCCAACGGGACCTCCCACATCTACGAGTCGATCTTCGAGGACCGCCTCGAGTGGATGGCCGAGCTGCGCAAGATGGGCGCCAGCTTCCAGCTCCGCGGCAAGCAGCGGGCGACGATCGAGGGCCCCTCGAAGCTCCATGCGGCGACGGTGGAGATCTCCGATCTGCGCGCCGGCGCGTCCCTGATCCTGGCGGCCAGGGCCGCCGACGGAACCTCGTCGATCGGCGGGGCTCACCACGTTCAGCGGGGGTATGAGAACATCGAGCGGAAATTCCTGGACCTCGGCGCCGATATCCAGCGCGTCCAGGAGGGGGAGTCCTCCACACCCGCATGAATATCGGCATTGACCTCGGGACGGCCAACGTCCTCGTCCACGTCGAGGGCCGCGGAATCGTCATCCAGGAGCCGTCCGTCGTCGCGGTCGACGACGATGGCCGGATTCGCGCCGTCGGCGAGGACGCCCGCGAGATGATCGGCCGGACACCCGGCAACATCCACGCGATCCGGCCGATGAAGGACGGCGTGATCGCCGACTACGTCATCACGGAGGCGATGCTCCGGTTCTTCATCGCCAAGGCGATGCACGGCCATATGCGCCTCCGCCTCTCGGGCCCCCAGGTCATGATCAGCGTCCCGGCGGGCGTGACCTCGGTCGAGAAGCGAGCGGTCAAGGACGCGGCCCTCAAGGCCGGCGCCCGCGAGGCCCACCTGATCGAGGAGCCCCTCGCGGCGGCGATCGGGGCGAACGTCCCGATCTCGGGCCCGAGCGGCAACATGGTCATCGACATCGGCGGCGGCACGAGCGAGATCGCGGTCATCGCTCTCGGTGGGATCGTCGTCTCCACATCGCTGCGCGTCGGCGGCAACCGCTTCGACGAGGCGATCACGACGTACATCCGCAAGAAGTACAACCTCATGATCGGCGAGCGGACCGCGGAGGAAGTGAAGATCACGATCGGGACGGCCCTGCCGCTCGAGCGCGAACTCACGATGGAGGTTCGTGGCCGGGACCTGATCGCCGGCCTCCCGCGGACAATCCCGATCACCTCGTCCGAGGTCATGGAGGCGATCGAGCTGCCGCTCCAGCAGCTCGTCGCGGCCGTCCGGCAGGTGCTCGAGCAGACGCCGCCCGAGCTCAGCTCGGACATCATCGACAAGGGCATGGTCATGTCCGGCGGCGGGGCGCTGCTCCGGAACATCGACAAGCTGCTCACCCAGGTCACGGGGGTGCCGTGCCACGTCGCGGAGAACGCGCTCAACTGCGTGGCGCTCGGGACCGGCGAAGCGCTCAAGCATTACGACTTCTTCAAGAAGTCGTTGGTCCAGAGCTTCTAGGCCGAACCACGACCTGCACCCTGGCGCTGGCGAGCAACTCTCCGAGGACCGAGGCGACGCCCCCGCAAGCCATCGGTCCGAGGACCGCCTCTGCCTACGTCGACCTGCACTGCCACACGTCGGCGAGCTTCGATTCGCTCGCTTCGCCGGCGTCGGTCGTGCGCGCCGCAGTGGCGCGCGGGCTGACGCACCTGGCCATCACGGACCACGAACGCATCAGCGGCGCGCTGGAGGCCCGTGAGCTCGCCGGGGCCGCGCTCACGGTGCTCGTCGGCGAGGAGATCCGGTCCCGGGACGGCGACCTGATCGGCGTCTTCCTGACCGAGTCGATCCCGCCGGGCCTGTCCGGGGCCGAGACGGTCACCGCCGTCCGCGAACAGGGCGGCCTCGTGGGGATCCCGCACCCCTTCGACCGCAGCCGAGGCGGCTCGATGCGGCGGGCGGGGGGCGCAGCGCTCGAGGCCCTGGCGGGTACCGTCGACTGGATCGAAGCGTGGAACGCCCGAGTCATGATCGGCAACGGGAACCAGCGTGCCGCCGAGCTGGCGGCGGCCACCGGCGTCCCCGGTATCGCGGCCTCCGATGCGCATACGAGCCTGGAGGTTGGGATCGCGTCCACGGTCCTCGAAGGCGACCCCTCGACCGCCGCCGGCCTCCTCGCCGCCCTTGCCGGGCCGCACCAGCTCGTCTTCGGGCGGGCTTCGGCGTACGTCCGGCTCGTGACCCCGGTCGCGAAGGTCGTCCAGCGGTTCCGGGGGAACGGTCGCCTCGAGTCGCCGCGCGGGCTCGGAGCTGCGCGATGAGCGTCGAGCGCGGCGGCGCACCCATCGTCCCCGCCGACCGCGAGACCGTCAGCGCGGACCAGATCTCGCTCGCTCGCCGCCTGCGGCAACCACGGACGATCATCTCGCTCGTCCTTCCGATCGGGTTGCTCATCCTGTTCGCCCTCAGCCTGCCCGGCTTCAAGCTCGACGAGCTGCCCGGGACGATCCTCCGGGCGAACGGCCTCCTGCTCCTCGCCGCGCTCGGGATCTTCTACGTCGGCTTCCCGCTGCGCGGCTTCCGGTGGGCGTTGCTGGTGCGCAAGTCCGGGTTCAACCTCGGCGTCCGGGACGCCACCGAGATCATCTTCCTGTCGTGGCTCGTGAACTGCCTCGTGCCCGCGAAGCTCGGCGACGTCTATCGGGCGTACCTGCTCAAGATCAACAGCACGGTCTCGCTGTCGAGGACGTTCGGCACGGTCTTCATCGAGCGGATCCTCGACCTCTTCGCCATCGTGACCCTGGGCCTGGCCGCCGGCTACGTGTCGTTCCGGAGCGGGCTGCCGGCCGATGTCCAGATCGTCTTCGCGATCGGCGTCGCCGTCGTCGTCGTCCTCGCCGCCGGCCTGCTCACGCTCCGGAACTTCGGCCGCCGGATCCTGGATCGACTGCCGGTCCCGTCCCGGGTCATCGAGTTCTACGATCGCTTCGAGGAAGGCGTGTTCTCCTCGATCGGCCTGCGTGCGCTGCCCCGCCTGATCGTGATCACCGGCCTCATCTGGGCGACCGAGGCGATGCGGCTCTACCTCGTCGTCCAGGCGCTGGGCATGGCCGATGTCCATCTCGGGATCAGCGGCGCGTTCTTCGTGGCGCTGTCCGCCTCGCTGCTGACGGCCGTGCCGCTGACGCCGGCGGGGATCGGGTTCGTGGAGGGCGGTATCGTCGGCCTCCTCACCATCGTGTACGGGGTGCCCCAGACCGAGGCGCTGGCGATCACGCTCGTGGACCGGACGGTGAGCGTCCTCTCGATCATCGTGCTCGGCTCGATCGCCTACGCGATCTCCCCCAAGCGTCGCGGCGCCGGCCTGACCGACGAGGTCGCCGCAGCCTGAGCGCGGTAGCGTCGGCGCCGAGCCGAGCGCGGCGCCCGTGCGGGTACCACCCGACGGCACGACCACGGACCGCACCGGACCATCGGGCACCCCACCGATCGTCGCGTCGGCTTCGCGGCTCAGCCGAAACGCACTCGCGAGGTCCATGTACGAACGGGGGATATTGACGCTCGGCACCTTGCGCGATAGTCCGGTCATGGCCAAGTCCAGCGGGCGCGCTTTCAACGAGTGGCTGCGCACCCAGCTCAAGGCAAAGAAGATGTCGCAGCGGCAGCTCGCCCAGCAGTCGGGTGTCGACCACTCGACCATCTCGCGCCTCGTGCGCGGCGACCGGATGCCCTCCCTCGGGACCGCGACGAAGCTGGCACGCGGCCTGCGCGAGCTCGGTGAGCAGGACGATGGTCCGCAGTACCTCGGCGTGCTCGGGAGCGTGACCCAGAATCCCACCGCCCGAATCGAATACGCGCTCCGCGCCGACGACGCCCTCAACGAGCCGCAGGTTCGCCAGATCATGGAGTACTACCTCGCGGTCCGAATGCGCCAGGTCGTTCGACCGAACGGCACCGAGCCGAGCCAGCTCCGACGCGTCGAGCCGGCGGCCCCGGTGGCACGTGCCGCCGGCAACGGCTATCAGGGCCAGACCGCCACGGCATCCAGCGTCCGCGTTGCGATGGCGACCCGCGCCCGGTCGACCCTGCGACCCGTCCGCAACGGCAACGGGTACTGAGGATCACAGCAACATGAGCACCGCGGACGACCGCACCTAGCTGAACTGCACGCCACGGGGCTGGGTCCGAAGTGCCTCCACGTTTCGGGACCAGGGCATCGAACGCCGGCGCACCAGCGCCGGCGTTCGGCTTTCCGGCGCGGACTTGCCGGCCACGGAGCCGCTGCTGGGCTCAGGCGGGGGCGGGCTCCGGCTGCGACCGAGCTCGGATCGCGGCGGCCCGACGCTGGGCCGGCCAGCGGGCGACCGCGAGGGCCCCGACGATCATCGACAGGCCAACCATCCACAGCACGGGCAGCGCGAGCATCGACGCGATCGGGACGGTCCATGGGCGATCCGTGCGGGCGCCCCAGATCACGACGACGATCGC
>JBBRNM010000088.1:0-7096 GCA_038230295.1 Candidatus Limnocylindrales bacterium
ACGAGGCCAGCCTTGACCACGCCCTCGAGCCGCGCGGCCCAGAAGGGCCGCCCCGGCGTCCGACCCCGCCGCGTACCACCACGCAAATCCTTCATGGAGCGAAACCGGACCCGCCTGCTCGTGGGCGCCGTTGCGGTCGTCTTGCTCGCGGTCGGCGCCTTCGCGTTCTTCACGACCTCGACGGTCGGCTACTCCTGCGCGATCCGATGGGAGCCGAGCGCCACGGCGACGACGACCCCCAGCGCCACCCCCAACCTCGGTTTCCTCCAGGACGACATGGGCCACAGCCACGTCGTCGTCGGCGCGCCCGTCAAGTACACGTTCTGCCCGCCGGCAAGCGGCAATCACTACAATCAGGCCGGCGTCGCCGGCCCGATCTCCGCACGCCTGTACGGTCCGACCGAGAAGAAGCTGCCCCAGAACTGGATCCACAACCTTGAGCACGGCGCGCTCGTGCTCCTGTACAAGTGCGGCGGGACGGCGGACCCCTGCAGCGCCGACGGCCAGCAGGCCATGGGAGCGCTGGTCGCCGACTTCCCGACCAGCCCGATCTGCCAGACTCCGCCCGGCACGCTCAGCCCGGTCATCGCCCGGTTCGACGACATGGACTTCCCCTACGCGGCGCTCGTCTGGAATGAGGTCTTGCCGCTCCAGGCCCTGGATATCGCGCAGATCAAGACGTTCTTCCTCCAGCATGCCGAGCAGCTGAACCCCGAGCACCTGTGCGCCGTGCCGACCCCGACGCCCGGACCCAGCGCGACGCCTGCCCCATCTGCGACGGCGAGCCCGACAGCCAGCCCGGGGGCTTCGAGCGAGCCCTCGGCCAGCCCCCGGCCGAGCTGATCGGGACCAGGGCCGGCGCAGGTGCGACTCTTCGCCTTCCTCGCCGATGATGGCCCGACTGCGGGCCTGCTGACCGGCGACGACCGGGTCGTCCGCCTGGCCGCGGCCGACGGCGGCCTCGACCTCTCGCTCGCCGAAGGTCGGTTCCAGGCCGTGCTCGACGAGGCCGCCGGTGCGGCAGCGGGCGCCGATGGGGACGTGGGCCGACGCCGTTCTGATCTCGAGCCCCTCCCGGCGCTCGAGTATCCCGGCAAGATCGTCTGCGTCGGGCTGAACTACCGGGACCACATCGCGGAGCAGCACCTCGAGCTCCCGCCGCGGCCGATGCTCTTCGCGAAGTTCGGCAACGCCATCATCGGTGACGGCGAGCCGATCGTTCGGCCCGAGGGCACGACGGCGCTCGATCTCGAGGTCGAGCTCGGCGTGGTCATCGGGCGGCGGGCCAGGCGCGTGGCGGCCGCGGACGCGATGGACCACGTCGCGGGCTATCTCGTCGTCAACGACGTCTCGGCGCGGGACTGGCAGGGCAATCGATCGGCGCTCCGGGAGGGCGAGCGCGGCGACGGCCAGTGGCTTCGGGCCAAGGGCTCGGACACGTTCTTCCCGATCGGGCCGTTCCTGGCCACGCCCGAGTCCATCCCCGATCCACATCGGGTCGCGCTTCGAAGCTGGGTCACCCGCGGCGGAACGGCCATGGGCGGCGAGGAGCCGATCCTCATGCAGGACGGCACGACCGCCGACATGGTCTGGCAGATCCCCGAGCTCATCGCCTACATCTCCCGTGCGATCACCCTCGAGCCGGGCGACATCCTGTCGACCGGGACGCCTGCCGGCGTCGGCGTCTATCGCGTTCCACCGCTCTTCCTGGAGCCCGGCGACCGCGTTCGGTGCGAGGTCGAGGGGATCGGCAGCGTCGAGAACCCCGTCGTCGACTGGACGATGCTCCAGGAGGCCGACTGATGCTCGCGCTCGTGAAGACCGCCGCGGGGCCGGGGCTCGAGCTCACGACGGTGCCCGAGCCCGAGATCGGCATCAACGACGTACTGATCCGGGTCCGCAAGACCGGCATCTGCGGCACCGACCTCCACATCGAGGCCTGGGACGGCTGGGCGGCCGAGACGATCAAGCTGCCGCTCGTCGTCGGCCACGAGTTCGTGGGCTCGGTCGTCGAGGTGGGGAGCAATGTCAGCGACTTCCATCCCGGCGACCTCGTCAGCGGCGAGGGCCACGTCGTGTGCGGCCGCTGCCGGCACTGCCTCGCCGGCCAGCGCCACCTGTGCGCGAACACCGTGGGTCTCGGCGTGGGCCGGGATGGCGCGTTCGCCGAGCTCGTCGCGCTGCCGATGACGAACATCTGGCACCACTGGCCCGGGATCGACGAGGAGGTCGCGGCGATCTTCGACCCGTTCGGGAACGCCGTTCACGCGGCGCTGACCTTCCCGATCCTGGGCGAGGATGTGCTCGTCTCGGGTGCGGGACCGATCGGGCTGATGGCGACAGCCGTGGTCCGCCACGCCGGCGCCCGCCTCGTCGTGGTATCGGAGCCGAACCCGTTCCGGCGCGAGCTCGCCCTGCGGATGGGGGCGACGAGCTCGATCGATCCACGGGAGCGCGACCTGGCATCGGTGCAAGCGGAGCTCGGGATGGTCGAGGGCTTCGACGTCGCCCTCGAGATGTCCGGCAACGCCACCGCCCTCCGGACCGCGATCTCGAACATGGCCCACGGCGGCGCTGTTGCGATCCTCGGCCTGCCGACCGCGGAGATCCCGATCGACGTCAACGAGATCATCTTCAACCAGCTGACCCTGCGAGGCATCTATGGCCGGGAGATGTACGAGACCTGGTACAAGATGACCGTCCTGGTCCAGTCGGGCCTCGACATCCGCCCGGTGATCACGCACCGCTTCCCGTTCCGGGAGTTCGAGGCGGCTTTCGCCGCCGCCCGCTCCGGCGACTCGGGCAAGGTGATCATGGATTGGAGCGCCGCCGCGTGAGCGCCTTGCCGGGACTGCCCGATCCCCTGGCCTTCATCGCCACCGAGCTCGAAGAGCTCCGGGCCAAGCACCTCTACCGACCGCTCCGGATCATGAGCGCCGCCCAGGGCCCGGTGACGGTCGTCGACGGCCGCGAGGTCATCTCGCTGTCATCGAACGACTACCTCGGCCTGGCCAACCATCCGAGGCTTCGCGACGCGGCGCTGCAGGCCGTCGGTGAGTTCGGCGTGGGCTCCGGCGCCGTGCGGACGATCGCCGGGACGATGACCCTCCACGAATCCCTCGAGAGCGAGCTCGCGGCCTTCAAGGGCACCGAGGCCGTGCTGACGTTCCAGTCCGGCTTCGCGGCGAACACGGGCGTGATCCCGACGATCACCGGCGAGGCCGACCTCATCGTCTCGGACGCCCTCAACCACGCCTCGATCATCGACGGGATGCGCCTCTCGAAGGCGCCCCGCAAGGTCTTCCCGCATCGCGACGTCGCGGCGCTCAGGGAGATCCTACGCGAGGCGTCCGAGCGAGGCCGCCCCGACGGGGCCGGGCCGTACCGGCTGATCCTCGTCGTCACCGACGGCGTCTTCTCGATGGACGGCGACATCGCGCCGTTGCCGGGGATCGTGGACGCGGCGGAGGCGTATGGCGCCGCCGTGTTCGTCGACGACGCCCATGCCTCGGGGGTCCTGGGAAGGAATGGCCGCGGTTCGGTCGATCACTTCGGGCTGCACGGCCGGGTGGCGATCCAGGTCGGCACGCTCTCGAAGGCGGTCGGGGTCCTCGGCGGCTACGTCGCCGGTTCCCAGGACCTGCGGGATCTCCTGATCCAGCGCGCCCGGCCCTTCCTGTTCTCGACGTCGCATCCGCCGGCCGTCGTCGCCGCTTGCCGCGAGGCGATCCGAGTCATGGAGGACGAGACCTGGCGGATCGAGCGGCTGTGGGCCAGCACGAAGCGGTTCAAGGCCGAGCTCGGCCGGCTCGGCTTCGACACGGGCCGCTCAGAGACCCCGATCACGCCGATCATCGTCGGCGACTCGGAAGCCGCGATCCGGTTCTCCGACAGACTCTTCGAGGCCGGCGTCTTCGCCACGGCGGTCGTGTTCCCGACCGTCGCCCTCGACCAGGCTCGCCTTCGGACGATCGTGACCGCCGCCCTGACCGACGAGCACCTCGACCGAGCGCTCGAGACCTTCGCCCGCGTCGGGAGGGAGCTCGGGCTCATCGCCGGGTGAATCCTCGGACCGATGGCTAGCGGGGCGTCGCCTCGGTCCTCGGAGAGCGAAGGCCGATTCACGCGTGAGGGCGCCGACCCTCAGTCACGTGGCTTGCCGCTCGATACCCACCTCCATACCGACCAGTCGCCCGACAGCGCGGTCCCGATCGACGTCTATGCCGCCCAGGCGCTCGAGCGCGGGATTGCCGAGCTCGCCATCACCGACCACGTGGACTTCGATCCTCGGGATCCCGCCTTCGAGTACACGACCTACGCCGACCGCGAACGCGTGGTTCGAGACGCCGCAGACCGATGGGGCCCGCTCGGGGTCACGATCCGGTTCGGGGTCGAGCTGACCTACAACAGCGCATGGGAAGGCCAGGTTCGAGAGCACCTCGCCCGCCACGCCTATGACTTCGTCATCGGCTCCGTCCACGACTGGCCCGGCTCGCCGTATCGCCGCGCGAGCCTCGGATCCTGGGTCGCGGGCCGACCCCTCGACGAGATCGTCGCGCCGTATTACGCCGAGGTCGCGGCGGCCGCCCGATCGGGATTGTTCGACACGATCGGCCACCTCGACGTCGTGAAGCGCTATCTGCATCCGTACGTGACGGCGGCGGATCTCGCGGCTCGACCGGACCTGCTCGAACCGGCGTTGCAGGCCATCGTCGAGGCCGGGGTCGCGCTCGAGGTGAACAGCAGCGGACTCCGCCATCCCAGCCACGAGACGTACCCGGCCGCGGCCACCGTGGACCGGTTCCACGAGCTCGGCGGGCGGCGAGTCACGGCCGGATCGGATGCCCATCGACCGGACTGGTTCGCCTACCGGCTGGCCGATGCGTACGAGATCATCGGGGCCGCCGGCTTCACCGGGATCGCTTTCCGCCGGGGTGGCGCGGCCGTCGACGTTCCGTTGCCGACACGCGACCGAACCTAACGCGAGGATGGGCGCATCGTTACCCGGGATGGACGGCGAAACGCTCGACCGGCTCGTGCAGGACGCGCAACGGGGAGACCCGGCGGCGTTCGGACAGATCTTTGACGAGTTCCACGGGCCGATCTATCGCTTCATCGCCAGCCGCGTCGGCCGCCCGAGCGACGCGGAGGACCTGACGCAGCTGGTCTTCGTCAAGGCCCTGGAGGCTCTGCCGCGCTACCAGGCGCGCGGGGTCCCCTTCGGGGGCTGGCTCTTCCGGCTGGCCAGGAACGCGACCATCGATCACATCCGCACGCGCCGCGATCACGACGAGCTTGGCGAGGCGACGGACGGACACACCGACGAATCATCACCGGAGACGCTCGCGATCCTCCGAACGGATCTCGACGCGATGGCCATGGCCATCCGGCAACTGACGCCAGACCAGCGCGAGGTCATTGCGCTTCGCTTCTTCGCCGGACTCTCGAGCCGGGAGGCGGCGGACCTCATGGGCCGCCAGGAAGGAACCATCCGGGGACTGCAGTTTCGGGCCATCGCGGCCCTTCGCATCGCGCTCGGTGTCACGACCGAGGACGAGCACAAGACGGTATGAACGACGAGCTGATGAACCAGGACACGACGGCGATCGACGAGATGGAGCAGCGCCTGCGCGCATACGCAGATGCGCGCCTGTCGCCGACCCCGGAAGCCGTCGAGCGGATGCGCGCGGCCATCATCGCCCGGGCCGCGGTATCTGGCGCGACGCGTGGCGTGCGGCGTCCGTCCGCTGCCCTGCTCCGCTGGTGGCCGATGCGATCGCGGCGCGCTGTCGGGGCCCTGCTGGCCGCGTCGCTGACGGTCGGGAGCGCGGCCGCAGTCTTCGCCGCAACGCCAGGCAGCCCGCTGTACGCCACCCGCCTGTGGCTCGAGACACTGACGCTGCCGGCGTCGGGAGACGCGCGCGTCGCGGCCCAGGTCGAGCAGCTCGACCAGCGCGACGCCGAGGTCGAGCAGGCCTCGCTCGCCAACGATGCCGGAGCGGTCACGGCCGCCCTGGCCGCGTTCGACATGGAGATGGCCCAGGCGGTGCGGGATGCCGGCGATGACGCTTCGAAGCTCGCCCACCTCGAGGCGGTTCTCCAGAAGCACCTCGCCGTGCTCCAGGGCGTGGAGGCCAAGGTGCCGCCTTCGGCCGTCGGGGCAATCGAGGCCGCGATCGTAACGAGCAGCAAGCTGCTCCAGCAGATCGAGGCGAAGCTCCAGGGCCTGCCGCAGGCGACGCCTCCGGGCCACACGCCGCCGCCGCATCCCGGCCCCGACACGGGGAAGCCGGTCAAGACCAACGCGCCGCAGTCGAGCCCGGGCCCGAAGCCGGACAGGATGCCTCGCCCGACGCCAGGCCACACCTAGACCGTCGCGTCACCCAGGACTCTCGCACGGGCCACGCTGCAGCGGGCCCAAATGGAGCTGCTGGCGCACCTCCCGGGCCCGCCGGGTCGCGGAGTACCGACCCAAGTGGACCTGCGGGCGCACCCCCGGGAACTCTCGCACGGGTTACGCGGTAGCGGTCCCAAATGGAGCTGCGGGCGCACCTACCGGAGGCCGCCGGGTCGCGTTATGGCCAATTTGGAATAAGGCGGCAGTTCGTCACGAATCGTGTGACAAATCCGGCTCGTGGTGAACATCTGTCACGAATCCTCTGCCCGACGAGCCCTCCTCACGCTCAGCCCGCGGCGCGGCGCCTGCCGACGCGGTGACGAGTTGCCGTGTGAGGCACGTTTGGCACAAAGAGGATTCCGGCAGGGGCTCGATCGGCTTCGAGACCCAACGGCGCGTTCAGTGAGTCCGGTGCGGCCGGGCGAGCTCTGGCCGCGCTCCGCCGAGTTCCGGCCGCGCACAGCCGAGTCTGCCGCAAGGCGGCCCCGAGCACCCGGGCGAGCGCACTCGAACGTGCGTGAGCCCGGGCGCGGAAGGGCCAACGCCGCCGCGGGCCGGATCAGCGCGCCCGCCGGGCACAAAAAAGAGGAGGCCCGGTTTCCCGGGCCCCCTCTGGTCAGGTCCTGGTTGGGACTGCCGTTAGCGCCGGCTCTTTGCCCGCGCCGGGGTCAGGACGACGATGCTCGCGAGGAGCACGCC
>JBBRNM010000089.1:0-6524 GCA_038230295.1 Candidatus Limnocylindrales bacterium
CCGCCGCCGATCGTCTTGCCGATGACGAGCATGTCCGGCTCGAGGCGCAGGGCCCCGGTGATCCCGCCGGGACCGGCGCAGATGGTGTGCGTCTCGTCGTTGATGAGGATCGTGCCGGTTCGGCGAGTGATATCCCTGACTCCATCGAGGTAGCCGGGGGCCGGCAACACGATCCCGACGTTCGTGAGCGCCGGCTCGATGAGCAGCGCCGCGACCTGGCTATCCTCGAGCGCGCGCTCGAGGGCCTCGAGATCGTTGAATGGGACGACGCGGGTAGTCAGGGCCGGATCGACCGGCGGCCCGAGATTGCCCCGCCGCGCGATGACCTTTCCGCCGTCGAGCACGGCAAACGTCTCGTCGACGCTGCCGTGGTAGCACTGGTCGTGGACGGCGATCAGCGGCCGGCCGGTGATCTCACGGGCGATCCGGATCGCGAACCGGTTCGCATCGGTGGCGGTCATCGTGAACTGCCAGAGGGGCAGCCCGAACCGGCGGGTCAGCTCCTCGCCGACCCAGATGCCGTCCTCGGTCGGGAGCATGTGGGTGATCCCGCGACGGAGCTGGCGCTCGACGGCCGCAATCGTGGGAGCCGGGCCGTGGCCGGCCATCGCACCGGTGTCGCCGAGGCTGAAGTCGATGTAGTCATTGCCGTCGACGTCGCGGACGTGGGCGCCGTCGGCGGCCTCGATGAAGGGCGGGAATGGGCCAGCCCACTTCACCATCCAGTTCATCGGAACGCCGTCGACAAGGGATCTCGTTGCCCGCTCATGCAGCTCGCGGGATCGGGCGTTTCGCGCGACGAAGGTCGCGGTCTCGACGGCCATGAGCCGAGCGAGATGGGCGCGATCGACCGTGGTCACATGGCCGACTGTATCGGTTTAGGGGACCTGCGCGCGGGCCCGGCAGCGACCACGTTGCCGCCCTGGCCGCCGTGGCTTAGTTGAGGCGGCGCTGGAACCCGCAGACCTGGCAGGTTGCCATCCCTCGCTCGACGTCGAGCTCGAGGAAGCTGGCGCAGCCGTTCGTGCTGCAGAAGAGTCGCTGGCTGCCCGCCGAGCGACGGCGGAGCCGGCGCATGGAGGCAGACCGTCCGACGACGGTTGCATGGAATGTTCGCGTAAGCATGTGCTCGTTAATCCTTCTTACCGCGATCCCTGGGGCGGATTGGGCCCGGATGCGGTGCTGGTTGCTCAGCGTCGTGTGATGGGCGACGGAGCCTGTTTGTTGCGTGCCGTTGATTGGAAGCGGGAGCGAGTCGGTCCGGTTTCGTGAACTCGGTCGATGCTCAGACCTGCTGTCCTTGCTCGGCAATCGGTTGTACGTACTGGAGGATGGGGCCAAGAGGGGGCACTGTCAAACTGGCCAAAAGGTCCGGGTCCGCTCTCGGGTTCGGCACGAGCCGGTCCTGGCTCGCCGGCGGTCACCCCGGCGGTCACCCCGGCGGGTAGCCCGTGATCCGCCGGATCTCCCGGTACAGCGGCTTCAGCCGGTCATACATCGGCAGGTAGACGGAGCGAAACAGGTCCTCGTAGATGCGGTTCGCGGCGGGGTTCGGCTCGAAGCGATCCGCGACGCGGACCATCGCCGCGACGGCGGACTCCGGGTCGAGGTGGATACCGAGACCGAGCGCGACGTCGATCGCCGCTCCAAGTCCGGCCGCCTCGTGCGTGTGGGGCCGCGAAGCCGGCACGCCGAAGACGTCCGCGAACAGTTGGACGGCTGGCCGCGATTGCGAGCCACCGCCCGAGATCCGGAGCTCGCGAACCGGCTCACCACTCTTGCGGACGGACCGCTCGAGGCCGTCACGGAGGGCATAGGCGAGCCCCTCGAGAATCGCCCGATAGACATGCGCCCGGCCGTGGACATCGCCGAAGCCGATCAGGGCGCCCTTCGCCTCGGGACCCGGGTAGCGCACGCCGGGCATCCAGTAGGGCTGCAGGACGAGTCCCATCGCACCGGGCGGCGAAGCCTCCAGGAGGGCCTCGAACAGGGCCTCGGGCGGGATGTCGAGGCCCGCGCCGCGCTCGATCTCGGCCGCGCCGAACTCACGCTTGAACCACTCGACCATCCAGAACCCCCGGAGCACCTGGAGCTCGACGAGCCAGGCGCCGGGGACCGCCGCCGGATAGGGCGGCACGAGCGGGATCGCCTCGAGGTACCGACGGTGCGTCGTCCCGATCGTCGCGGTGGTCCCGAACGACAGCGCGGCGACCTCCGGCGTCACGGCGCCCGCGCCGAGCGCCTCGCACTGCTTGTCGCCGGCCGCCGCGATCAGCTGGAGCCCTGCAGGAACGCCCAGGTGGGCCGCGGCATCCGCGGTCAGGTCGCCGAGGCGTCCGCCTGGCGGGACGAGCCTGGCCAGCCACTCCCGCCGGAACGGGGCGACCTGCCACTTCCAGTCGAGCCGGCTCGACCAGCGGGAGTGCTTGAAGTCGAACGGCAGGTAGCCCACCTGGCTGGCGGTCGAATCGACCCACTCGCCGACGAGTCGGGCGGTCAGCCAGCTCGACAGGAGGCCGTATCGGCGGACTCGGTTCCAGACGGACGGCTCGTGTGTCGCGATCCAGTTCGCCTCCGCATCGGCCTGGAATCGGGCGACGGTGTCGCGGACGCCGAGCGCTCGAAAGGCGACGCCCCACGGGCCGCCGATGGGCGGGAGCCCCTCTGTGCGCCGGCCGTCGAGCCAGACGATCGCCGGCCGGAGCGGTCGGCCGTTCTCGTCGGACGCCACGATCGTCGTCCGCTGGGTTGTGAGCCCGACGCCGGCGACGCTGTCGGGTGTGGCCGCCGGATCCGCCCATAGGCGCCCACACGCGGCGCCGAGCGCGTTCCACCAGACCTCGGGGTCCTGCTCGGCCCAGCCGGGCTGCGGCGAGACGTACGGCTCGATCGGGACACGACCCATGGCGACGAGCGCGCCGTCGGGCGCGAAGAGGATCGCCCGGACGCTCTGGGTCCCGACGTCGAGCGCGAGGATGTGATCAGCTGCGGCCACCGTGCCTCCCTCGCCGCCTATCGTGCCCGACGCCCGACAGCGGTGACGGCCCGATCGGCGGCGAGCATCAGATGGGCGGCCAGGGGATCGCCGGCCACTCCGGGTTGGGGCTCGGGAAGACGCCCGCCGCGAGGAGCTCGTCCAGGCGCATGCGGGTCGCCTCGACCTCGGTCGCCGCGAGGAGGTCGCGGAGCGCGAGGGCCAGGCTGCCGTGCGCGCGATCGCCGAGACCCGCTCGGACACGTTCGAGCGCTGCGCGCTCCTCGCTGTCGAATGGCTCGCCTTCCCACGCCCAGAGCAGCGTTCGGAGCTTCGGCACGACGGAGAAGGTGACGCCGTGATCGACGGCATGGAGGTGGCCGCCGGGGATCGGCAGCAGGTGGCCGCCCTTGCGGTCGGTGTTGTTCACGACGGCATCGAAGACCGCGATCCGGCGAAGGCGCGGATCGTCGCCGACGAGCATCGCGACGATGTCGGCCTCGGGGTCGACGTCGACCCACTGCTGGATCATGCCCTCCCCGTAGGGTCCCTCCCGCAGAAGTGTCGGGGGGACGATGCCCCAGCCGGTGGCCTCGGAGACGAGATACGCCGCGACCTCGCGCCGCGTGAGCGTGCCGATCGGGAAGTCGAAGAGAGGCTGCTCGCCGCGGGTCGGCTTCCAGACGGCGAGGAGGTCCTCGCGACCGTCGACGCGGACGACCATTGCATTGTTCGACGAGCCGCGGAGCCAGCCGATGACCTCCAGGTCGCCGTCGCGGAGGGCCGGGAGGATGTCGTCGGGGGGCATGCGGCTCACGACGTCGGGCGCCACGGCGCGGGCGTCGTCGGCCGCGCTCACGTCGCTGCCGGGCTCGGGCTCAGTTGACGTACTGGCCGTTCTTGCGGGGGCAGATGTGGCCGCCCGGATCGAGCGGGTTGCCGCAGAGGGGGCAGGGCGGCCTCCCCGCCCGGACGACGCGGAACGCCTGCTCTACGAAGCTGCGGGCGCCGTCGGTGGTGAGACGGACGCGGAGGAGGTCGGGGCCGTCTTCGTCGTCGTCCTCGATCTCGAGCGTTTCGGCCTCGGCTTCCTCGTCGGCCTCCGTCTGGGCGCGCGCCTCGATGAGGATTCGCTCGGCCTCGCCGTCCCAGCCGAGGGTCAGCGTGCCGGCCCGGAAGGCCTCGTTCAGGGGCTCGTCGAGCGGCTGCTCGTCCGGGTCGATCGGCGTGGGCGGGTCCTCGGCGATGCCGTGACGATCGAGCTCGACGAGCAGCCGGCCCAGGCGCTCTGCGAGCACGGCGACCTGGGTCTTCTCGAGCGCGACACTCACGACGCGCCGGCCGTCGCGAGCCTGGAGGAAGAAGGTCCGGTTGCCCGGCTCGCCGACCGTGCCGGTCGCGAACCGATCCGGCAGGTCGAAGACGAAGAGTCGGCGCGTCACCTCCTGACTGTAGCCCGATTCGTGCCCGGATCGCCTGCGCCGCGTTCCGGTCGGGATTTCCTGCGCTCGCGCTCCGTGCCTGGCTACCCGACGTGGACGCCGATGGTGTGGTGGCCGCGCGCCCCATCGGGTGCCAGCGGCGAGTGGTCGGCAGTCTGCACGGCGCCGGTTCCGTCCGTGGCCCGCACCTCGATCTTGTGGTCGCCGGCGGTCGCGTCCCAGTCGTAGCGCCACTGGACCCACGTCGCCGACGAGATCGGAGCCGAAAGGCGGGCGTCGTGCCAGGTGCCATCGATGGCCACCTCGACCTTCGTGACGCCGCGATCCGGCGCCCACGCAACTCCTGCGACGGCCACGTGACCGACGGGAAGGTTCGCTCCGGACGACGGGACATCGATCCGGGACTGGGTCAGGATCGGCGCCTCCTTGGCCCAGCCGAGCGGCACCCAGTACGCGTCGAATGCCTCGAGGGTCGTCAGCTGCAGCTCCGACAGCCATTTCGTGGCCGAGACGTAGCCATACAGCCCAGGCACGATGAGCCTCGCCGGGTAGCCGTGCTCGCGCGGCAGCGGCTTGTCGTTCATGCCGATCGCGATCATCGGGACCCGAGCTTCATCCATGACCCACGCGGTCGGCATCCCGACCGTGAAGCCGTCGACCGAGCGACCGACGAGCTGGGTCGCGCCCGCCTGGACGCCCGCCATCGCGAGCACCGTCCGCAGCGGGATGCCGCGCCACAGGGTGTTCCCGACGAGGTTTCCGCCGACGTAGTTCGAGACGCAGGCGATCGTCACGTACTGCTCGATGATTGGCAGCTGGATGAGCTGGTCGTAGGTCAGCTCGACCGGGTGATCGACCATGCCGGTAACCTTGACCGACCACGTCGTGACGTCGACGTTCGGCGGGATGAGTGCGGTATCGATCCGATAGAACTCGTCGTTGGGCACGACGATCGGGGTGAGGCCGGGGATCGAGAGGTCGGCGCCGGTAGGCAGGGCCGGCACGGACTTCGGTGGCGGCAGGGCGGCCGCGGTCGTCGGCGTCCGCTGGCGTTCGAGGAGCACGCGCCCAACCGCGGTCGCGGCGATCGCGGCGACGGCCACCGCGCCGCCACGCTGCAGCAGGGTCCGACGACTCCAGCTCGGCATCGAACCGACCGCGTCGCCCGCGCCACCACGCCAGCTCGGTGGCCCCGCCTTGACGGCCCTCGGCTCGACGGCGCCGGCCCGCCGCATCGCCGCGACGCCGGATGGGGGAATCGCCGGGTTCGGCCGCGGCTTCGAGGCTTGGGCCGGGGGCGCGCCCTCGACGGTTTCACGGGACCTGCCCAACGCGATCGGGACGAGCCAATTGAGGACCCACATGCCGACGAATGCCTCGGCGGCGGCGCCGCCGGCGGCGAGCACCGTGACCGCGTCCGGATCCCCGGACGACGCGAAGAACCCAGCTGCCGCGAAGAGGGCGATGACTCCGCCCGCGAGCTCCGACCGGCGCGCCGCGAGCAGGCCCACGCCCGCGCCGATGAGGAGCGCCGCCGCGAGGATCACGATCTGCAGCGCGAGCTTGTCGGCCGTCCCGAACAGGCTCGTGACGAAGTCCTTGGCCCCTGGCGGCTGGAGGTTGATGACTTGTCGGCCGATCGCGAGGAGCGGTGACGGGATCCCGGGCACGAGGCCAGCAGCGAGCTCGCCGCTGGCGATCGCCGCGCCGACGGCGACGATGCCGGCGAACGCGACGCGCCAGCGGGAGCTCGCTCGACCAGTCACGACCGACATCGTAGATCAGGACCCGTGATTGGCCGCCGTGGCTCGCTCCTCAGCGTGGATCGCACACGGCATGGCCGAGCACGGCGGCGCCGCCCATCGGCCACCGTCCGAAGGCCTCGCCGACGTCGGCGTTGAGATCGATCGTGGCGCCGTCGCCCGCCATGACCTACCCGGCGGGCTTGTCGAGCCGGGCGAGGATGGCCGTCTCGAGCTCGAGGATCCGGTGCTCGAGGGCATCCACGTGCTCGAGGATCTTGCGGTTGCCCTCGAGGAGTTCGATGTTCTGGGCATCCTCGATGTCGGCCTCGTCAGCCGCGTGCTCGAGGGTCAGCCGGTCGCGCA
>JBBRNM010000090.1:0-6490 GCA_038230295.1 Candidatus Limnocylindrales bacterium
CACTCCGGGCCAGGAACCGATCGCACGCCTCGCGGTCCGGGACCCCGCCGAGTCGATCGAAGGCGTCGCGCGCGGCCTCCGCCTCGAGCCGGGCGGACCCTGCGTCCCCGCGCGCTTGGAGTGCGCGAGCGAGCGCGAATCGGCTCCGGCCGGCCTCGAACGGGAACGAGTGGCCGGCAACGTTCGCCGGCCGCTCGATGCTGCCTTCTCGGATGGGCCATCAACCAATCAGAACGAGAGATGGCCGTTGTAGACGGCGCACCCATTGGGCAGGTCGTGCATCTGGATCACGCCCCTGACACCGGCGAACCCACCGTCGCCGTCCACGATCGGATGGTGGCAGCGGCCGTGCGCCTCGACGCCGTCGACGACCTTGTACGTGAACGTGTAGGTCGTCCAGAAGTGACCACAGGCGGTGGCGTGGTAGCAACCCGAGAACAGCTCCGTGCCGCTCGCCTGGATCGAACCGGACGGGGTCTCGTTCCGGATCGTCCACTCGTCGATGTACCAGCAGCCGCTCAGGTCGCCGGTCACGGTATACGTCGCGACGGAGGTGCCGTCCTCGATGCAGACCCCGTCGATGTCGGGGGTCAGCAGGCCGTCGACCTGGACCCGAGAGCTGGCCGCCACCGGTGACGCGGCCAGCATGGCGACGATCAGCGTGGCGACGATCCCAGCGGCTGCCTTGGACCTGTGCAGAGACATCGTGGTCCCTCCGTTATCGCGTATCGATCCCATCTGGATCGCCGCGAGTCTCGCGATGGGACACCGGATGTCGCCAGAGGTGGAATGCCACGGACCGGGGCAAATCGGCAGTCGGCCCATGGACGGGTCAGTGCGCTCGTTCCCGCAGGCACCGGGCAGGCGGCGCCGAACGCCATGTAGCTCAGCCGGCGGCGCGGTTCATTCCGGCGACGGACGCGGCTACTCCCGTGGCGCGCCCAAGGGTCGCGAACTTGCGCCGATAAGCCGCAGGTGTGAGCCCAGTCTTCCGCTTGAATAGCCGGCGGAAGAACGTCGGGTCCTCGTAGCCGACGCTATACCCGACCTCGTCCACCCCGAGCGAGCTTGACTCGAGGATCCGCCGCGCTTCGTCGATCCGGACCTCGTGGACATACTCGATCGGGCGTCGGCCCGTGGCGGATTGGAACCGACGCCCGAAGTTCCGCGGCTGCAACCCGGATCGTCCGGCCATTGCCGCGACCGGGTTCTCGGTGGCGTAGTTGTCGCCGATCCATGCCTGGGCGCGGACGATCGCGGCGTCATTCGGGTCCTCTCGTTTGACCATCGCGGCATACGGCAGCTGGCCGTCCTGATGCCCCGTCAGGAGGTGAACCTTGGCGGTCCGGACGGCGTGCTCCGGACCGCACAGCCGGGCGATGACATGGAGCGCGAGGTCCTGCCAGGCCGTGACGCCACCGGCGGTGATCACCCCTTCGGACTCCGAAGCGAGCACCAGGATGGCCGACGCGTCGAACGCCACGCCCGGGTACTCGGCGCCATAGAGATCCGCGTACGCCCAATGGCCGGCGCTCACCCGGCCGTCGAGGAGGCCGGCCTCGGCCAGCAGGAGCGATCCCGTGCAGACCGAGCTGACGAGTGTGCCGTCGTCGTGCAGCCCTCGGAGCCACGCTGCCTCGCGCGCAAAGCGTCCGTGGGGGGCCGTCGTGATCGGCGTGTACAGGTCACAGACGATCACGACGTCGTAGGCCTCCGCGTCGTCGATCGACACGTGGGGTTCGATCAGCACGTTGCCGAAGCAGCGAAACGGCGCCCGGTCCGCTCCGACGATCTTCACGTCGAGCAGTGCATCGCCCTCGACGCCGGTCGTCATGTCCGAATAGACGGCGCCGACGGTGCTCAAGACGTCATAGAGTCCGAACAGGACGGCCGGCGATGTTTCGGGCGCGGCGAACAATCCGACGCGCGGCTTCGTCTGGCCCGTCACTCGATCTTCCTCCTCAACCATCGAGTCACTTTTGCCCCGATATCGAGAGATCCGTCTCTCGCGACAGCCTACGCAGCTGTCAAGACTGCGAGAGCGCGGCCGCCGTCGCGCGAGGCTAGCCGATCTGGAGAGTCGCGAGATGATGGATGGTGTGGTCACGGAGGAGGGATCAATGACCGGCAGGATCGACTCTGGATCCCGGGATCGGCTGCGGCAGGCGCTTCGAGAGCGCGTCCAGGGGCGTGTCATGGGCCCAGCCGATGATGGCTACGAGGAGGCGCGCCGCGTCTGGAACGGCATGATCGACCGGCATCCGCTGGCGATCGTCCAGGCATCCGGCGTCGGCGACATCGCACCGACGATCGCTGTGGCTCGCGACATGGGCCTGCCGCTGGCCGTTCGGGGCGGTGGCCACAACGTCGCCGGACACGGGACCGTGGACGACGGGATCGTCCTCGACCTCGGGCAGCTCAACGCCATCGACGTCGATCCTGAGGCGCGCATCGTCACCGTCGCTGCCGGCGCGACGCTTGCCGACATCGATCGAGCAACGGAGCCGCACGGACTGGCCGTCCCGATCGGGGTCGTTTCGGGAACGGGCATCGCTGGCCTTGCACTCGGTGGCGGGGTCGGCTGGCTCACGCGTCCGTACGGCCTCACGATCGACAACCTCGTCGCCGCGGACGTGGTCCTCGCGACCGGCGAGCTCGTCCGCGCCTCCGAATCCGAACATCCGGACCTCTTCTGGGGACTCCGCGGCGGCGGTGGCAATTTCGGCGTCGTGACGTCGTTCACGTTCCGCGCCCACGCACTCGACCCCGACGTGTTTGCCGGGACGTTGATCTACGAGCTCCCACGCTGGGGCGATGCCCTGCGCGCCTTCGTCGACTGGACGTCGGATCTGCCCGACGAGCTGACCACCTTGATCACGTTCACCGTCCCGCCGCTCGACTGGAAGCTGGGTGATCGGGTCCTGATGTTCCTCGGCTTCGCATGGGCGGGTCACGACCGGTCGCAGGGCATGGCCGAGATCGAACGATTGCAGGCCCGCTGCCCGGCTGACGTGGCCGTCCTCGACCCGACGCGGTGGATCGCGTTTCAGTCGGCCTTCGACCCGATGATGCCCAGGGGAGTCCGCGCCTACTGGCGGAACGCATCGTTCGTCGGGCTCGACGAGCCGGCGATCGACGCGCTCGTCGAGCAATGCGGGGCCCAGACGTGGTACGGGACCGCGGCGGACCTCCATCACATGGGCGGCGCGTTCGGCCGCGTCGCCGAGGACGAAACGGCGTTCCCGAATCGGTCCGCGCAGTTCTGGTTGAACATCTACGGGTTCTGGCCGAGCGCTGCCGAGGATTCTGCCCGGGTTGCCTGGGTCAAGGAATGCTCCGATGCCATGCGTCCGCATGCGCTGGCCGGCCAATACGTCAATTTCCTTGGTGCCGACTCTGACGACCCGCGACTCAAGGCCCTCGCCGCCTACGGCCCGATCAAGCTCGAACGGCTCACATCCCTCAAGCGTCGCTACGACCCGGACAACCTCTTCCGGATCAACCACAACATTCCGCCAGGGCCGATGCGCAACGAGTCTGGGAGCTAGAGGCCGACGCTCCATCCACCGAGCCAAGTCGCGTCGTAACCGATGATGTCGGCCAGCCATGGGCAGCGCCGAACTGCCTCCAGATGGCAGCCACGCGGCCCTGGTGACGGCGCGGTCGATTTGCATTCGAGCAGTTCCGGAGAAGTCGTTTCGGCGATGGCTGCCTAGGATGAGGCTCCATCAGATCTGCCAGAGGAAACCTGCCATGACCGAGACGAAGACTTCCGCCAAGCGGACCGCCGCGCGCGACGAGACCCCCGAGCAATGGACGGCCGAAGAGCTGGCCGCGATGAAGGAGCACAACCGGGAGCTGAAGGCGGCAGCGCGCCGCGGCAAGGACAAGGCCGACGGCGAGAGCGACCTGCTCGCGAAGATCGCCGACATGCCGAAATCGGATCGCGACATGGCCGAGCGGATCCACGCGGTCATCCAGGCCGCCGCGCCCGACATCGAGTCGAAGACGTGGTACGGGATGCCTGCCTACGCGAAGGACGGCAAGGTCGTGTGCTTCTTCCAGGCCGCGGCGAAGTTCAACGCGCGCTATGCGACGTTCGGCTTCAACGACTCGGCGAAGCTCGACGAGGGCTCGATGTGGGCTACTGGGTTCGCATTGACGAAGTTGACCGCCGCCGACGAGAAGCGGATCGGCGACCTCGTGAAAAAGGCGATGAGCTGAGGCCAAGCGTCGTCCACCTGATTGCAGGGGAGCAACCGCGCGATGTTCACGAAGCTCGTCGTCACGTCCCTCAAGGTCCTCGACCAGGGGGCGTTTGGCTCTGGGTCAGCCGCGTAGAGCCAAAGGGTTCCGGATTCAAGACGCAACGAGCGGCTCCTCGAGCACGCGGAGCAGGCGCCGTATAGTGACGACCTTCTCGGAAGTCGCCTCGTCCAACGAGGACCGATGCTCTCGATCGCTCAACCGACGACGTTCCTGATCGCCGATATCTCCGGGTACACGGGCTACCTCGCCGACGTCGAGCTGGATCACGCACAGGACATCCTCGCGGACCTCATCGGCGCCGTCGTCACGGCGCTCCGGCCGGGCTTCCGACTCGCCAAGCTGGAGGGGGATGCTGCATTCACGTACGCCGCGGCAGAGAAGGTCGATGGCTCGATGCTGCTCGACACCATCGAACGCTGCTATTTCGGGTTCCGTCGCCGCCGACGTGACGTTCGACAGGCGACGTCCTGCGACTGCAACGCCTGCGTCCGGATCCCGGACCTCAATCTCAAGTTCGTCGTGCACCACGGGTCCGCGATCCTCCAGAAAGTCGCGGGCCGCCAGGAGCTCCTCGGCTCGGATGTCATCGTCGTTCACCGGCTGTTGAAGAACGAGGTCGTCGAGACGCTCGGTATGAGCGCCTATGCGTTGTTCACGCAGCGATGCATCGATGCGACGAGCCTCGACCCGGCCGCCCTTGGCATGCGCCCGATCACCGAGACGTATGAGCGAATCGGCGACGTGCCCGCCTGGGCGCACGATCTCGAGCGTCGCTGGCAGGAAGAGGAGGCTCGAGCGCGCGTTTTCGTTTCGCCCGACGAGGCGGCCCTCATCGTTTCCCTTCCGACGACCGCTCCCCCTCAGGTTGCCTGGGAGTTTCTGACCGAGCCGGGGCGACGAACGGGCTGGCAGGCCGCGGTAACGGACATCATCGTCACCGGGGCCGTGGGCGGACGGCGCGGACCTGGCGCCACGAACCACTGCATGCACGGCAAGGACGCCATTCTCGAGGAGATCCTTGACTGGCGGCCCTACGACTATCTATCGGTCCGAACCATCGTCAACACCCCGGGCGGCACGGTGAAGATGCTCGAGACCATCGAGCTGGAACCGGGTACCGAGGGCACCACCATCCACTACCGCTTCGCGCCACCAAGGACCAAGCGCGAGCTGGCGATCATGAAGGAAATCGGGCCGCCCTACGCGGAGATGCTTCGGTCTTCCCAGCAAAGCCTCATCGAGCGGATCGAGGGCCAGCGCCTGGCCCGCGAGGCGGACCGTGATGCCGAGCCCGCGTTGATCGCTCCCAACCCCAGCGGGCCGCTCTCGAGCCTTCAGTCGCTCGTCATCCTCGGCTGACGCGGGCCTGGCCGGGCGGCGAGGCACGGGCTCACGGCTGCTGGTAGCGTCGCCGTTCAACACCATCGAAGGAGTCACCCCGTGCAGATTCAGCCAAAGCCGCCAACCGCGAAGGCGCCCGCCGAGCGGTTCACGGGCGATGCCTGGCTTGACGTGATCGTCCAGGGGGAGCCGCCCTCGCGGGTCCGGGTGAGCGTCGTCCGGTTCGCGCCGGGTACCCGGAATGCCTGGCACGCCCACGCCGTGGGCCAGACCGTGCACGTCACCGAAGGCGTCGGGCGCATTCAGGCCCGGGGCGGTGAGCTCATGGAGATCCGGCCCGGCGACACCATCTATACGCCGCCAGGCGAGTGGCACTGGCACGGCGCGGCGCCGGACCACTTCATGACGCACCTCGCGATCTGGGAGGCGCCCGAGGACGGCCCCGAGTCCGAGTGGGGCGCCCAGATCAGCGATGCCGAGTACCTGGCCTCGCCTTCGAGGCCGGACCACTGAGCACCCCGTCGATCCTTTCGCGGTAGTGGAACCACCGGAGCGGGCGAGCGATCGTGTGCGCCGTCCGAGGTCATCCGTTCGTCGCCGTGTGGCCTGATCTCGCCTGAATCATTTCGGGCTCCTTCGAGCATCTATGGGGCATGGAAGCCTTGTTGGACGGTGACTCCCTCGGCGCAATGGTGGCCCGGGCCGGGACGGGCGACGAGCTGGCGTTCGCCAGGATCGTCGCGGCGCATCACGACGACATGACGCGGGTCTGCTTCGTCATCTGCGGCGACGCGGACCTCGCCCAGGAGGCCGTGCAGGCCGCCTGGCCGCACGCCTGGCAGAAGATGACGACGATCCGGGATCCCCAGCGGCTCCGGCC
>JBBRNM010000091.1:0-6244 GCA_038230295.1 Candidatus Limnocylindrales bacterium
CTAAGGACCAACAGATACGAAGTGTCACCGCCGACGAGATGGCGGACCGTCTGCCTGCGAGCTAGGCCCGAGCCTCGGGCAGAAGCTCGCCCAAGGCCGTCTCGAACTCGCGCGCGAGAGACGCCCGGTCAACGGCGTCGAGCCAGGTGGACTCGATCCCCTGCGTGGCGATCCTGCCCAGCTCGAGAAGGTCGAGCTCGTAGGCATCGGCGACGCGTCGATACTCCACGCCAAGGTCCAGGCCGATCATCGCCGGGTCATCGGTGTTGATCGTGACCAGGATGCCGGCCTCGAGCATCTCGAGCAGGGGGTGCTCGGCGAGGGTCTCGAAGCGGTTCGCGATCACGACGTTGCTCGACGGACAGACGGTCAGGGGGATCCGCTCGTCGACGACTCGCTGCATGAGGGCACCGTCTTCGACGATGGCCACGCCATGGTCGATCCGCTCGGCGCCCAGCACGTCGAGCGCCCGGCGAATATTGTCGGGTCCCGCCCCCACGGCCTCTCCCGCATGGCAGGCCCGTCGGAAGCCCAACGCGCGAGCAGCAGTGAATGCGGGAGCGAACTCTCGGAGGTCGATACCGAGCTCGGTCGAGTCGGCCCCGATCCCGATCACCCGTTCTGCTCGCCCGGATCGCCTGAGTTCGCCCAGCTGCTCCACGAGCTCGAATCCCGCCGCCGGACCGTAGGCACGGTCGATGTCCGCGATGAGGGAACACCGCACGGCCGTTTCTGCCTCGGCGGCCTCGATTCCGTCGGTCAGGCCGTCGACGATCCCCCCGAGGTCATGCCCCGCCGCGAGGTGGCGCGCCGGGGTGAAGAACATCTCGCGATAACGAAGTCCGTGGGCCGCGGCGTCGATGAGGGATTCGTACGCGATGCGCGCCCAATCGTCGCGCCCGACCAGCGTTTCCTGCACCAGCCAGAAGACCGAAAGGAAGGCGTCGAGCGAGTCGTACCGGTACAGGCTCGCGGGATCGTCAACTGGAAGTGGCCGCCCGGCCTTTCGCGCCAGCTCGAGCGCGGTTGCGGGCCGAACGCTGCCCTCGACATGGCAGTGCAGCTCGACCTTCGGGATCAGATCAAAGCGATCCTCGGGCGTGCCGATTGTGTGCTCCACCTCCCGATGGACATGCTAGCCGCACGACCTCGAGCGTTGTCTCTAGCTCGCTTCGTCGAGTGCCTCGACGAACTGGCTGTTGTAGAGGTCGGCATAGAAGCCGCCCTTCGCGAGGAGCTCCTCGTGGGAGCCCTGCTCGACGATCGCCCCGCGGTTCATGACGAGGATCGTGTCGGCATCGCGAATGGTCGAGAGGCGATGGGCGATCACGAATGAGGTCCGACCCTTCATCAGGCGTGCCATGGCGCGCTGGATCAGGACCTCGGTTCGCGTATCCACCGAGCTCGTGGCCTCGTCGAGGATGAGGATCGCGGGGTCTGCGAGGAACGCCCGGGCGATCGTCAGGAGCTGCTTCTCGCCGGCCGACAGGTTCGTCGCGTCATCGTCGATGACCGTCTGGTAGCCGTCGGGCAGCGTCCGGACGAAGTGGTCGACGTGGGCCGCCTCGGCCGCGGCGTCGATCTCGGCCTCGGTCGCATTCTCGCGGCCGTAGCCGATGTTCTCGGCGATCGTCCCGTGGAAGAGCCACGTGTCCTGGAGGACCATCCCGAACGTCTTCCGGAGATCGTCGCGGGTCAGCTCCCGGGTGTCGATGCCGTCGACCGTGATCCGACCGCCATCGATCTCGTAGAACCGCATCAGGAGGTTCACGAGCGTCGTCTTGCCGGCGCCCGTCGGGCCGACGATCGCGATCGTGTCGCCGGCGTCGGCCACCAGGCTGAGGTCGTCGATCAGTGGCTTGTCGGGCTCGTAGCGGAACGAGACGTTCTCGAAGGCGACCGCGCCGCGCGTGCCGGACAGCACCTTCGGCCGCACCGGATCCGGGATCTCCTCGGGCTCGTCGATCAGCTCGAAGACCCGCTCGGCCGAGGCGACCGCCGACTGGAGGACGTTCGCGATCGAGGCCGTCTGGATGATCGGGAAGGTGAACTGGCGCGAGTACTGGATGAACCCGATGACGTCGCCGAGCGTCATCTGGCCGCTCGCCACGCGGAGCCCGCCGATCACGGCGATCGACACATAGTTGAGGTTCGAGACGAACGTCAGAGCGGGCTGGATCGTGCCGGAGATGAACTGGGCCTGGTAGGAGGCCTGGTACAGGACCTCGTTCTCGCGATCGAACGTGTCGATCGCCTCCTGCTGCCGGCCGAAGACCTTCACGATCGCGTGACCGGTGTGCATCTCCTCGACGTGCGCGTTCAGCGAACCGGTCGAGGCCCACTGGGCCGCGAAGCGCTTCTGCGAGCGGCTCGCGATTACCACGGTGATGGCGATCGAGACCGGTACGGACAGGATCGAGATGACGGCAAGAATCGGGCTGATCGTCAGCATGAGGATCAGCACGCCGACGATCGTCAGGACCGAGGTGATGAGCTGGGTCAGGCTCTGCTGGAGGGACTGGCCGATGTTGTCGATGTCATTCGTGACGCGGCTCAGGACGTCGCCGCGGGGGTGGCTGTCGAAGTACTTCAGCGGCAGGCGGCCGAGCTTCAGGTCGACATCGGTTCGCAGGCGGCGGACGATTCGCTGGGTGACCCCAGCCATGATCCAAGCCTGGGCCCAGCTGAATAGGGAGCTAAGGAGATAGACCCCAATCAGCAGGATCAGGATCCCCGCGAGTGCGCCGAAGTCGATGCCCTTGCCCGGAATGAGGTCCATCGCGGCCACCATGTCGGCGAGCTGGCTCTGGCCGTTGGCGCGCAGGCCCGCGACGACCTGGTGCTTCGTGACGCCGGCCGGCAGATTCCCGCCGATGAAGCCGTTGAAGATGTCGTTCGTCGCGTTGCCGAGGATCTTCGGACCGATCACGGCAAAGGCCACGCTGACGACGGCGAGGAGGACCACGAGCACGACGAGCATCCGCTCGGGCGCGAGCCGATCGAGCAGCCGCCGGAACGAGGCCTTGAAGTTCGAGGGCTTCTGGACGGGCAGCATCATGCCCATCATTCCGGGGCCACCGCCGCCGGGCCGACGAGGGCCCGGTCCAACCGCACCGGCCGGCGCCACGCCCGCAACCGGACGCCCGGTCCCGTTGCCGCCGGGTCGCTGCGGGCCGCTCATGCGACCGCCTCCGCCTCGGACAGCTGCGAGTAGACGATCTCGCGGTAGGTCTCGTTCGAGCCGAGGAGCTCGGTGTGGGTCCCGCTGGCGACGATCCGGCCAGCATCCATCACGAGGATTCGATCGGCCTTCATGATCGTGCCGACCCGCTGGGCCACGATGATCCGGGTCGCCCAGCCCATCGAGCGATCGAGCGCGGCGCGGAGTCGGGCGTCGGTGCCGAAGTCGAGCGCCGAGAAGCTGTCGTCGAAGATCAGGATCCCGGCTCGCTTTACGAACGCTCGGGCGATCGCCAGGCGCTGCCGCTGCCCGCCGGAGACGTTGGTCCCGCCCTGGGTGATCGGCGCCTCGAGCTGGCCGTCCATCTCCTCGACGAATTCGCGGCCCTGGGCGATCTCGAGCGCCCGCCACAGGTCGTCATCCGTCGCCGCCTCATCGCCAAAGCGGAGGTTGCTCGCGACCGTGCCCCTGAACAGGAACGCCTTCTGGGGGATGACGCCGAGGCGAGCCCAGAGGTCGCTGCGGTTCATCTCGCGGACGTCGACGCCATCGAGGACGACGGCACCGGCGGTCGCGTCGTAGAACCGCGGAATGAGGTTGACGAGCGTCGTCTTGCCGCTGCCGGTCGAGCCCACGATCGCGATCGTGTCGCCGGGCTCGGCCACGAAGGACACATCGCGGAGCACCGGATCCTGCGCGCCCGGGTAGCGGAACTCGACGTCACGGAACTCGATCCGGCCACCGACGCCGCCGCCCTTGACGGGCTCCATTCGCACCGGCGTCTCCGGATCGCGAACGCTCGCCTCCGTCTCGAGGACCTCCTGGATCCGGCCCGCAGACACCGCCGCGCGGGGAATGAAGATGAACATGAAGACGGCCATCAGGACGGCGAAGAGGATCTGGAGCAGGTACTGGAGGAAGGCGGTGAGGTTGCCGATCGGCATCTCGCCGCTATCGACCCGCAGCGCCCCGAACCACATGACCCCGACCGTGGAGAGGTTGAGGATCAGGGTCATGACCGGAATCGTGATCGCGAAGAGGCGGTTGACCTTGAGCGCGGTGTTGAACAGGTCGACGTTCGATTCGTCGAAGCGCTGCTCCTCGCGCCGAGTCCGGACGAACGCGCGGATGACGCGGACGCCGGCGAGGGTCTCGCGCATGACCTGGTTGATCCGATCGAGCTTCACTTGCATCGCCCGGAACAACGGGATCGCCCGGCTCATGACGATCGCGATGAATGCGGCCATGAGCGGCAGCACGACGACGAGGAGGCCCGAGAGCGGCACGTCCTGCCGGATTGCCAGGATGATCCCGCCGATGATGAGGATCGGCGCGGAGATCATGAGGGTCAGGGCCATGAAGACGACCGTCTGGACCTGCTGGACGTCGTTCGTGTTCCGAGTGATGAGCGACGGGGTCCCGAACTTGTTGATCTCGACCTGGCTGAAGCTCTCGACCTTCCGGAAGATCGAGCTCCGGACGTCACGCCCGAAGCCCATCGCGATCTGGGCACCCAGGTAGACGCCGATGATCGAGGCGACGCCCACGACGAACGTGACGACGAGCATGAACATGCCCGTCGAGCCGATGTAACCGGTGTCGCCTTTCGAGACGCCGTTGTTGATGATGTCGCCCTGGAGGGTCGGCAGGTACAGGTTGCCGATGGCCTGGACGAGCAGCAGGGCAAGGACGATGACGATCGCCCGCATGTACGGGCGGAGGTAGGTGCGGAGGAGCGCGATCATCGCTTGACCTCGTCCGCGGCAGCCTTGGGCTCATCGTCGGCGGGTTTGACGTCGTGCTCGCCTACGACGGCCGCGCGCGCGGCCCGGAGCGCTCGGTGGCCGTTGAGCAACCCAGACAACTCGACGTCACTGAGCCGGGTCAGGAGGCGGCCGAGCGCGGCTCGACGATGCTCGTCCATGTCCTGGAAGACTTTCGCGCCACCGGCTGCGGGGTGGACGATGACGACCCGGCGGTCGGCCAGATCGTGCTGGCGTTCGACCAGGCCGCGCTGCTCCATGCGGTCGACGATGCCGGTCGCGCTGGCGACGGACACGTCGAGCGACTCCGCGAGCTTGCTCATCGACAGCGGCCCGTCGACCTCGAGCACGGTCAGGACATTGATGTGGATCAGGCTGAGCGAGCCGTGGTGCCAGCGCCGGAACGCGCCGATGAACTCGCGTGGATTCCAGGAGGTGAGCTCCGCGATCACCTCGGCGTTGAGGGCCCGGCGCTCCGGGGTTTCAGGCGCGCCGAGCGCGTCTTCCGCAAGCGCGGCTACCCCCCGGATGCTCTCACCGGCGCTGATATTCAATGTCACGTAGACAATCTACGTCACGCGACAGATCTGCGCAAGGCGCTCGCTCGGGGCGGCCGAGCCAGGCTGCGAGGTCAGGCGGCCAGGGACGCTCTCCCCGAAGCGTCGTGCTCGAGCTCGACACACGCGACGCGACACCCACGGGCATCGCGGCCGCCCATTCGACCGAAGTGGAACCAGCCCTCGTGGCCGGACGGTCCGACGGACTCGAGCCGGCAGCCGCACGCGTCGCATGTCACCGGCGCGAGCTGCCCATCGCGGACGGCGCGGTGGGGCGGTCCCTCGGAGAACGTGTCATTGGTCATGGCGTGGGCCTCCAGTTCGGGCACGGAATCGCGCCACGCTTCAGCGGAATTCTGGGCGCGTGAGGACGAGTGATCGGCGGCGACGCTGGATCGGGTCGGTTGCATTCCGGTTGCGCTCGATGGGCGGTGATCAGCCGAAAATCTACCGGTTGATGTCGTTCACCTGCTCACAACCAATGGATTCGCACACGTAAGGTGGAGTCGCTACGCAGTCAGGCGCTCAACCGGGACAAGAAAGACCCGCCACGCCCACGCGCCGGCCTGACGTTGGTGATCTCGGCAGAAGGAGCGAACTGGTGAAATGGGTCACTCGCGAGCATCCAAAGACGGACCGGATTGCCTGTCCCTGGCTGATCCGCAAGTTCATCGACCCCGAGGCCGACATCCTCTACGTGCCCAAGGACGATGTCCTCGGGTACGCGGAGCGCGAAGGCGCGA
>JBBRNM010000092.1:0-6090 GCA_038230295.1 Candidatus Limnocylindrales bacterium
GCTACCACAGGCTTGCCCCCGCCTCGAGGTCCTCCTCGACCTGGTCGAGATCGCCCGAGAAGATCCCGGTGGACAGGTATTTCCAGCCGCCATCGGGCAGGAGCGCGACGATCGTGCCGGATTGCATCTCCCGCGCGACCCGCCGCGCAGCGACGACGATCGCCCCGGACGAGAGGCCCGCGAAGATTCCCTCCCGCGAGAGCAGCTCGCGGACCCCGACGACCGCCTCGCGGTTCGAGATCAGGTACTTCCCGTCGAGGAGCGACGGCTCGAAGATCTCCGGCACGAACCCGTCGTCGAGCGACCGCAGCCCCTGGACACCGGGGCCGGGCAGCGGCTCGGCGGCGATGACGCGGACGCCCGGCTTGGCCCGCCGCAGGTAGCGCGAGACCCCCATCAGCGTGCCGCTCGTCCCGAGGCCGGCGACGAACACGTCGATCTCCGGGCAGTCCGCGAGGATCTCCGGCCCGGTCGAGGTCTCGTGGGCTCGCGCGTTGGCTTCGTTGCGGTACTGGTCGGCCAGGGCGTAGCGCGAATCGCTCGCGGCGAGCTGGCGGGCCATGGTGATCGCCCCGTTCGCGCCGAGCGCCCCCGGCGATTCGAGGACGGTCGCGCCGTAGAGCTCGGCGAGCTGGCGCCGCTCGGGTGAGACGTTGTCGGCCATGACGAGGGTCACCGGATAGCCGCGCCGCCGGGCGACCATCGCCAGCGCGATCCCCGTGTTGCCGGACGTCGATTCGAGCAGAATCTTGCCGGGCCCGAGCCGGCCTCGACCCTCGAGGTCGTCGACGAGCGCGGCGGCGATGCGGTCCTTCACGGAGCCCGTCGGGTTTGCGCCCTCGAGCTTTGCGAACAGCCGGACATCCGGGCTCGGCGACAGCGACTGGATCCCGACGAGCGGCGTTTGCCCGACGGTGTCCACGATCGAGTCGTAGGCACCGCCGGCGCGAGCGGCCGGGTCAGCGGTCTGGGTCACTCCCACCCCGAGCCACCCGCGATGGCGGGCAGGAGCCGTACCTCGTCGCGCTCGTCGACCTTCGTGTCGAGCCCGGCGAGGTACCGGACGTCGGCGCCGTTCAGGTAGACGTTCACGAACCGATGGAGGCCTCCCTCCGGCGAGAGGAGCCGGCCGCCCAGCGCCGGGTGGCGCTCGACCAGCGAATCGACGACTTCGCCGATCGTGGAGCCGTCCACGTCGACCGCCTTGACGCCGCCAACCTCGGGGCGAAGGACCTGGGGGATCAGCACGCGACTCATTGGACACGCTCCAGCACAAACGGGGCATCGGTTGGATAGGCCGCGAGATTCGGCGCCTCGCCGCGATCGCGGGCCGCGCGGGCGGCGTCGCTGCAGACCGGGCACTCCGGATCGCGCTCGAGCGTGAGCTCGGAGAACGAGGCGTCGAGGGCATCGAAAAGGAGCAGCCGGCCGCTCAGGGTCTCGCCAATGCCGAGCAGCAGCTTCAGCACCTCGTTGGCCTGTAGGAGGCCCATGATCCCGGGCACGACGCCGAGGACACCGGCGACCGAGCAGCCGGGCGCGAGCTCCGGCGGCGGCGGGGTCGGATACAGGCAGCGATAGCACGGTCCCGTGTACGGGATGAACGTCGTCAGCTGGCCCTCGAACCGGAAGACCGAGGCGTGGACAACGGGGATCCCGGCCGCGACGGCCGCGTCGTTGAGCAGATAGCGCGTCTCGAACGTGTCGGTGCCGTCGAGGATGACTTCGTAGCCCTCGATGGTTCTCTGGACGTTACCCGCGAGGAGCATCTCGTCGTAGCCGACGACGTTCACGTCCGGGTTGAGCGCGGTGATCGTCTGCCGGGCCGAGTCGACCTTCTTCTCGCCGATGCGGCCCGTGGTGTGGAGAACCTGCCGCTGGAGATTGCTCGCCTCGACGACGTCGAAGTCGATGATGCCGATCGTTCCCACGCCGGCCGCCGCGAGGTAGAGCGCCGCCGGGCTGCCGAGCCCGCCCGCGCCCACGATGAGGACCTTCGACTCGAGGAGCTTCACCTGGCCGGCCGTCCCGACCTCGGGGATCAGGAGGTGCCGGCTGTAGCGCTGCTGCTGGGCCGGGGTCAGGGCAACCGGCGAGACCGTCGGCAGCCCGAGGGCCTTCCAGCCCTCGAAGCCGCGGCTCATCGATACGACGTTCGTGTAGCCGAGCTGGCCGAGGGTGGCCGTGCCGTAGGCCGACCGCACGCCGCCGGCGCAATAGACGATCACCTGGGCGTCGTGGTCGGGCACGAGGGCCTCGACGTTCTGCTCGAGATAGCTCCGCGGCACGTGGACCGCGCCGGGAATGTAGCCGGCGTCCCATTCGACCTGCTCGCGCACGTCGACGAGGACGGCGCCCGCGGTGCGAAGGGCCTCGGCTTCTTCGGGGGTGACTTCCTTGATCCTGGCACGGACCTCTCTAAGGAGATCCGACGATGACTTCATGCGGAAAAGGGCTCCGAGTGATCGACGGGTCGCCGTCGGTGACGGCGAGGCGGAGGTGGACGCGGGGGCCGGCGCTCAGAATGCCGGCGCCGTACACCTGCAGCGGCCCAGGCCATCGTCACGAATCGCGGTCATTGGGGCACGTCCTCGAGCGCGAGCTGGAGGGTCTCGAGCGAGAGGAGCGCGCACTTCAGCCGGGCGGGGCTGATCTCGATCCCCAGGAGCTCAAGGACATCGGACGAGCCCATCTTGGCCGCGTCGTCGATCGTCTTGCCCTTGACCTCGTCGGTCAGGAGCGAGGCCGACGCCTGGCTGATCGCGCAGCCGCGACCGGTGAACCCGACGCCATCGATCTTGCCGTCATGGACCCGGACCTGGAGCGTGAGCCGATCGCCGCACAGCGGGTTGGCCCCTTCGTGGGACGCGGTCGGATGATCGAGGACCCCGAAGTTATGGGGCCGTCGATAGTGCTCGAGGATGTAGTCGCGGTACAGGTCGTCCATGGGTCCCTAGCAATCCCTACCGATCGGGTGGGGTTTCCGAATCTTGCGGCTCTGCGAACGCAGCGTCAAACGTGCCGGTGACAAGGTGCAACGTGCCTGGAGCGTCAGGCCGGATCGGCGAAGACCCGCTTGACCTCGGCGATGCCGTCGAGGAGTGCGTCGATGTCGGCGTGGGTCGTGTAGACGTTGAAGCTCGCCCGAGCGGTGGCCGGCAGGTCGAGCCGCTCGTGGAGCGGCATCGTGCAATGGTGCCCGGCACGAACGGCAATCCCAAGGCTGTCCATGACCTGGGCCACGTCGTGCGGATGGACGCCGGCGATGTTGAACGGGATGACCCCGCTCCGGATCGCCGAGTCCATCGGGCCGTAGACGTCGACGTCGGCGTGCTGGGTGCGGAGCTTCGGCAAGGCGTAGTCGAGCAGGTCGATCTCATGCTCGCGAACCCGGTCCATGCCGAGGTGCATGAGGTACTCGGCCGCCGCGCCGAGCCCGATCTCGGCCGCGATGTCCGGCGTTCCGGCCTCGAACTTCCACGGGATGGCGTTCCACTCGGATCGCCGGAGGTGGACCTCGCGGATCATCTCGCCGCCCGCGAGGAACGGTGGCATCGCCTCGAGGAGCTCGCGCCGGGCCCACAGCGCGCCGGAGCCGGTCGGGCCGAGCATCTTGTGGCCGCTGAAGACGTAGAAGTCGGCATCGATCGCCTGGACGTCGACCGGGACGTGGGGCACGGCCTGCGCGCCATCGACGAGGACGAGGGCGCCGGCAGCGTGGGCCATCTTCGTCATCTCGGCGACGGGGTTGATCGTGCCGAGCGTGTTCGAGACGTGGGTGAAGGCGACGAGCTTCGGCTTGAGCTTCAGGAGGACCTCGAAGACGTCGAGGCGGAGGACGCCGTCGTCGGTGATCGGGATGAACTCGAGGTCGCCGTCCTTTTCCTGGACGAGCAGCTGCCACGGCACGAGGTTCGCGTGGTGCTCCATCTCGGTGAGCACGATCGCATCGCCGCGGCCGATGTTCTTCCGGCCCCACGAGTACGAGACGAGGTTGATCGCCTCGGTGGCATTTCGGGTGAACACGATCTCGTGGGCATCCGGCGCGTTGATGAACGTCGCCACCGTGGCGCGAGCCTTCTCGTAAGCCGCGGTCGCTCGCTCGCCGATCTCGTAGATCCCGCGATGGACGTTCGCGTTGTAGCCGCGGTTGAACTCATCGACGGCGTCGATGACGACGTTCGGCTTCTGGCTCGTCGACGCCGAGTCGAGGTAGACGAGCGGCTTGCCGCGCGAGCTCGAGGTCGCGAGGATCGGGAAGTCGGCGCGAATCGCCTCGGGATCGAGGCGACCGTTGCGAACCCGGGGGTCCGGCCCGCTGACGACATGGTCGAAGGTCGGCCCGGTGCTCGGGGTCGTCGCCCCGGTCCCGGATGTCGTCGCCGCCGTCGCGCCGGAGGTCATGCCTCGAGCTCCGGGCCCTTCGGGACCAGCAGGGCCTCGTCGGGCACGTCGGGGGCGAGGCCGGCTTCGCGGAGGATCGGGCCGTAGCCCTCGTCCTCGAGCCGCAGGGCCAGGTCCTTGCCGCCGGTCTTCACGATCCGGCCCTGGGCGAGGACGTGGACGACATCGGGCGTGATGTAGTTCAGCAGGCGCTGGTAGTGGGTGATCAACAGGATCCCGAGGTTCGGGTTGAGCATCGCGTTGACGCCCTCGGCAACGATCCGGAGGGCATCGATGTCGAGGCCCGAATCGGTCTCGTCGAGGATCGCCATCTCCGGGTCGAGCATCGCCATCTGGAGCATCTCGAGGCGCTTCTTCTCGCCACCCGAGAAGCCCTCGTTGACGTAGCGCGCGGCAAAGCTCTCGTCCATCCGCAGCAGGGCGAGCTTCTCGCGCATCCGCTTCCGGAAATCGAGCATCGAGACGCCACCCTTGATCGCGTCCGTCGGATCGATGTCGCCGGTCTTCTCGACGCCCTGGAGCTTCGCGTTCAGCGCGCTCCGGATGAAGCTCGCGACGCTCAGGCCGGGGATCGCGGTGGGGTACTGGAACGCGAGGAACATGCCGAGACGGGCCCGCTTGTCCGGCGAGAGCTTGAGGACGTTGCGGTCCTTCCAGAGGATCTCGCCGCCGGTCACGACGTAGGCGGGATGGCCCATGAGCGCGTAGGCGAGGGTCGTCTTGCCGGAGCCGTTCGGGCCCATGATCGCGTGGACCTCGCCGGGCCCGACCTCGAGATCGATGCCCTGGAGGATCTCGTGGCCCGGGTTCGCGATCGGCGCGACGCGGAGGCCGCGGATCACGAGCCGCGAGGCCTCGGCCGGCGCGGGCGCTTCGTCCCGGGTGGCGGTGCTGACGTCGGTCACGGGTTCGTCGTCGCTCCTTCGAGGCTGACCGGGGTCAGTCGACGGGCCGGGACGAGGTCGGCCAGGGTCATCGTGTCGAGGGCCCCGGCGATGGCGTCGCGAACCCGGACCCAAAGGAAGTTCACGGTGCAGGTCGAGGTCCGGGCGCAGGCAAGGTCGTGGTTGGGCTCGTCGGTCGCGCAGATCATCGGCGCGAGGGGCCCTTCGAGGGCCCGCAGGACGGCGCTCATCGGGATGGCCTCGGGAGGCCGGGCGAGCGCGTAACCGCCGTGAGCCCCTCGCGTCGACTCGACGAGGCCCGCATCACGGAGGACGAACGCCAGCTGCTCGAGGTACGCCCGCGGGAGGTCATCCTCGGCGGCGATCTCGGCGAGCGACGCCGGCCCGGTGCCGTAGTGCCGCCCGAGCTGGACCATCAGCCGCACGCCGTACTCGCCCTTCGTGGAGAACGAGACGGCGCCCGTGCCGCGGAAGTTCGGCCGATGCGGAACCGGATCCGGCGCCGAGGCGGTGGCGGGTCCGGTGACCGCGACTGTCGGCAGCGTGGATTGCGTCAGGGTTCGAGCCTCAATCCCAAGTGAATTCGTCGGGATTGAGTGTACGAACCACGCTCGGGAGCGTCAAACCGCAGCCGGGGTAATGTGAACGGACAGCGATTCTGTCCAAGTTAAGGGGACAGCGACTTTGTCACCCTCGGTCCCATGGAGACGAGGGAGGCGATCACGTTGGATACCCGAGCCCAGCAGCGCCTGGTGGTGCTGACCCATGTCCTGGCCGGCGA
>JBBRNM010000093.1:0-5962 GCA_038230295.1 Candidatus Limnocylindrales bacterium
GCCCTCGACCCGACCGGTCTTGACCGCGATCGATTCCTCCCGCCGACGAACAACGCGCACGTCGGCATAGGCGGCGCCGAGCTGGGCGGCCGTGTCGAGCGCGCGGTCGGTCAGGTCTCTCATGTCGGGGCCGGGAGCGTACCAGAGGGCGCGGGCCGGACGCGGCGAGGCGGCGGCGGGCGGACTCGAGGGGGTCGATCCGGGGCGGCCCGAGGCCGGCGCTACACTCCGGCCCGTGCAATCGGCCGGCCGCTTCATCACCCTCGAGGGACCCGAGGGGGCGGGCAAGACGCTCCAGGCCGGGCGGCTGGCGGACGCCCTGCGAGCCCGCGGGGCAACGGTCCTGCTGACCCGGGAGCCGGGCGGCACCCGGCTGGGGGACGACCTGCGGACGGTCCTCCTCGCTCGGGATGCCGGCGTGATCGAGCCGCGAACCGACGCGCTGCTCTTCAATGCGGCTCGCGCGCAGCTGGTCGGCGAGGTCATCAATCCCGCGCTCGCCGCAGGGACGACGGTCATCTGCGCCCGGTTCGCCGATTCGACGCTCGCCTACCAGGGCTACGGCGCCGGCGTGCCGCTCGACGAGCTGCGGGTGCTCGCCGGAATCGCCACGCGCGGACTCGTGCCCGACCTCACGCTGCTCCTCGACATCGATCCGGCGATCGGCCTGGCCCGCAAGGCCGACGCCGAGCGGACCCGCTTCGAGCACGATTTCGATGCCGACTTCCACGCCCGCGTGCGAGCCGGCTTTCTCGAGCTCGCGAAGGGCGAGCCCTCGCGTTTCCGGGTCATCGACGCGTCGCGTGACGTGGAGGCGGTCTTCGCCGACGTCCTCGAGGCCGTCGGCACCGACGACTGAGGGTCAGAGGACCGGGGAGCCGATGATCGCCTGGCCGGTCACGAAGATCCCGACGCTCAGAATGACGAGTGCCGTGACGAGCGGTGCCCATGAGATCGCGCGGCTGAAGAGCGACGTGGATGGCGTCCGAGCCATCCAGCGAGCGGCGTAGACGAGGCCGAGGCCGATCCCGCCCAGAACGAGCGCCATGCCGATCCCGAAGGCGACGACGAGGACGAGACCGTAGGCGGCGCGGCCGGTGGCGATCGTCGCGAGCAGGATGATCAACGCGTTGATCGAGGGCACGAGGCCGCCGAAGAGGCCAAGCATGAACAGGCTCCGCCAGGTCAGCGGCGCATCCGTTGCGGGGAGGTGGCTATGGGAGCCCGGTCCATGGTCGTGAACACCCGGGATCTCGTCTGAGGCGTGGGCGTGTTCCTTCGGCGCTCCGCGCGGGCGCGGGTGGTCGGATGCATTCGAGGCTCCGTTCAGGTGCGGGTGGTCCTGCGCGTGGTCGGCGTCTGTGTGCGGGTGCTCGTGCACCGTGTCATGTCGGCGCGCCCGCTGCCGGAGCCGTCCCACGAGCATGTACAGGCCGATTCCGATGACGAGGACGCCCGACAGGACCGCGAGCGTGCGGTTGAACTGGTCCGGGGCAACGCTGCCGATCACGAGGATGACCACGGCGAGACCGAGGACGCCGAGCGTGTGCGAGATCGTCACGGTCATGCCCAGTCCGAGGGCGTGGCGCGCCGTCCCGCGCGTCCCGACCAGATAGGCAGCCATGATCGTCTTGCCGTGTCCCGGAGTAATGGCATGGCCGGCACCGAGCACCATCGCCGTGAAGATCGACAGGAGGATCAGCCCGGGGGTCAGGTCCTGGCTCTTCAGGAGGCCCTCGATGTCGGCACCGACACCCCCGGGGACGGCGGCCGTTGCCAGAATCGGCTTGCCGGCTTGAGAGAGCGGGAAGGCGTCCGGGACACCTGCGGTCGTGAGAGCCGGGCCTCCGGACGTCACGCCGAATGATGCCGAGCGGATGTCGAGCGGCTGGCTGAGAAGATCCTTCGGGTAGCTCGTCAAGCGCGCCGAGACGCTGGTCGTGGCGGGCCTCGGGCTCGTGATTGACACGCCGTCGCCCTGGACGACGATCTCGCGCCAGCCGATCCGCTCCGAGAACGACGTGTCCGAATAGCCGATCATCGTGCCCGACGCAAGCGGGTTCGTGAGCGCCGAGCGGTACTCGCACACCACTCGCATCGTCGACAGGCCGCCGGCGCCGGGCGGGAAGCTCAGGCCGGACGCCGTGACCTCAAGGTTTGCCGAACGGCCGCCGACGGTCAGCCGAAGAGCTGCCGACCGACGCGGGCATTGGACCTGCCGCTCTGCCTCGATCTCGATGTCGGAGAGGGCGCCGTCCCCGCTGGTGTCGATCCGCTGGCGTTCCTGGAAGGTCGGGATCTCTGCCTGGTCCAGTACGACGTCGAGACGGATCTCGTTCGGCGCAACGACGATTCCCGCGTAATGGTTGATCGTGAAGTTGCCCAGCGGGTGGGCCGCTGCGGTCGATGCCAGAGTGACCGCGAGAAGGGCGCCCCCGACGAAGCCCAACAGCGTCGGACCGATGCGCCGCCCAACGAGGCGCGCCGACCGATGATTCCGCGTCGTCCCCTCAGCGTCAGCAACCATCCGGGGCGTTCTCATGGTCCTCGGTTGCACGCGGCTCCTCCACTCGATGCTCTTTCCCTCATTCGCGTCCGGGTGCGATCCGGATGAATGACACCGTCGCATCGCCAGGGCCGTGCGCCGATTCATCCGTCCGGCGACGTGGTGCGAATGGCACTCAGACACCGGCCGACTCGCGATAGGTCGATGTGCCCAACGCGGCCCCCTGGCGGAGGCCTCGGCCCAATGCACCGGCCCGACAGCCGGAGCCATCGAAAGGAACACGCCACCGACATGCGTCCCAAGACCTTTGCCGCGCTCGGCACCGCACTCGTCGTGTTGACGATCGGGGCGGCTCCATTCCTGACCTCGGCGGCCGATCACCTGGACTCGCCGATCGTGAAGCTCAACCACGCCCTCGACATCACCGACATCTACGCCTTCGATGGCGCGAACTCGAAGAACACGGTCCTCGCCATGGACGTCGCCCCGCTCGCCGGGGTCCTGTCCGGGACACAGTTCTCGACCTCGGGGTCGTACCGGTTCAACCTCGACACGAGCGGCGATTTTGTCGCCGACACGGTCTACCAGCTCACCTTCGGTGCGCCGGGCGGCCGCGACCACAAGCAGCCTCTCTGGCTCCGCCGCAACGGCACCGTCATTGCGACCGGATACACCGGCAACGCCGTCCAGATTCCTGGCGGTGGGAAGCTCTATGCCGGCCTCAGGGACGATCCATTCTTCTTCGATCTCGCCGGCTACAACAAGCTCAAGGACAGCGGCTACACCGATGCGTCGGGACTGACCGACGCCGGCGTCGACTTCTTTGCCGGCACCAACATCCTGACCATGGTCCTGGAAGTCCCGGACAGCTGGATCGGCCCCTCGGCCAACTTCTGGGGGACCACGTACAACGGCAGCACGCTCATCGACCGAATGGGCAAGCCCGCCCTGAACACCGTCTTCATCGACCCGTTCAAGGTGAACGCGAACACGAAGGACACCTACAACCAGACCGCCCCGAGCGGCGATGTCGCCACCTGGGACGACCAGTTCGAGGCCGTCCTTACCTTCTTCGGGAACAGCGCGGGGACCGCTGAGACGATCACCGACCTCCTGCTTCCGGACGTCCTCCATATCGACACTGCCAATCTTGGCAAGTCGACGGGGACGAGCTTCACCGGCGACAAGGCCGGTCACATCCTCAACGGCCGGACCCTGGCCGAGGATGTCATCGACCTCGAGCTGTTCGTCGTCACGGGCGGCCTCGATGGCCACGCAATCCTGTCGACGGATCACGTCGACGCCAACGACGTCGCCTTCCCGGGCGACTTCCCGTACCTCGCCGCGCCTCACTGAGCCGCGGTTCCCCCGACCGGGGCGGCCCTCGCGGGTGGCCCCGGTCGGATATCAACCAGGCAAAAGCAGATGACCACCATGCGACCGCCCGCTTTCCGCCACCCCATCCTCATCGTCGCGGCCGCCATCGCGGTTGTGGCCGGTTCCTATGCCTGGACGGCGCTCCGGGGGACGGCGGTGAGCCAGTCGACGACCGCGGTCGACCCCGCGACGGTCGAGGGCGTGGCAAACGGGGCCTATGACCCGGCCGCCCTGCCGGCGGCGAACGGCCGGATGTCGATCGACGACCAGATCGCATTCTGGTCGGCTCGGGTGAAACGGACTCCGGGCGACTTTCCGTCGCTCGTCGAACTCGCCCTCGCCGAGGCCGCCAAGGCGCGCCTCACCGCCGATCTGGATCTGTACGTCCGGGCCCGGAGCCAGCTCCAGCAGGCACTGGTGATCGACCCGCGGTATGGGACGGCACTTCGGGCGATGGCCTTGATCCAGTTCACCCTTCACGACTTCGCCGGCGCGACGGTCTCGGCAGAGGCGGCGCTTGACCGCAAACCGAACGATGACGGCGCCCGGGCGATCCTCGGCGACGCGCAGCTCGAACTCGGCCGGATCGCTGACGCTACCGCGACGTACGCTGGGATCTCGCCCGACGCGGCCGGTCCCGCCCTCGACGCTCGACACGCTCGCCTCGACCTCCTCACCGGTCGGGGCACCGATGCGGTCGGCCTCGCGCAGCGAGCCTACGACGCGGCCCTCGCCGATCAGGATGAGTACCTCGCGTTCTACGCCTACCAGCTCGGGGAAACCGCCCGCCAGGCGGGTGACGCCGAGCTCGCCCGCAGAGGGTTCGGGGCGGCCCTGGCGTTGCAGCCGAACGAGCTCGGTTCGCTCGTCGGACTCGCTCGGGTCGACGCGGCCGCGGGTCAGATCGACTCCGCGCTGGCCGGGCTCAGGCATGCGGCCGCCATCGCTCCCCAGCCCGACACTCTGGCCCTCCTGGGCGACCTCCTTGCCCTCCGCGGCGACCCTGGGGGTGCGAAGACGCAGTACGACACCGTCCGAGCCATCGCTTCGCTCAGCAGCATCGCCGGCAGCGTCTACGACCGCCAGCTCGTGCTCTTCGAGCTCGATCACGGCGGTGCCACCGCCACCCTGCTGGCTCATGCGCGAGCCGCCCTGGCGGCCCGGCCGGATGCCACCGGGCACGATGTCGTCGCGTGGGGGCTCTATCGGCTCGGCCAGTTCGACGGCGCCCTCGCCGAATCTCGCCTGGCCCTCGCGAGCGGCACGCGTGACGCTCGCATCCTGGCCCACGCCGGAGCGATCGAGCTCGCGAACGGAGACGCCGCGGACGGACGGCGCGACATCCAGACCGCTCTCGACCTTCGACCCGCGCTCGATCCGCTGACGACAACGGAGGTCACGCGCCTCCTGGCCTCGACCTGAGCCAAGCCGGCGGTCCCAGCCTTCACGCCAACGTGATCTGTGCCGCGCCGGTGCACGCCTCGGGCCATCGGTACACTTCCGTCGTGAGTCTGTGCCGCTCTCGCCCGTCGCCGAGTGAACCGCCAGACCCCGCGGCGCGCATTACCCGGTGAACGAGCTCCGGACGACCGTGCCCGGTTCGCCACGAGAGGGTTTCAGTGACCCCGATCGAGCGATCCTGGACCGAATCGTCGCCGGCGAGCTCGATGCACTGGAAGGACTGTACGAGCGGTACCGCACGATGGCCTACTCGATCGCGCTCCGGATCACGGCCGAGCCTGCGACCGCGGAAGACGTGGTCCAGGAGGCGTTCCTGGGCGCCTGGCGCAACGCGAGCCGCCACGTGCTCGGGCGCGGGAGCGTCAAGACCTGGCTGCTCGCGATCGTCCACCACCGGGCGATCGATGCCGTCCGCCGCCGTCGGCCGACGTCCGAGTTCCCAGAGCCCGATGCGCCGACCGCGCTACCGCCCGCCCTGACCATGCCCGACGTCTGGGGCAACGTCGTTGAGGGCCTCGATCGGGAGGCGATCGGGCGAGCGATGGCCACGATCTCCAGCGTCCAGCGTGATGCCCTCGAGATGGCCTACTTCGGCGGCCTGACGCAGGTCGAGATCGC
>JBBRNM010000094.1:0-5880 GCA_038230295.1 Candidatus Limnocylindrales bacterium
CAGGCGCACTTGCGACCGTTTCACGCTGAAAACCTGTGCGCCTCACTTTGAGAACCGCCGCGCCTCCGAGGGCAGGGCGGGGGCTCTACCATCCGTTTCCATGTCCAAGCCGCTGACCGAGTCCGTCCTGCGCCGGCTGACGAGCGAGTCATTGGTCACCTACCTCGGACAGGCCGATACGTTCGAGTCGGTAATGCATCGGGGCGTGTCCTCGGGGCTCACGGGCGAGGCGGTCGCCGACCTGAACTACCTCGTCGTCGGCCGTGGTGCGAGTGACGGCGGTCGCTTTCAGGCGGCCTGCACCACGTGCATCTCGCGCAACCTGCCGTTCCTCGCCATCATCTTTCCGGAGGCCGGGAGCGGGGTCGAACGGACGGCCGCCGGACTCGGCCTCGTCAACGTCGTCGATTTCCCGTTCATGGTTCGTGATGACGCGCCGATCGAGCCCGATGGGAATGAGTCTGTTGTCGTTCGGCGGGCGATCGGGCCCGAGGCGGCAAAGGCGAACGCGCGCGTGCTGAGCTCGGCGTTCAGCCTGCCCGAGGACTCCGCTCGGCGGGCATTGCCGGCATCGCTCCTGGACAGTCCGAACCTCGATATCTTCCTTGCCTCGATCGGCGATGACGTGGTCGGAACGGTCACCCTGATCCATCAAGGGGACACGTCAGGCATCTGGTCGATGGCCACCGACACGACGCGTCAGCGCTCCGGCATCGGCCGGTGGTTGCTTTCAACAGCAATGGCCGAGACGCGAAAGCAGGGCGCTCGCCGCTTCTTCCTCGGGGCGACACCGGCTGGCTACCGGCTCTACGAGAGCCTCGGCTTCACGACTCGCGTCGTCGCGAAGGTCTGGGCCTCGGGCGAAACCCACCAGGCATAACGCCCGAACGACGCAGAGATAGAACGAGTGTTCGTGGCGCGCTCGACCTGAGTCGCACGTGCGGATACCCACTCGGGACTTCAGTGTCTTCCGATCGATGGGGCGGGAGAGTGGCTCGCGCTGTCAAGCGAGAGCGCCTGATCCAGAAGTGGGGAACGATCTGGATCCGGCTCGCGGGCAGATCCCTGCGCCCAGACCGCCGTCCAGTGCTCTCCATCTTGGGGAGTGAGAATCGGGCGAAGCAACTCCGCACACGGGTTTGAACCTCCAGAGCGGCGATCTGACTCCAACCGTTCGCAGGGAGCGAGAGGATGTCGCGGCCAATCCTCGTCGTGGCCTGCTGCAGCCCCGTGACCGGGACGGACCACGTGTGACGATCGGCCTTAGTGAACCTCACTTAGCCGTCATCGATCGGTCGTGGACAATGGACGAGCGATGAATACAAGTGCCAGAGTCAAGATCCTCGTCGTCGATGATGAGCCGCCGATCGTCGAGCTCGTGCGTGGCTACCTCGACCGGGAAGGGTATGAGGTTGTGGTCGCCGGCGATGGCAGCGATGCGGTCGAAATCGTGCGAGCCGAGCAGCCAGACGTCGTTGTCCTTGATCTGATGCTCCCGGGGATCGACGGCATCGAGGTTTGCCGGCAGCTCAGGACGTTCTCGGACGCCTACGTCCTGATGCTCACCGCCCGCTCGGAGGAGATCGATCGCATCGTGGGACTCTCCGTTGGAGCGGATGACTACCTCGTTAAACCGTTCTCCCCGCGCGAGCTGGTCGCTCGGGTCAAGGCGCTCCTGCGCCGGCCACGAGTCGCCGCTCCGGCCCCGATCCGCGAGGATCTCGTCGTCGATGTCCCCCGTCGCGTCGTCACCGCGCGCGGGGTTGTTGCTCCGCTGACGACGACCGAGTTCGACATCCTCGCGGCGTTGGCCCGGGATCCCGGCGTGGTCATCAGCCGGAGCCAGCTCCTCGATCGGGTCTGGGGACCGGAGTTCGTCGGCGATGATCACCTCGTCGATGTCCACGTGGCGAACCTTCGACACAAGATCGGCGAAGGGTTCATCGACACCGTCCGCGGAGTCGGCTATCGACTCGCGGAATCCACCTGATGCGTCGCCCGAGCTCGCTTCGAAGCCGGCTGCTCCTTGCCAACCTCGTGGTCGCGGGTGCTGCCCTTGGCACGGTCGTGGTTGCCGTCAGCCTTGTCGGGCCGGGGTACTTCTCGCAGGCCATGGGCCATCGTCCGGGGGATCCGGCAGGAGCGGCCATGGATACCGCCACCAGGTTGGCATTCGACGACGCTGTCCGGAGCGCGCTGCTGGCGGCTGGCATCATCGCCGTCGTGACCTCGGTTGTGGTCAGCCTCGCGATCTCGTCGGCGATCGCCGGGCCGGTCACCCGTCTGGTCGGCGCCGCACGCCGCATTGCTCGCGGTCACTACGCCGAGCGGGTGCCCGTCGGCGGGGCGGGCGAACTCGGCGAACTCGCCGAGTCGTTCAACGCGATGACCGGATCGCTCGAGGCCACCGAGCAGCGGCGCCTCCAGCTCGTCGGCGATGTGGCGCACGAGCTGCGAACACCGCTCTCGACGCTGGACGGCTATCTCGAAGGCCTCGAGGACGGGGTCGTCGCCCCAATCCCGGACACGTGGAAGCTCCTGCGGGGCGAAACCTTTCGGCTGACTCGCCTCGTGAACGACCTCCAGGATCTCTGGCGTGCCGAGGCTCGTCAGCTGCCGTTGAAGATCGAGCCCGTCGACGCCACCGCGGTCGCCCGCGAAGTCGTAGAACGCATCGTCCCGATCGCGGCGTCCAAGCAGATCACCGTCACCGCGGACGTTCCGACCGCGCCGACGTTCGTCCTGGCCGATCGCGACCGACTGGCGCAGATCGTCGCGAATTACCTGACGAATGCCCTGCGCTATAGCCCCGAGGGGTCAACCGTGTCGGTCGCGGTCCGTGTGGGCTCGCCCGTGGTCATCTGCGTCCAGGACCATGGCCCCGGCCTCAGCAGCGAGCAGCGCAGCCAGGTCTTCGAGCGCTTCTACCGGATCGACCCGTCACGCTCGCGGGCCCTCGGTGGCTCCGGGATCGGCCTGGCGATCGTCCGAGCCCTGGCCGAGGCCATGGATGGACGGGCTTGGGCGGACTCGGATGGGCCGGGCGCGGGCGCGACTTTCTCGGTCGCGCTGCCGGCCGCCGCATAGGCTGGCGGATTGCCCGAGCGCGCTTGACCCAATCTTGACGAAGGCTTGTGACCGGCTCCATTGACCCGCCCATTTGACGGCGGTAGCGTCCGATTGGCCGGGCACTGTACCGGCCGGACCGCGGTGATCCGCGGCAAGGCCTCGACCGACCCGCCCAAGGGAAACGGGCCGCCGACGGGCGGAAGGGAATCTCATATGGCCACGGTGTCGACAGCGGCGCAGACGCGCTCGCGCCGCGCGTGGGAGGCGATCGACGAGCGTCTCGGCCTGTCAGGCCTGGCGTATCCGGTCCCGGCCCACGCCAACGGCATCGGGTACATCCTGGGTGGGATCACGTTCTTCGGGTTCCTGATCCTGGCGGTCACCGGGATCTGGCTCGCCCAGTTCTACCACCCGACGCCCGAGGCGGCGCGCGAGAGCGTGGTCTACATCATGAATGTCGCCCCGGCCGGCGACATCGTGCGCGGCATCCACTACTGGACTGCGAATATCGTGATGGCCACCGTCCTGCTCCATCTCGGGCGGATCTTCGTGGCCGGGTCGTACAAGCGGCCGCGCGAGGTGAACTGGCTGATTGGCCTCGGGCTTCTCGCGATCACGATGGGCCTGATCTTCACCGGCACCGTCATGAAATGGGACCAGGAGGGCTACGAGGCGCTCAGTCATAACATCGAGGCGGGCAGCCTCCTGGGCGCTCTCGGCTTCTGGTTCAGCAACGACTTCGAGGCGAGCCTGCCGATCCTCGGTCGGCTGTACATGGCGCACGTGGTTATCCTGCCGGCCCTCGGGACGCTCCTGCTCATCTCCCACTTCCTGCTCGTGAAGCGCCACGGGATCTCGTCGCTCCCTGCGGTGCACGATGCCGCCGTCAACGGCGGTCCCGCGCCGGTGAAGAGCGGTTCGACGTTCGCCGCTCACCTCGTCCGGATGGCCGGGTTTGGGTTGCTCATCCTCGCCGTCACGACGGTGCTTGCGATCGTCGTGCCGGCGACCCTCGGCCCTCGGCCGATCCCGGGCACTGAGACCACCAAGCCGCCCTGGATGTTCCTGCCGTTCTATCCGTTCGAGGACTGGTTCGGCTTGGCGGCGCTTATCTGGGCCCCGGCGATCCTGTTCGGTGTCCTCGCCCTGCTCCCGTTCATCGAACGTAGTCCCTACCGATCGCCGGCTCGACGGCGGGTCTTCATGATCCTCGGCGCAATCATCGTCGTGGCTCTCGTCGCCCTCGTCATCTACGCGACCGTGACCGCTCCGCAGTCGCACATCGGGAACATGTGACATGAGTGCGATCATCTTCCGCATCGCATTGCTCACAGGTGGCCTGGGTCTGGGCCAGATGGGTCTCGACTCGTTCGCCCACGGCAACTCCGCGGCGCTCGTCCAATTCGGCCTGGCGCTGGTCCTGCTCGTCGCAGGGTCCGCCTGCTTCATCGTCCCGCTCCTCGATCAGGGTGGCGAGAGGAAGGTTTCCCGACATGTTTAGCCGCTTGCTGCGAGCCGCGGCGGTATCCGTCCTGCTCGTATTCGCGTTTGCCCTTCCAGCGCTTGCCCATTCCGGCAGCGAGGCCTCGGCGATCTCCGTCGAACCGGCTCAGATAACCGCCGGCGGGACGGTCGTCCTGGCCGGCAGCGGCCTCGAGCCTACCAGCGATCGGCAGATCAACCTCGTGGGTCCCGACGTGGTCGTGCCGTTCCCGAAGGCGACGACCGATGCTGATGGGATGTTCAACGTGACCCTCACGATCCCGGGCCATCTGCCCGCTGGGACCTATACGTTCCAGGCGATCGGCGATGAGACGCTGACGACGGACTTGACGGTCACAGCCGCCCCCGGTGCGGCCAACCCCGAGCCCAAGAACGAGTTGGCCGCCGCCGTGACCCCTCGGGATCGCTCCGGGGTGGAGCTCGGGATCATCGCGATCCTCCTGATCCTCGCGGTCGGTGGTGGACTGCTCCTGGTGACAAAGGCCGAGCGCTTCGGTCACGCGGCCCAACCCTAGACAACATCCTCCCACCGCGGCCAGGTCCGGTTGGCGACCCTCTCCGGCCGGGTCTGGCCGTTCTGTCTAGCCGAGGTAACCACGATGATGTTCGGAACCGGATCGAGCCTCACGTTCGGCTGGCTCTGGCTCGCTGGCACCGTCGCATTGATCGGCTTGGTCGCCGGCCTGATCCTGTTTGCACGCGGCCGGTCGGTGAGAGACGAACCAGGCGCGATCCTCGCCGGACGACTCGCTCGTGGCGAGATCGACGCCGACGAGTACGCCCGGACGCGGCAAACGCTGGGAGCACCATCGCGGACGGGTGGGATGGCTCGGCTCGGCGGGATGCTGGCAGTCCTGTCGCTGGTCGCGATCCTCGTCCTTGGCGGGCTCACGGTCGCAGGCGCCTGGCCGCGACCCGGGCCTGCATCGGTCGACCCGGCAGCGCCGGGCTTCGCGGCCGGGACCACTGCCGCGCCACGCGTCGTCCGGATCGTGGCCGGCCCGGGCCTGCGCTTCTACCCCGATATCCTCCCGATCGTGGCGGGCGAGACGATCACGTTCGAGGTGACCACGATGGGCTGGACGGCCCACGAGTTCATGGTCGGTCCCGCCGCCGACGTCGCCGCCGACAAGGAGGGCACGCCCGAAGTCGCCGACATCGGCATGATGGGCACGCGGTCGCTTACCTATACGTTCGAGGGACCAGGTCCGTTCGCCTTTGCCTGCCACGCGCCCGGCCACTACGAGGCCGGCATGAAAGGCACGATCGCGATTCAACCCTGACCGCTGGGCCGCGCCGTTCGGGGCA
>JBBRNM010000095.1:0-5864 GCA_038230295.1 Candidatus Limnocylindrales bacterium
CCTCGGTCGTGTAGGCGACGACCGCCGGGCCGGCGATGTCTTCGCGGCGACCACCCGAGCGAATCCCGCGTTCTTCGGTGTCAGCCATATCTATCCCCGTGCTGCCCGGATTGGTATTCCTGGCTGAGCATAATCACCCTCCGCCCACGATCCTGGCCCGTCACGACAACGCTCGGGAGCCAGGTGCCCATGCCATGTCCGTCGCCTCCTGCGACGAACCGCGGGTCGGCGTTCGACCACGACATCCGGGCTCCTCGTCCGCCCGGCAATCCGGGCATTCGACGGTACCATGTGACAGTGACGAGGAGTCCAACCGGTCCGAATGCCACGAAACAGGCCCGCCACGAGATGGTGGAGCGCCAGGTGGTCGCTCGCGGCATCAGTCACGAGGCGGTCCTCGAAGCCATGCGCGACGTTCCGCGCGAGGCATTCATCGCGGCCGATCTGGCCGAGTTCGCCTACGTGGACACGCCGCTGCCGATCGCCGAGGGCCAGACGATCTCGCAACCCTACATCGTGGCGCTCATGGCGGAGGCGCTCGAGCTGAAGCCCGGCGACCGCGTGCTCGAGGTCGGTGCGGGTTCCGGATATGCGGCCGCCATCCTCGGGAGGGTGGCGAAGCGAGTCATCACCGTGGAGCGCCACCGCGCCCTCGCGGAAAGCGCAGCCGCGGCGCTGCGTGGCCTCGGTTACGACAACGTCGACGTCCATCACGCCGATGGGTCGCTCGGCTGGGTGGATTCGGCTCCGTACGAGGCCATCGCCGTCACCGCGGCGCCATCCCGGATCCCGCAACCGCTGCTCGACCAACTCGCGATCGGTGGTCGGCTTGTCGTGCCGGTCGGGGAGGTGGGTGATCTCCAGACGCTTCATCGCATTCGACGCACCGGTCCGGACACGCTCGAGGCGGAGGACCTTGGCCCAGTGCAGTTCGTGCCGTTTCTCGCCGGATTGGGCGAACGGGAGGCGATCAGCTCGCCGGCGAAGGCGGCCACGCTGTCGGAGCGCATTGCGGCCCAAGCCGAGGTCTTCGACGGGGTTGACTCCGCGGACATTGAGGCTCTGATCGAGCGCATCGGCTCGGCCAGGCTCGTCCTCATCGGCGAGGCGTCACATGGCACCCGCGAGTTCTATCGGATGCGCCAGCGGATCAGCCGTGAGCTCCTCGAGCGCCACGGCTTCAGCTTCATCGCGGCCGAGGCGGACTGGCCCGATGCCGCGGCCGTGGACGCCTACGTCCGACGGGGACCCGACGCCGCCGAGCGCCCGCGGGAGATCTTCGGCCGCTTCCCGAACTGGATGTGGCGCAATCTGGAGTTCCTCGAGTTCGTGGAGTGGCTTCGCAATCGGAACGACGACGCCAAGGCGACGAGTAGCGCGGCCGTCGGCTTCTACGGATTGGATCTTTACAGCCTGTACGAGTCGATCACTGGCGTCCTCGACTACCTCGACGAGGTCGATCCGGACGCGGCTCGCATCGCGCGGCAGCGCTACGGCTGCCTGAGCCCGTTCGAGTCCGACCCGGCCAGCTATGGCCTTGCCGCGCTCAGTCGCCGGTACGAGGAGTGCGAGGCGGACGTCCTCGCCATGCTCGACGACCTTCGCGCCCGGCGCGGTGACTACCTCACCGGGACGGGGCAGCGCTTCCTGGACGCCGAACAGAACGCGCGCGTGGCGGTCAACGCCGAGCGCTATTACCGTGCCATGTACTACGGCGGCGCCGAGTCCTGGAACCTGCGCGATCGGCACATGTTCGAGACGCTCGAGGCGCTCCTCGCCTTCCATGGCCCGGATGCCAAGGGGATCGTGTGGGCGCACAACTCGCATGTCGGCGACGCACGGCATACCGAGTTCGCAATCCGGGGCGAGCTGAATGTAGGCCAGCTGGTGAAGGCGCGGTTCGCCGACCAGGCACGCGCCATCGGCTTCGGCACCAATTCCGGCACGGTCGCCGCCGCGCCGGCCTGGGGCGCCGAGATGGAGGTGATGAGAGTGCGTCCGTCGCACGCCGATTCGCATGAGCGGTTGTGCCATGACGCCGGCGTGAGCTCCTTCGTACTGCCTCTGCGGCCGGACGAGGTCCGGGATCCCGAGCTGCATCGCGGGCTGACCGAGTCGCGGCTGGAGCGTGCCATCGGCGTGGTCTACCGGCCCGAAACCGAGCGCGCCAGCCACTACTTCGCCGCACGGGTCTCGCCGCAGTTCGATGAGTACATCTGGTTCGACGAGACGACGGCGACGGCCCCGCTCGTGGCGGGCGCGCACGCGCCTGTGCTCGCGGAGGGCCATCCCTTTGCCACCGTCGATATGTGAGCAATGCCGGGTCGATGGAGGCAGGCGAGACCAGGACCAGAAGAAGAGCTGATAGACGGAGGATCCAGCCATGGACGCAGACACCACCATGACGACTCGTCAGAACGTGGTCGGCGACGAAGAGCACGAGCATTCGCACCCGGCCGACGTTCACACCCACGACCACTACCACGTGTCCCACCACCACACCGGCGGTCCCATGGGCGAGTTCGAGCATCGAGCCCATTACCATCAGCATGAGCACAATCACGCGCCTCTGGTCCACGCCCACGAGAAGTATGGCGAGGACGAAGAGCGCGCCGATCATGACGGCACCGCTCACGTCCATGACCATGAGGCTCCGCTGGGCAGGGGAGCATGACGAGCGGATATCAACTCGGTCCGGGCGGGCGCGCCGGATTGTCGTCCGGCTGTGGTGGAGGGCTCGGGCGTGTTCGCGGATGCTCGTCCGTTCCCGGAAGTGGGCATACCGGATCACGCTCGATGTCGACCATCTTGATCAACCTTTTCCTCCAGCGCGGCTGCGGCTTCAATCACCGGCACCGTACTGATGGCTGAGGGGTCAAGGTGATCCTGCTTTAACCGATGTGATCCTGCTTTAACCGATCATTCCGCCCCTGGTGGGTCCATTTCAGACCAGCGTTCGCACCAGTGCCACAGGCCGCCAGTCGGTGGGCCATGGCAACTTTGCGAGCATGCCCACGACTGCAAGCTCGTCCGCCGCCAAGGTATTCGTACACGACGTCGCGGAGGTCAAGCACGAGGTCCACGTCCCCGAGGCGGGCATCGGACGAACTCAAAACTTCGCGAAACTGAATGGCCATTGTCGGTCGATTAGAAGGCCAAGGGAGCCGCCGCTGAGCCGCCCGGTGGATCTCGCGTGGTAGCGTGAGTCTATGCTCAGGAAGAATGGCGATACCCGCTACGGTCACCGCGCCGGATCGGGTGCCAACGAACCGAAGCGGCACGAGAAGAAGGAACAGGCTCCCGACTGGCGCCCTCGCCAGGGTGGCGACCAGACCCGCAGCGACCCGGAGAGGCAACGCGAATTCGAGGAGCAGCGCGAGGCGACCCTGCGTCCGGGGGCCGAAGCCGCGGATTCGGGCCGACGCCGATGAGCAAGAAGGCCAAGCTTGGCCGCGGCCAGCTCCACAGCCGAAGCGAGCGATCGTGGCGCGACGGGACCAACCCGAGCGGGGCGACCGCGGATGCTGAGCGGCTCATGCCCGCTGCCGACCCCGGCACCGAATCCGCACGCGCCGGTCCGCAGGATGTCGAGCCGTCGGAGGCAGGCCCGATCGACCCAACGACCTCGACCGATGGACCGGGCGGCGGTGGGGCGACCGAATGGTCGGGCCGAACCAAGCATCAGGAGGCCTGCACGGCGGCCCGAGTCGCGGGAGGTAGGCGCCAAAGGGAGGCGACCAATGCCCGCAAAGACCGAGAAGCAGCGCAAGTTCATGGGTGCCGAGTTCGTCCGCAAGCGGGCAGGCAAGAAGACGAAGACGGGTACCCACGATCACGACTCGCCGACCGGAGGAATCTAGAATGGCTAAGCTCGACGCCAAGGATCGCGATCGTCTGCGCGACTCCCAGTTCGCCTACGTCGACAAACAGGGGGAGGGCCATCTGCCGATCAATGACGCCTCGCATGTCGGCAACGCCGTCGCCCGCTTCAACCAGACCGAGTTCGAGAGCATGGCCGCCAAGGAGCGCGCACGCCGAACGATCCTGACCGCGGCGGAGAAGCACGGCATCGAGATCGACGAGGGCGACAACATCCGCAAGTCCACCCGGTCGTTGCGAGCGGCCTCGACCAAGCGCGGCCCTCGCGGCGGCCGCAAGGAGGACTGAGCCATGGCTGAACGACGGCAAAAGCCGGCTGGCACGCCTGGTACTGGCACGTCGCCGGGTATCGGTGACCCGCACGCGGATCGCGAGGCCCATGATCCGGCCAGCTTCATCGGACGGAAGCCCGAGCGCGTCGCGGAGACCATCCCAGGCGGGCTCGGGCGCAAGGACGAGCGTGCGTCCGCCGTGGCGACCCAGTCGGGTCCGCCGACGGGAGCGGAGACCCCGGAGGGGCACCGCGAAGGCCAGCCCGCGACCGACGACACCGTGCGCGAGGCCGGTCAGAACCGCTGAACTCTGCGGCGAGCCGCCGCGATTCTGGGGACGACGCTCGCGCTACGGGGACGAGGCTGAGCATTCCGCGCAGCGTGGAACCGGCCTATCGCCGCCTGTGACGCTCCCTTCGCACCGTGTCGCGGCATCGCCGCCGTGCTGCCGCCACGGCCCGACAGCGATGCCAGGTGCCACCAATGGCCACGAGCGCAGCCAACGCGCCGCCCTCTCTTTCCTTTCAGTGGCGAACCTGGACAAGCCTGATCTCCTCGTCGCGCTGGATCGCGGCCAGGACTCCGCTAATACCGTCGCGCGGGTAGCCGAAGATCCTGACTCACCCCAGTCGCGAAGCTGGTCAACAAGAGCGTCAGCGACGCTCAACGGCACGGACGAACCTGCAGGTGCGCTCGCCGCGGAAACGCCGGCCAGGGTGATCGACGTCCTTCGGGCCGCTGATCCTCGGGGGCCGCCGGCGACCTCAGTCCGCGCCGCTCGAGCGCGATCCCGAATTCCGATCGAGGGCCGAATCCAGCTGCGCCTTGGACATCGACGATCGGCCGGCGATCCCGCGCTGGCGGGCCTCGTTGAGGAGCTGGGCCTTGGTTCGCCCGCCGGAGCCTTCGTGTGATCGCAGGCCGCCCCGTCGACCGGATGAGATGTCGTCGATCGATGAGCGGCTGACGGTCGCTGCCTCCCCGGCCCGGGCCCGTTCCTTGTTCACAGTCCGGGCGGCGATCTCCTCGGCCGTTTCCTCCGGGCGGCCTCGGTCGAGCAATCCCTCCTTGATATGGTCGTACTGTCGCTCCCGCTTGGCCGACCAGGAACGCTGCGGCATCGGGCTGCCCTCCGTGACTCAGTCCGAGACCGACCACCGGAACCGGGATCTCGAACCACTTGGCCAAGACGATAGGACGGCCATCCGGCGGCCGCCCTCTCGATCCAATGACCGTCGATCACAGCCCTGTTACAGATCGCCGGCTCCGGGCCGGCCACGCCCCGACGAGCGGTGTTGTTGCGCATTCGCACGAGCGAGACCGACGCGTCGTGGGCGACTGCAAATGGCTCATCGCGACGATTTGGCGATGGCCGCGACTCCATCGCTCCTCGAGGCACCGCCACTCGAGGGGGCGCTTGCGCGTCAGCCCGCCGACCAGGTTGCGCCTCCGGCCCAGCCTGCACGCCATCCCAGCGTCGGGCCCGATGTCGATGTCCGGATGGCCGCGACGACCCGCCAATTCGGTGACCTGATCGCATCAAGGAAGTCAGCTTCGAGGTGCGGTCGGGCACGATCCAGGGCCTGATCGGTTCCTCTGGGGGCGGGCAAGGCCGAGCACCTGTCGGACCTCGTGGGCGATCTGGAGGTCCTCGCGGGCGGTCACGACGACTACCCGGACGCGGGCGTCTGTCGCACCGATCTCGGCGTCCCC
>JBBRNM010000096.1:0-5862 GCA_038230295.1 Candidatus Limnocylindrales bacterium
GCAGGATGCCGATCAGCAACCCTCGCCGATCGCGGAACCAGGCGAGCGGGACGAGCGCCGAGCTCGCGAACTTCAGGAGCGCGGCCGGCGAGATAGGCGCCGCGAGGCCGCGCATCGCGAGGGCGCAGACCGCGGCCATGAGCAGGTGGACGTTCGCGGCATCGATCTCGGCGATCACCGGTGGGAACGCGAGCATCGCGATCCCACTGTTCGTCCAGCTGCCGACCGCGATCCGGAGGCCCAGGATCTCGAGCACGCGCGAGCCCCAGACGAAAACGGGAATCGGCAGGCCCGACGCGGGCACGAGCAGCTGCGCCAGCGGCGGCGGGTACGTATAGGCGGTGAATGTCCCGACGCCGGCCTCGTAGAGCGGCGACCCGGCCGCCAGGTGCTGGGCGGCCGTCAGGTAGGCGATCGCGTCGATACCGCCGCCACCACCGGCGCCCTGGATCCCGTGATCGAACAGGGCCTTGCCGAGAACGACAAAGCCGATCGCCGCGAGCCCCTGGAGGAGCAGTCGCCTGCCCCGTGGGCTGATGGCTCCGAGTTGCGGGATCAGCGCGCCCTTCCCACGTCGCGACGGATGGTAGAGGGCCGGGGGCCCGAATGGACCGTGGACGCGGCTGCGCCGCGCGAGGAAACTAGCGCCCGTGAACGCCTTCCAGCGCCTGGTCGCGAGTACGCGTGCCCACGTGGTCGCGAGCGCTCGAGCCATCGGCCCGAGCGTGCGAGCCCATCCGCCCATCACCGTGGCGCGACGGGCTCCTCCTCGTGGGTGCGCTCCTGGGGCTCGCGCAGGCAACGGGTCTCGGGCCTTCCCCGTTCGACGCCGCTGCGTCCTGGAATCCGCCCCTGGCCCACCTCTACCCCGCGAGCTGGGCCGATGGCGGCTATCTCTATCCGCCGCCGCTCGCGGTTCTCCTGGCGCCGCTGCACGCCTTCGGCTGGGGCGCCTTCGTGGTCGTCTGGACGACGCTCCAATTCGGCGCGCTGTGGGTCATGGCCCGGCGCTGGGCGTGGCTCGTGCTCGCCGCCGGCGTGGTCTACCTGATCGTTCCGATCCCGGCGCTCGGCATCCCGGCCCACTCGATCCTCGGCTACGCGGCGATGGGCAACGTCCAGCTCCTGATCGGCGCAGCGGTGGTCCGCGGCACGCCGGCCGCGGCCACCTCCAGCGCCACGGTCCCGACGCCGGCTCGCTGACCGGCCGGCCGGTGCACCCTGAATAACCCGCAGATAAGACCGACGGCGTACCTTTCGATACCGATTGACTGAACGACGAAACGTCGCGCACCATGGATACTCGAGGTCCTTGCGATGGACTTCTGCGGTCCGGCGTAGCGGCCGAAAGAGAGAGCCCGTGTCCCAGCCGAAGCCGATGATCGGGCATTCGATACCTCGCAAATCTAGGCGGGTCTCGCTCTTGCTCGGGCTTGCCGACATCAGTGATCTCTGGCTTCGGGCCTACCGATCCCTGAGGCGCGACTCAGCGCGTCCAGTGCGCCCGACGTTCGACGATCTCCGGAACATGAGTCCTGAGCATCTGGCGCGGTGGCATCGCGAAACCGGCATCGAGGCTCGCGTAGTTGCTGCACTAGCCGAGGCGGACGGTCGTGGCGAGACTCAATCGGCGCGCGGAGTACAGGCGGTCGGCGAAGGAATTGAGCAGAAACGCGCGCCTGCGCCTGCGGGTCGCGGAACTGGGGATCGCTGACAACCCACTTCACCGTGACGGTCGGATCGACGTGCAGCTCGGCGGGAGATGGGTCGTTCTCGAAAGCAACGGCACGTTGCTGATCTACTTCCACCTCACACCCGACGATACGGTCTCTCTGAACCTAGTCGTTGACCTCGACGATCTGCCTGACTGGTTCCTGAAACCCGCTGGAACTTGGTTCGAGGCCTGATTCTCGATTAGCGGCAAGCGGGCCCGTTCCAGGCGGCGCCGCCCGTGTGCGCGGCGATGAAGCGAGGCAGGATCGACTCCTCCACCTGGGCGCCATAACCGTTCACGGCCCCGTCGAAGCCGTGGTCCGCGAACGGCACGACGACGAGGCTGCAGTCGACGCCCGCGGCCCGAAGGCGGTCGGTGAGCTCCGTCACCCGGCCGAGATGGACGAGGTGGTCGATGGCGCCGCTGATGACGAGCGTCGGCGGCAGCCCGGCGCGAATCAGCGAGAACGGCGACGCAAGCTCGTAGGCCGACGGGTCGGCGGACGGCGTGCCACCGATGTACGCCTCGGGGAACCGCAGGCCGGCGGCGCTGATCGTGCCGTCCTGCCAGATGCCGCCGAGGTCGGCCGTCGGGGCGATCGCGATCACGGCAACCGGTCGCGGCGCCGCGCCGCCAGTTCCGCCACACGACGATGTCCATTGCGACGTCCCCACACCGTAGGCTCCCATGAGCGCGAGGTTGCCACCGGCCGAGTCGCCGACGATCACGATCCGGGCCGGGTCGATCCCCAGCTCCTGGGCGTGCGAAGCCGTCCACGCCAATGCGCAGAGCACATCCGGGGTCGCCTGCCGCCACCGCGGCGGGGGCGAGAGCCGGTACTCCACGTCGAGGACCGGATATCCCTGAACGGCGAGCGAGCGGAACATTGCCGGCCGGAGCCGCAGCTCGCCGCCACTGAAGGCGCCGCCGTGGACGTAGATGACGGCCGCGCGCCCGGTGACGGAGCCCGTCGGTCCGTTCGGGGCGCCGCTCGGCGACTGCCAGATCTCAGCGTGGAGGTCGGTGCCGTCGACGGTCGCGAACGTCACGATCCGATCCGGCGTGCCGCTCGGGCTTCCCTCGAGGCCGAGCGCTCGCGAAACCGAGATCGGGGCGTTCAATCCGTTCGAGAACCCCACGACCTGGCCGACCATCAAGCCCGTCGCGGCCAGCGTGAGCGGCGCGACGACGGCGAGGCCCCGCTGGAACCAGCCACCGCCGAGTCGGACGGCGACCAGGCTCAGGATCGTCGCCGCCAGCACGCAGAGCGCCAGCAGGGGCAACAGGTCGACGATGAGGGCGCCGAGCCGACCGATGCCCGGCGCCTTCGGCAGAAATCCCGCTGCGACAACCAGGAGGCCTGGCAGGAGGAGGAACAGGCCTAGCGCGGTGGCGGCGGCGCGCGCCAGGAGCCCGGGGAGGGTCGACCGTCGGTCGGGCGTCACCCTGTACGCGGCTGTCCGGCGGGATTCACGCGGCGAGTCACGCGGCCGGTCACGCGGCCGCCGGCGCCGCGGCGTCCGTCGCGCCATCCGTCGCGCCGCCGGGTACGGATCTCGCCGCCCGGCGGCGCGTGATCCGGTGGGCCCAGGCCAGGATCGGTCGCTCGACGAGCATCCACGACGCGGCCGAACCCACGAGCGCGATCGGCAGCCCGACGATCCCGAAGGCGATGAAGATGTCGCGGTGCCACAGGTAGAGGGCGTACGACATCCCGCCGAGGAACGCAAGGACCGCCGCGCCTGGGACGCGGTGCTGGAGGAGCCAGCCCATGAGGAGCGCGGCACCGATCGTGGGGCCGTAGCCGATGATCGCCGCGTGCTCGAGCGTGCCCCACGCCAGCAACACCACGCCCGCGACGAGGATCGGCCAGCTCGCGAGTCGGGCGAAGACCGCCGGCTGAGTGCGCTCGATGACGGCCAGGAGCATGCCCGGTGCGAAGGCATAGAACATGAAGGGATACGTGCCGGTCAGCCACTCGGTGCTCGACGAGGCGCTCACCGCGAAGACGATTGCCGCCACGATCGAGGCGACCGAGAGGCCGACGATCACTCCCAGCTCGCGGCGATCGGCCAGACGGGCGATGAACGGCAGCGACACGTAGAAGAGCAGCTCCGCCGAGAGGGTCCACGCGGAGCCCATGAACACCCGCAGCGGCGCCGAGTAGCTTGCCGAGAGCGTCAGGTACGGCAGCGGCGCGTGCCAGGGCACGGAGCTGCCGGTGAGGATCACGAGGGCGATCAGGGCGACGTAGTACCCCGGCAGGATCCGCGCGGCGCGCTTGATCGCGTACCCGCCGAGCTCGACCGGGCGCCGGATGAACGGCCGGTACAGCAGATAGCCGGACAGCGTGAAGAAGACGTAGATCCCCATGTTGCCGCCCTCGACGAACGGGTTGAGGTTCGAGCCGAGGTCGAGGCCCGTGTCGAGTCGCAGGTGGAAGATCACGACCATCGCGCTGGCGAATGCCCGGAGCGCGTCAAGGCCGGCGTTGCGCGAGCTTGACGCAGTGCTCGATCCGGAGCTCGGTGCGTTGGTGATGGCCGTTGCGGGCGCCGTGGCCGTCAGGTGCGACATCCGCCCGAGGATACCGCGAGGGTTCCGGCCGACTACTGGCCAACCGGCCGGAGGCGGATGGTACGCTCGCCCACCGTGCGAATACCCGTCGCGCTATATCTCCTCGCGCTGGCGCTTCGCGCCGCGTTCGTCGTGTCGTTCCCGGATCCGGCCTACCCCGACTCCTACTACTACGTCGACGTCGCGCGCTCGCTCGCGGCCGGCCACGGCCTCAACGTCGACTTCGTCTGGATCTTCGCGGAGGTCGGCAACCACATCCCGAACCGCGCAGTCCTGCCGATCCCCTCGAATGCCCATTGGCTCCCGCTCGCGAGCTTCATCCAGGCGCCGTTCATCGCATTGCTGGGCCCGACGCCGTTTGCGAGCGCCCTGCCGATCGCGCTCGTCGGGAGCCTCGCGGCGCCGCTGACGTGGTTCATCGCCCGCGACGCGGGTGCCCGTCCGCTCGTCGCGAATGCGGCCGCGGTCCTGTCGGCGATCCCCGGCGCGGCGATGATCTTCACCGCCCAGCCCGAGAACTTCGCGATCCTGCACCCGCTCGTCGCCGCCACGATCTGGTGCACGGCACGGGGCCTCAAGGGCGACGGGCGGGCCTTCGCGATCGCGGGCCTGCTCGCGGGCCTCGCGACCCTCGCTCGCAACGACGGGATCCTGCTGGCCGGTGCGGTCGGGCTTGTCTGGCTGGCCGACCGCCTGCGATGGTGGCGGGCGACTCGCGGCCGACGCGCGCGGGTCATCCTCGACGCGCGGCCCTCGATCTCCGTGCTCGCCGGGGTCGTCGCCCTCGGCCTGTTTCTGGTGGTCATGGGTCCGTGGTGGATCCGGCAGCTGCTCGTGTTCGGCTCGATCTCGCCGACGAGCTCGAACGGAGCCGCGCTCTGGATCCGGAGTATCCAGGAGTGGAACTCGGTCACGGCGCACCCGTCGCTGCCGACGTTCCTCGCGCAGGGCCCCGGCCCCATTCTCGAGAGCCGGCTGGCGGGGCTCGGGTCGGCGGTCGCGAACTTCATCGTGTTCATCTGCAGCGTGATCCTGCTGCCGTTCCTGCTGATCGGCGCGTACGTCCGGCGGCACTCGCTCGATTTCCAGCCCTGGTTCGTCTACGCCTTCATCGCCTTCGCCGGCGCGACGCTGATCTATCCGCTCCACGTGCCCGGCGGCGCGTTTATCCATACGGCGATCGGCCTCGCGCCGCACGCAGCGATCCTCTCGGTCGAAGGGATCCTCGTGCTGTCCGGGGCCTTCGCCGCCCGCCGTCCTCGGCGCGACGCGGGGCTCGCGGGCAATGTCTTCGTGTGGGGCATCGTGGCCATCGTCGCGGCGAGCAGCGTCCTGTTCGCCGGCCCCGTTGAGGCCGGTTGGAACACCACGCGACAGCCGCGCCAGGCGCTCGCCGCCGAGCTGACCCGCCTCGGCATCCCAGCGGATGACCGGATTCTTTCCATCGACGCGGCGGGCATGTGGTACTTCACCGGTCATCCGGGGGTCGTGACGCCGGACGATCCGATCGACACGATCGAGGCGGTCGCCCGCGCATACGGGACCAAATGGCTGGTCGTCGAGCGCGGCGA
>JBBRNM010000097.1:0-5843 GCA_038230295.1 Candidatus Limnocylindrales bacterium
CGATGAGCGGGAGTGCCATGTCGCTGGCGGTCTTCATGTGATCGCCGGCGAGGACGCCGAGGCCGCCGGAGTAGATACCAAGTGATTCGTGGAGGCCGTACTCGGCGCAGAAGTAGGCGATCGGACCGTCGAGAGCCTCGGCGTGGCGGCGATGGAACCAGTGGTCGGCGCCGTTCGCGAGATAGCGGTCGAAGTCGCCGATGACCCGGTGGGCCTCGCTCATGAAGTCCGGGTCGTCGAGGAGGCGGGCCCAGTCCACCATGCCGGCCAGGACCGGAATCGGACTGTGGCTGCGGGCCCACGCGCCGCTGTCGATCCGGGCGTAGAGCCCACGGGCCCTGGGGTGCCAGGTCCAATAGAGGTTGTAGGCGAGGCGCCGGAGGCCTTCGAGCTCGGGGGGGACCCGGAGATGGGTCGGCGGCGCCGACGGGACGCGTACGGTGGGCTCCATCGGTCGCGATGATATGCGGCACCGATGGCTAGCATCATCGCCATGCGGATGCGCGTCGCGTTCCTTGCTGCCGAGTGCGAGCCGTGGGCCAAGACGGGCGGCCTCGCCGACGTGGTCGACGCGCTGGCCCGGGCCCTCGGCCAGATCGGCGCGGACGAGCTCGAGGGCGCCGGCCCGATCGACGTCTATCTGCCGCGCTACCGCGGGATCGAGGTGCCCGCCGGGTCTGTTTCGCGCCGGCTCTCTGTCCCGGACCCGCTCGCCGCCGGAGGGACGACCGACGTCGACATCATCGACGTCGCGGGCGACGGCTACCGCCTGCGGTTGGTCGATCACGCGCCCGCCTTTGACCGATCCGCCTATTACGGCGACGCCGGCGGCGACTATCCGGACAACGCCTGGCGCTTCGGCCTCTTCTGTCGCGCGGCCCTGGAGCAGCTCCGGGTGGAGGACCGCCCGCCGGATGTCCTCCACATCCACGACTGGCACGCCACGCCGGCCCTGATCTTCCGCGACGGCGATCTCGCGGCCGATCCGGCGCTTCGCTCGGCGGCGTCGATCCTGACGGTCCACAACCTCGCCTATCACGGCTGGACGCCGGCCGCTGCCCTCGGCCAGCTCGGCCTCCGTCCGCCGAAAGCTCGGAAGGGGTCCGATGCCGGTGGCCTCGACCTGCTGCGGACGGGGATCGAGCGGGCCGAGCTCGTGAACACGGTGAGCCCGGGCTACGCCGCCGAGGCGCTCGGCCCCGAGCAGGGAATGGGCCTGGACGACGCACTCCGAGCGAAGGGCGACGCCTTCTTCGGGATCCTGAACGGGCTCGACACGGATCTGTGGAACCCGGCGACGGATCCTGCCCTGGTCGCCACCTATTCACGGGCCGATCGACGGGGCAAGGCGGCCTGTCGCGCGGCGCTCCTCTCCGAGGTCGGCCTGGATCCCGCCGATCGCGGCGCGGTCCTGTCGATGATCGGCCGACTCGATCCCCAAAAGGGGTTCGACTTGCTCGCGGGAGCGGCGCCGGCGCTCCTCGAGCGCGGCGTCCGGCTCGTCGTGCTCGGGTCCGGGTCGCCGGACCTCGTCGGTTCGCTCCGCGACCTCTCCGCGGCCCGGCCGGATCGTGTGGCCCTGCTGGAGCGCTTCGACCGCGAGCTCGCCCGCCGAATCTACGCCGGGACCGACGGATTCCTGATGCCCTCGCGGTTCGAACCCTGCGGCACTGGCCAGATGATCGCCCTGCGCTACGGGACGCCGCCGATCGTGCGCGCCACCGGCGGCCTGCGGGACACGGTGGTCGACGAGACCGCCGCGCCCGGGCGGGGGACCGGCTTCCAGTTCGAGGCCGCGACGCCGGAGGCGCTCGTCGAGGCCTGCGATCGCCTCCTGGCGATGTTCTCGGCGGGCGGTGCCTCGTGGGAGGCGCTGCTGGACCGCGGTATGGCGGTCGATTTCGACTGGCGGCGCAGCTCGGCACCCGCCTACCTCGAGGCGTATCGCCGGGCGATCGAGATCCGCCGGGCCGGATAGCGACCGCCGGTCGGCTCGCGGCTCGCCTCAGACGGCGAGGGCTCGCAGGATCGCCACGAGTGTCGCCTCGGGATGCGTTCGTTGCGGCGAGTGGGGTCCCTCGGCGATCGTGAGCACGTGGCCGGGTCCGGCCCGTGCCGCGAGCGCGGGGAGGGCGGCTTCGGGAATCAGGCCGCCATGCTCGAACTCGCCGCGGATGTACCAGAGCGGCACGTCCGCCGCCGCCGGATCGGCGAGCGCCGCGAGGCCCGCGTCCCAGTCGCCGTTGTCAAGGAGGACCGCTCGCGCGGCCTCGGTCTCGAAGCGGTGCAATCCCTCCGCCTTGGCGAGCACGTCGCCATCGGTCCACATCGGATACGTCGCTCGGATGACCGCGATCGCCTCGCCGAGATCGTCGTAGAAGCGCTCATGTGGGTCGCGCGTCATCGGCTCCATCCCATCCCGCGGCAGGGCCGGCGGGTCGAGCAGGATCAGCGTCGCGGGTCGGATCCCAGCGGCGGGCAGGCCCGCCACGACCATGCCGCCCCAGGAGTGACCGAGGACCGCGAGGTGGTCGCCCTCGAGGTCGTCGCCGTCGAGGCCGCTTGCACGGATGAATGCCGCGAGGTCGGCCGCCGTCTCGGCAAAGCGATGCCGGCCGGCCCATGCGCGGGTGCGGCCGTGACCCGGGAGGTCCACGGCGACGACGTATCGCCCGCTCGCCGCGATCGCGGGGCCTATTCGCCAGAACGTCATCGAGTCCGAGGTGACGCCATGGACGAGGACGATCGGCGGCGAACCGGGATCTCCCCAGCTGAGCGTCGCCCACCTGTACCCGGCGGCCTCGACCGTACCGCGGACGCCCGGCGTCGGGTTCGCCAGGGCCGCCGCAACCGGTGCCGGCAGGTCGGCCGCCGTGGCCCGGATGCGCTCGTGGAGCCCTGAGGCCGATTCGGCGCCGGCATCCATCACCGGATGGTATCGAGCGTTGTGGTGCTCGCGGGTAGCATGGTCCCGACGCGAGCCTCCGGTCGCGCGCCGGCGATCGCTCGCAGGAGGATCTCGATGGCCAATCAGTTCGTCGTCCAGCTGCATAACGAGCCGGGCGCGATGGCGGTCCTCGCCGAGGCGCTTGCTGCGGCCGGGGTCGACCTCCGGGCGATCGGCGGCGGCGGCATCGGCGACAGCGGCCACGTGATCATGACGACCGCCGACGACGATGCCACGAGGCGCGTCCTCGAGCAGGGCGCCTACCGCTACGTCGAGGGCGAATCGATCATCGCCGAGGTCGACGACCGGCCCGGCGGCATGGCCCGGATCGCTCGCACCCTGGCCGACGCCGGCGTGAACATCCACGGCCACCTGTTCCTCGGCCGCTGGGGTGATCGGGCGATGTTTGCCTTCGTCGTCGATCGAGCGGACTTGGCGAAGCCCATCCTCGAGCGCAAGACGGGCTAATCGATCCTCGCCCCAGCCTCGGAGCGACCTTGCCGGGCCGAAACCGGCGATCTGGCCTCAGGCTTTCGGAATCGCGGCCTGCAGCGCGGCGACGCTCGAGCGGAGGCCGCTCGCATGTTGGGCGTCGAGGCTTCCGGCCACCGCGTCGACCTTACGCGCGAGCTGGTCGGCTCCGGTCCGCGCGCTCCCGAAGTCGGCGCGGTCGAGGGCTTGCCGAATGGCGGTGGCCGCGCCCAGCAGGTCGTTCGCGTCGCGCCCGCTCAGGCCGTCCTTCCCGCCCCTCGCCGCTTCGATCGAGGCCACGACCGCATCAAGGGCCTGGAGCGCGGGTGCCACAGCCCTCGGCGTGGCGGTCGGCGCCGCCGGTGAGGCCGTGCGCGCCGGCAAGGTCGCTGAGGGGCCCGGCGACCCGCCGACGCGGGAACCCAGCAAGCCCGATGAGGCCGCAACGCCGAGCACGAGTGCTGCGAGGACGACGACGAGAATGACGGCCCGGATACGAGCTGTCGGGCCCGACGGACGTGCCGCTTGCGATTGCGCGGCGGGCTCGGGCAGACCCGAGGGCGGCGGCGCGGCGGGCGCCAATGCGCTCGGCACAGCCATGAGCGGCGCCGGTTCGATCGGGATCGAGGGTTGCGTCTCGGCCAACGCATCGAACGGCAGCGGGATCGGCAGTGGAGGCGCCGCCTCGGCGGCCGGACCGCCGATCGTTTCGGCCGGCCGACCCGCGAGCGCGTCCTCGAGGGCTGCTGCGAACTCAAGGGGGTTCGGTCGCTGGGCCGGGTCGACGGCAAGGCCCGCAAGGATGGCCGGATCGAAGGTGTCGCCCAGCTCGGGCGCCACCGCCGAAACCCTCGGCCCCGAGCTCGCGGGCAAGTCGCTGACATCGCGGCTGAGACCGTGGAGATTCAGATTCCGACCGGTCAGGCCCTCGAAGGCCGTTGCCGCGAGTGCGTAGACGTCGCTGGCTGGCGTCGGCGCAGCTCCCGCCAGGAGCTCCGGCGCGAGGTAGGGGAGCGTGCCGATGGTCGTGCCCGCGGCCGTGAGGCTCGGGCTCTCGTCGCCGGACTCGATCCGCACGAGGCCGAAATCGGCCAGCTTGGGCACGTCGCCCGCGAACAGGATGTTCGAAGGCTTGATGTCCCGGTGGACCAGCCCTCGGCGATGAAGATCAGCGAGCCCCGCCGCAATCCCGACGATGGCCGGAACGAGCTCGGCGGGCGTGATTGCGCCCCGTGCGGCGATACGGTCCGCGAGCGAGCCCTCGCGGCACAGCTCCATGACGTAGAACGGCTCGCGTCCGACCTCGGGATCGCCCGGGTCGACGTCGAACACGGCAACGACGTTGGGGTGCGTGGCGCCGGCCATGGCCCGGGCCTCGCGCTCGAACCGCCTGGCCATCGCCGGGTCGAGGGCGAGATTCGGGGCGAGGACCTTCAGCGCGACCTCGCGATCGAGGCGGAGGTCCGTCGCTCGGTAGACCGTCGCCATCCCACCCGCGCCGAGGACCGCCTCGATCCGATAGCGACCCTCAAGCGAATCGCCGACGACGGGCATGCGCCGCAGCGTACCGCGTCAGCCATTAGGTTGGCTCCAAAATAGACCAAATGTTCTATTCTTTGCCGGATGGCTGCTCGTCGTAACCAACGGCCGACGAATGTCTCGTACTACGCGAGGAATCGCGATCGGGAGATAGCGCGCGTGCGGGCTCAGCAGGACGCAACGTTGGCCCTGCTTCGGCGACTCCGAGAGGTCCCATGCACCGACTGCGGCAGGAGCTTCGCGCCGCACCAGATGGACTTTGACCACCGGGATCCCCAGCAAAAGGCGTTTGGCCTTACGACAGGAGGCGCGATGCTGGCCTCCCGAGGGCGGCTGATGGCGGAACTCGCCAAGTGCGACGTCGTCTGCGCCAACTGTCATCGCATTCGGACGAGGGTGGCTCACCAGCGGCGGCTTGCTGAGCGCGATCGGACCGGCTCATCCCCGGGTCTCGACCAGCGTCGCGCCCGATGGCGGGCCCACGCCCAGCTCCTCGATACGCTCCGCGATTCGCCATGCTCGGATTGCGGAGGCACGTTCCCGCCGTGCTCGATGGACTTCGACCATCGCGATCGAATGACGAAGATCGCGGCGGTCACCAGGCTGATCGGGCGTGCTGGTCTGCAGAAGATCGTTGCCGAAGCCGCGAAGTGCGATATCGTCTGCGCGAACTGCCACCGGGCGCGCACGGTCAATCGGCGTGCGCTCCGGGCTCCCGAGCGGGAGTAGCTCAGTTGGTGGAGCGCCAGCCTTCCAAGTTGGATGTCGCGGGTTCGAATCCCGTCTCCCGCTCCACCTCCCTCATTGGCACTGGCTGACCACGCGCCGATTCGGCGGCTACGCTGTGGGAAACGAGGGCGAACAAACAGTCTCGGGAGGGGATCGC
>JBBRNM010000098.1:0-5839 GCA_038230295.1 Candidatus Limnocylindrales bacterium
GCATGCAAGAGCCGGGAGGATGTCCGTGGTACAGATCCAGGAGATGTGGAACAAGCTCAACGCGAACGAGCGAATGGCCGCGCAGGGCGGCGTCGTCGTGATCGTGGGTTGGCTCCTCGGCCTCATCTTGAACCGCTTCGGCTTCGGCGCCGACGGATTCGCGCTGATCGGGGCGATCGTCCTGTTCGTCCTCTACTACCTGAAGTACGCCCCGAACCAGACGATGACGTGGCCGGCCCCGATCCAGACCATCGCCCTCGTGGTCAGCGCGCTCGTCGCGCTCTCGGCCCTGGTCAGCGTGGTGACAGTCGGCATCTTCCTCGGCCTCGGGATCATCGGCGCGATCGTCACACTCGTCGGGGCCGCGATGATGCTGCTCGGCACGTGGAACGACTACCAGGCGATGCCGAAGACGCCAAGCGCGCCACCGCCCCCGCCAAGCGCGCCACCGCCTCCGCCGCCCGCGGCCTAGCCGACGTGGCATATCGCGCGGACGCGAACGTCCGCGGCGAGCCAGCACGAGCCCACTGGAGCGGATCGGGTCAGTCCCGGTCCGCTCCCTTCGCGTTCCCGATCGCGGGTTCCGGCGCCCCCGCCGCCTTCGGCGCCCCCGCCGCCTCCGGGCGGAGACCGATCAGGTTGACGACCGCGCCGGCGACGAGCAGCACCGCCGATACAATCACGGCGAGGTGGAACGCATCCGTCGATGCCATCTTCGCGGCGGCCGCGAGTACCGGGTTCGCGTCGGCAGGTGGCGGGTTCAGCGGCTGGAACGCGGTCCGAAGCGCAGCCGAGCCCGCGTCCGTGCCCGGAACGGCCGCGGCGAGCGCCGCGTAGAACGTCCCGCTGACCACGATGAATACGGCCGCGGCCATGAGCGGCTGGCCGACCCGCGACAGGGCGTTGTTGATCGCCGAGCCGAGCCCGGCGTTGCGAACCGGGACCGAGCTCATCAGCGTCGACGTCAGTGGCGCGACGACGAGCGAGATCCCGATGCCGAACAGGAGCACGGAGGGCAGGGGATCCGTGAGTGCCGAGATCGGCGGAATGAGCGAAGCGGGATCCGAGAGGCTGGCGACCCACGGGGTGGACGTCGCGGGCACGCGCAGCCACCACAGCAGCCCCGCGGCCATCACGAGCGGCCCGGCCACGAGGAACCGACGCGCGCCCAGTCGCCCGGCGATCGTGCCGACGCGGGTCGAGAGCACCGTGAGCAGGATTCCCGTTGGCAGGCCGATCAGGGCCGCGGCGACGGGGCTGTAGCCGATGGTGCCCTGCAGGAACAGGGCCTGGAACGTGAAATTCGTGTAGAGGGCGCCGTAGATCAGCAGGGTCGAAAGGTTGATCGCGGCGAAGGCTCGGCTCCGGAACATCTCGAGCGGCACGAGCGGGTGCGGTCGGCGGGCCATGAGGAACGGGAATGCGACCACGCCGACCGCGCCGAGCCCAAGCGCGGCGAAAGCGATCGGATCGGTCCATTGCTGCTGCTGGCCCCGGATCGCGCCGAATGACAGGCCGCCGATGGCGACCGCCGCGACGGCCGCGCCAAGCCAGTCGAACTCGCCCTTGGCGGTCTCGTCGCGCGTCTCCTCCATGTATCGGAACGTCAGCCAGGCGGCGATCGCGATGAGCGGGACATTGACCAGGAAGGCGGCGCGCCAGCTGACGACCTGGACGAGGATTCCGCCGATTGGCGGGCCAAGGGTCGTGACGGCCGCCGTCGCGGCGGCCCAGACCCCGAACGCCCGGCTTCGCGCCGGGCCGTCGAAGGTGGCGGTGATGATCGACAGGGAGCCCGGGACGAGAAGCGCGCCCGCAATGCCCTGGGCGACGCGGGCCAGGGCCAGGATCTCGAGGCTCGGTGCGAGCCCGCAGGCGATCGAGGTGGCGCCGAACCCGACGAGGCCGATGAGGAAGACCCGCCTGCGGCCGTAGTAGTCACCGAGGGCGCCGGCCAGCACCAGGAACGCGGCCAGCGTGGCGAGGTAGCCGCTCGTGACGTAGGTCTGGCCCTCGAGCTTGCCGACGATCGTCGCTGGGAGGTCTTCGCCGATGTTCTTCAGGGCGATCGTCACGATCGTCCCGTCCAGGAAGACGATCGCCGAGCCGAGGATGGCCGCCTCGAGTGTTGCTCGCTGCCTCGTCGTCATGGCCGGGAGTGTATGGGCCGCCCGTGCACCTTCGGGCGGCGATCCGTCCCGCCGAGGTCGCTACGCGTTGCTACTCCGGGCGGACCTTCCGGAAGCAGTCGGAGCAGTAGACGGGGCGATCCATGCGCGGCTTGAAGGGCACCTGGGCCTGGTTGCCGCACTCGGAGCAGAGGACGGCGAAATACTCGCGAGTCGGCCCGCCACGCTCATAGCCTCTGGGACCTCCGAGATCCTGGGCCCCGTAGCTCGTCCCGCCCTCCCGGGCGGCTCGACGGCTGGCGCGGCAGCTGACGCAGCGCTTGGGATCCGAGGAGAACCCCTTCTCCGCGTAGTACTGCTGGTCGTCGGCGGAATGAATGAATTCCTGGCCACAGTCGACACAGGCCAGGGTTCGATCGGCGTAGGTCACGAGGTTCCTCCGGGAGCGCGAGGGTCGGCGAGATGCGCTCGTTCCGGGACCAGTCGTCACATGCGGAATCGGCCGAAGCCGGCGCCGCGCGACCCTGGGTGCCGAGCTGGAGTCCCGAGTCGGGGCGCACCCGTGGAATGCGTCTCGAGGGTACATCGGGTCGTCGGATACTGCCTTCGGGCCCCTCCAGGCCGTGCCAGCCGACCTGTCACAATGGCCCCCGATGGTACGGTCAGGCGGGCGGGGAGCGATGGGGGCGCCTCGCTCGCCGAACCCTCCGCGGCGACGTCCGGACGAGGAGGGACGAGGCTGACGATGCTCCGATTGCTCCACACCGCCGACGTCCACCTGGGCGCCCGGCACGCTGACCTCGGCGAGCAGGCCGCGGCCCAGCGGGAGCGCCAATTCGCAGCCTTCGTCGCCAGCGCCGACCTCGCCCTCGCGGAGCGGATCGACCTCGTCCTCATCGCCGGCGACCTCTTCGACTCCAACGTCCAGCCGCGGCGATCGGTCGAACGCGCGGCGTCGCAGCTCCGGCGACTCGTCGAGGCGCGGATCCGGACCGTGCTCATCCCGGGCACCCACGACGTCTACGACCGGGCCTCGATCTACCGGGCCTATGACCTCGCGGCGATGTCGGGCGCTGTTGGCTCGGATCTGGTGACCGTGCTCGATCCGGATCACGTGGACGTCCACCTGCCGGCCCTCGACCTCGTGGTCTACGGCCGCTGCTTCGGGACAAAGCGGGCGCCGTATTCGCCGCTCCAGGGCTTTGACCTGGGGAAGAACAGGCGAGGAACCTGGCACGTCGGGCTGCTCCACGCGGCCCTCGCGATCCAGGACCGAACAGACGGCGACGAGGTGGTCATCACGACCGAAGAGATCGCCGCCAGCCATCTCGACTACCTCGCGCTGGGTCATTGGCACTCCGTGCTCCAGGGCAAAGCCGGCGGCACGGTCTATGCCTACTCGGGCGCCCCCGAGGCGGTCGCGATGGACCAGGACGGCGCCGGCAAGGTCCTCCTCGTGGAGCTCGAGGATCGGGGCGGCAAGAAGCACGTCTCGGTCGAAGCCCGCCCGGTCGGCAGGACCCGTTTCGAGAAGCTCGAGCTCGACGCAGCGACGGTCGGTACCCAACCCGAGCTCGTCGCCATCCTCGCCGGGCGCGCGGATCCCGATCTCGTGCTCGACGCCCGTCTCATCGGCGTCCGCCCCGAGCTCCTGGACCTCGATATCGATGAGGTCGAGACGCAGCTCGCCGATCGCTTCCTCAAGCTTCGAGTCCGCGACAGGTCGATCGCGCCGCTCACTGACGGCGCGATCCCGCCGCCGGACACGGTCCTCGGCGCCTTCATCCGGGACCTCGAGGCGCGAATCGCCGAGGTCGAGGCGGCGGACTCGGGCGAGTATGCCGCCGGCGAGCTCCGCGACTCCCTCCGCCTCGGTCGGCTGCTCCTCGCCGGCGAGGAGGTCACGCTGTGAGGATCACCCGCCTCCAGATCCGGAACCTGCGGCGCCACGCCGACCTAGACCTGTCGCTCGCGCCAGGCCTCACGGTGATCCGCGGCCCGAACGAGTCCGGGAAGACGACGATCCAGCGGGCGCTCGAGCTCGCCCTGACCCGGCGGGTGACATCCGGCTCGGCCGACATCGACGGGATGCGCTCGTGGACGGCCGGCGAGGACGACCGACCCTGGGTCCGCCTCGAGTTCGAGCAGGACATCGACGATCGCGTCGTGGCGGGATCGCTCGAGAAGTCGTTTCGCGGCGCGCGTGGCACCGTGCTCCTGGAGGAGGGCGGGCACTCGACCACGGACCCTGGCCGGGCCGACGAGATCATGGCGGAGCTGACCGGCATCCCCAGCGAGGCGTTCTTCCGGTCCACGGCCTCCGTTCGGCATCACGAGCTCGACGATCTCGCCCGCGACGAGGCCTCGCTCCGCGACCGGCTCCAGGCCTCGATCTCGGGCGGCGACCGGGGCACGAGCCGGAGCCGCAAGAAGCTCGAGAAGGCGCTCTTCGAGTTGAACACGAAGGGCGACAAGAACCCCGGCAAGATCAAGGCCGCGGAGGCGATGCTCGCCCAGGAGACCGCCGCGCAGCGCAACGGCGAGGCGGCCCTCGAGCAGCTCGAGCACGACCGGGACGCCCTGGCGACGGCTCGCGAGCGCCGGACCACATCGGAGGCAGACCTCATCGAGAAGCGCTCGCTCCTGGACAAGGCCCGGGTGGCCGAGCGTCTCCAGGTCGAGCGAGGCGTCGCGAAGCAGCGCTTCGAGCGATACCGCTCGGCCGTCGAGGTCAGCGAGGAGGTCGTGCGCCTCGAAGGCGCCCATCCCTCGAAGCTGGAGCTGCCGCTGCTCCGCGAGATCCTGGGCAAGGTCCGGGAGGCGGATGTCCGGATCCGTGAGCTCCGAGCCCAGCTCGCCGGCGAGATCGAGGTCAAGATGGAGGTCCAGGAGCCGACGCCGCGGGCCTGGCGCCCGACCGCGATCGGTGCGATGGCCCTGATCCTCGCGGCCGTCGCCCTGATCGCCATCGATGGGTTGCACCTGTTCGCGCTGCCGATCCCCACGGTCACCATCGGCGGCACCGGCACGGCCCTCGCGCTACCCGGGCCCCTCGTGCTCGGCGGCCTCCTGCTCCTGGTCGGCGTGGTCCTCGCCCTGGTGGGACGCCGGCAGCGAATCCGGGCGATGGACTTCCGGCGGACCCGCGATCTCCGCGAAGCCGAGATCGAGCGCCGCCTCCGGGGTCGCTCGATGATCGAGCAGGAGCTGAACATGGCCGAGATCCTCCTGTCGAACCAGCTCTCAGCCATCGAGCTGCCCGACCTCGCCGCCGTCCAGGCGCTCCTCGAAACCGAGGAGGCCCACAGCGCGAATATCCTTCGCCTGCGCGCCCAGCTCGAGGGGCTCGTCGGGCGTGAACCCGGCGAGACGCTGCCGCAGCTCCGGGACGCCGCGGCCCACGAGATCGAGCAGAAGTCGGGCGCGCTCGAGGAGCTGGGACCCATCGCCCACGAGGCGCGCGCCCGCGAGCGGCTCGAGGTCGAGGTCGTCGACGCCGACCGGACCCTCGGTGTCATGCGCGACGAGGAGGCCGGCGCGCGGGCCCGGGTCGAGCAGAACGCCACGGACGCCGAGGAGGTCGCCGGCCACGCCGAGAAGGCGGAGCTGTGGGCGGAGCAGCTGGCCGCGGTCCAGCGCCGCGCCCGCGTCTACGACTCGACCCTCAAGGCCCTCGAGGCCGCCGAGCGGGCGACGATCCGGACCGCGAC
>JBBRNM010000099.1:0-5792 GCA_038230295.1 Candidatus Limnocylindrales bacterium
GCCCTGCCCTCAGCGGACACGGCCCGAGCACGCCACAACCCCAACCATCCCTGGCGCCGCTACCCTCCAACCCGACCACGGTGACAAAGTCGCTGGCCGCCTAACGGTCAGAGTCGCTGTCCTTCGACACCGCAGCCGGGGCGTCGGACGAGGGAGCCTCTCGTTAGCGGAGGGAGCCCCCGGTCACGGCCTCGCCGGGGGAACGAGATCGCGACCCCCGGACTCCCTCCAGTTGCGAGAACGCGCGCGAGGATGGCCCGTTAGGGGCCTCGGACGGAGATCGGATTCCCCGACAGCTCCGGCGCAAGCCAAAGCCGGACGCGCCGTGTCCGGCGGGCCGTCAATGGCCTACCCGCGGCCTCGGCGAGGGCCGCAACGACCTCGTCCGGTCGTCCCGCTCCGCGCTCGGGGCTGAAACGGGTTCGGATCTCGAGAACCGTGTCCCCATTCTCGTCGACCGCACGGACGTCGGCGAGCAGGGGCCGAAGGTCGTAGCTGACGTTCCGGCCGCCCTTCGGTCGCGTCCGGAGGAGCGATTGGGCCGCGAGGATCCTGCGGCAGCTCGTGTTGAGCGCCTCGGCGCCGCCATCCACGGATCCGACCTCGACGCGGTAGTCCGCGGCCTCGAGCTGGGCCGCCAGCGCGGGTTCGCCAAGCCACACATCCCAGAGGTCGACGAGGTGGTGACCGGGCGGAAGGGCGCCTTCGACCGCCGGGCGGATGCTGGCGATCGGCAGTCGATCGGTCACGTATAGGTCCGCGAGCTCTCGATCGCCGGACATCCCCGTCGGGAGCGGGGCCGCCAGCGTGAACCGCGCGCGATTGCCGGACCGCGCGACGACGATCCCGGCGTCGAGGTGGGCAACGAATGTTTCGAGAGCGCCGGAGCCCGGCATCAGCGACTCCGGCGCGTCAGCGTCTCGGGCGAACACGAGTCGCCAGCGCTGGCGCGGCTCGCTCGATCCGTCGTTGGGAGCGGATTTCACCCTGTTAGTCTGCGGCAGCATGAACGGGCCGATCCTGCAGCGCGACGAAGGCGATGGCTGACCAGGGAGCCGACCTCTACCACGTCCTCCAGGTCGATCCGGCCGCCGACCCCGACGTCATCCAGGCCGCGTATCGCGTCCTCGCCCGGAAGCATCACCCCGATCTCGTCGGCGACGAGCAGGGCATGAAGGCCCTCAACGCCGCCTGGGAGATCCTCGGGGACGCGGTGTTGCGGGCGCGATACGACCGGGACCGTGGCGCAGCAGCTGCGCAGTCCTCGGGCCGCGGCGGCGCGACGGACTCGGCGAAACCGTACGTTCGCGATCACGCAGGCCCACCACCCGGAAATCCCTCCGGCTCGGTGATTGCGTTCGGGCGCTTCGAGGGCTGGTCCCTTGGCGAGATCGCCCGGGTCGACAGGGAGTTCCTCGAGTGGCTCCGGCGTGCCCCGGCCGGCCGCGGCCTCAAGGTCGAGATCGACGCCCTGCTCCGAGAGATGGCGGCAAGCCAAGGCGCTCGTGCGCGCTTCGGAGACCACAAGGCCGAGCCGGGCTCCTCCGGCGCCTGAATCGATCCGCGGGCAACGGCCCGCGCGTCACCACTCGGCGCGGCCCTGCCGGATGTTGATGCTCTCGAGGATCCCGAGGCCGGCGGCGATGCTGATCAGCGACGCGCCACCGTGGGTGATGAACGGCAGCGGGATGCCGGTGATCGGCATGAGCCCGATGACCATCCCGATGTTGACGACGAGCTGGAACAGGATCATCGCGGCGACGCCACAGCCGAACATCGTCCCGAACGGGTCCTTCGAGCGCCAGGCGCACGTCAGCAGCCGCCAGATCAGGGCCACGAACAGGCCGATCACGGCGAGCGCACCGATGAAGCCGAGCTCCTCGCCGAGGATCGCGAAGACGAAGTCCGTATTCTGGACGGGCAGGAAGTCGAGAGCATTCTGGGTCCCGTTCGTCAGGCCCTTCCCGAACATTCCACCCGAGCCGACAGCGATCTGCGACTGATAGAGCTGATAGCCCGAGCCCTGGATGTCGCCCAACGGGTTCAGGAAGGCTGTCAGCCGCTCCTTCTGGTAGTCCTTGAGGATGTACGTCCAGATGAGGGGCATCGCAGCCAGCCCGGCGCCCGCGAGGACGCCCAGCCACTTGAGGCTCGCGCCCGACATGAAGAGCATGCCGAGCAGGATCGCCGCGAACACGAGCGAGGTCCCGAGGTCCGGCTGCAGGAGGACCAGCAGGAGCGGCGGACCGACCAGCACGCAGGCCCCGAGAATCGACCAGAGGGAGCCGATCTTGCCCTGGCGCGCGGACAGGTAGTTCGCCAGCACGACGATCATCAGGATCTTCGCGATCTCGCTGAACTGGAACTGCAGGCCCAGGATCGAGACCCATCGCGACGAGCCGCCCGTTCCGCTACCGATCACGAGGGTGACGACGAGCAGTCCCAGCTGGGCGACGTAGAGCGGCCAGGCAAAGGTCTTGAGCCAGTGGTAGTCGAACGCCGTCGCCGCGACGAACACGACCAGGGCGATGCCGGCCCACATCAGACCGCGCAGGAACACCGATCCACCGGAGAGGAGGTCGGCGCCGGCGCCGCTCGCGGAGTTGCTGTACGCCATCGCCAGCCCGAAGCACATGAGCAACGCCGCGTAGACGGCCATCTGCAGGTCGAAGGAGCGCCATACCGCGCCCACTTTCGTGGCGGCCCAGCCCCCGGATCGAACGGCTCGCGCGGTTGCAATGCCCATCGGCGGGGTCTAGTCGATCACGGTGTAATTGCCACGACGAAGGAGGTTCGGAAGGCGGTAATCCTTCTGGATGTGGTAGTGGAGCTGGAGATAGGCCTTCACGATCTCGGTGGCGGCATTGCCCTTGGTGCCCGAGTCATAGGCGAAGGCCAGGACCGCGAGCTGCGAATCCGTCCGCTCGGACGCGAGGTAGCCTCCCGGATCCGAAGCCGACTTGTACGGATTCTTCGGGATGAACGCCACGAACCACGTGTGGAATGGCAGGGAACCTGTCGAATTCGCGGCCCCGAACTCTGCCGTCCCCGACTTGCCCGCGACGACGATCGGCATGTCGACCATGTTGTACGTGTGTCGAATCGTGACCACGGTCCGCGCGGCATGTCGCATCGTCCGCAGGATCGCGGGCGAGAGCAGGAGCTTGTGGTTGACGACGGGCTTGAACGCCTGAACCACCTTGCCGTCCGCTCCGATGATGTCGTGCACGAGGCGCGGTTCATACAGGGTGCCGCCGTTCGCCAGGGCACAGTAGGCGTCGAGGAGCTGGATCGGGGTAACGGCGTCATAGCCCTGGCCGATCCCTGCGAGATAGGTCTCGCCTGGATAGATCGGTGCCCCGAACATGTTCAGCTTCCAGGCGTTCGTGGGAACGATCCCGGACGCCTCAGCGGGAAGGTCGATCCCCGTCTTCGAGCCAAATCCGTAGTTCTTCGCCCAGTAGCCGAGCCGGTCGATCCCGACGCGGGCTGCCACCTGGTAGAAGTACGTGTCGCTCGAGTTTCCGAAGCCGCAGTACAGGTTGCACATGCCGAACCCGTTGGGGTTCCAGTCGTGGAATCGTGCGCCGCCAAGCTGCAGGAACCCCGCGGTGTGAATCAGGGTGTTTGCCGTGATCTTGTGATCCGCGAGGCCGGCACTGCCCGTCACGAGCTTGTAGGTCGAGCCTGCCGGGTACTGCTCGCTGATGGCGTGGTTGATCAGCGGCTTGTACTTGTTGTCGAGCAATGCCCGGTACTGCTTGGTCGAGATCCCTTGCGCGAATTGGTTGTCGTCGTACGTCGGCATGCTGACCATGGCGAGGACCTCGCCGGTCTGGGGGTTCATGACGATCACGACGCCACCCTTGAGGCCCGCCGTCTTGATGCCCCAGTCGAGCGCCTGCTGGGCATAACGCTGCTCGTTGACGTCGATCGAGAGCCGCAGGGAGTCACCGGCGACGGCCTGCTGGTCAACCTGCAGGACCTGCCCGAGCCGGCCGGTCGCGTCCCGTTCGACGGTCTCGAGGCCGTAGGTGCCACGGAGCTGTGCTTCATACGCAGCCTCGAGGCCAGCCCGTCCGATCAGATCGTCCGGCTGGTACCCGGCGGCTCGTAGATTCGCAATCTCCTGGGCGTTGACCGGGCCGGTGTACCCAATGATCTGCGAGACAAGCGGCCCGAGGTTGTAGGCGCGCCGCGTGTCGACCACGATCTGGACACCGGGTAGATCCGAGCTCGACTCCGCGATGAAGCTCGCGACATCGGGATCGACATCCGAGGCGACCCGAACGAGATCGAAGCGCGATCCTGGGTTCGAGTCGATCGCGAGATTGATATCCGTTGGATCGAGTCCGACCAGCCTCGCGAGCATCTCGACGACCGATTGGCGTTTCGACTCGGGGAGGTCGGCGGGACGGATCCTGACGCTATAAGACGCGATATTCGTGACGAGCGGGACGCCATTTCGGTCGTAGATCAGGCCGCGCGTCGACGGGATCGGCTGTTGGACCGTCCGATTGAAATTGGCCAGAGCGGCGAAATGGCCATCCGAGCCCATCTGGAGTGCGAACAGGCGGAACGTGAGGACGCTGGCACCAAGGATCGCCGCGATTCCAAACACGAGGAACCGCAGCGCGGATCGCTGCTCGACCGGCCGTCCGTCGAGATACGTATTCACCGGCTCACCATTCGAGCCGTTCGACGACGGCGCGGCGATCGTGAATCGAGACAGCCAGTGGCCCGATCAGCAGCCCGAGGAGGCCGTCGTAGATCGCGCCCGGGATGAACAGCCCGACCGGATCCGCCACCGCACCCGGGGCCTGGCTTGCCGAGGTCAGCACGTAGATCAGCACGGAATGCACGAGACTGAGGACCGGGACGGCGACGATCGGAGCCAAGGTACGGAGGCGTGGTAGCGGCCGAGCAGCGAGGGCCGCGCCTCCAACCGCCACGAGCACCGCGAACGCCGACGCGCCGAGGGGTCGTCCGAGAAGGATGTCGAGGACCAGCCCGCCGATGAAGGCAAAGACGATGCCGCCGTCGATCCCGACAGCAATGGTCCAGATGACGGCTGCGACGAGGACCGGGTGTACGTTCGCATTTCCAACCGTGAGATGGGGGCCGAGCGTTGATTCGAGGAGCGCGGTAACGGTCGCTCCGATCGCAGCAAAGAGCAGACTCATGAGCGGCGATCGGTCCTCGGCGAGCTGTGGGAAGTCGCTTGCGAACCTGAGCCCTCGCAGCGACGATCGAACGGCGAAGCCGGCGTCGTCTGAGCAGTATCCCATGGGCGCTTCGGAGGGGCAATCGCCCGATCGGACTAGTCCGATGGCCCCTGCCCCTCCCATCGAGAACGGGTGCTCGCCACTCAGCCGTCGAGCGTTGTTTCACGTGCAACGGCACCCGATCAGGAAGCAGCGCGGGCGTGCGGAGCCATCGACCTCGGGGAGGCGCCGTGCAGAGGCGGGGAGCCGGACACGCCCAGTAAGCGCTGCAGGCCGGGCGGCCCCCAGCCGGCGGCGCTGCCGGCTTGTTTCACGTGAAACGCTACCTCGCCCACGGTCCCGCCGCGTAAGGCGCCGCCAATCCGCCGCGAACCGCCGTGAGCGATGCTGGCGAGGTGGGTCGGAGCGAGCGACTCGAACGAGAGGATGTCGAAGCTCAATGAATCTGTCAGCTCAACTGTTCAGTGATTCTGTCAGTCGCTGCTGATCGAGCTTGGTGCCCTTCCTGACTCGTCGCCATGGATGATCGGCCCCCGGCGCCCAGGGCACTGTAGCGGCAGCTGGGAC
>JBBRNM010000100.1:0-5765 GCA_038230295.1 Candidatus Limnocylindrales bacterium
CAGCAGTCGGCGCTCCTCGTCGACCTCGGCGTCCTCCTTCGCCTGTCGGATCGGCAGGAGCCCTTCCTCGAGGGCCGGCAGGAACACCGCGTCCCACTCAAGGCCCTTCGCCCGGTGATACGTCAGGAGGTTCACGCCATCCGACGCCCCGGAGACCTCATCCGCATCCCGCCGGTCGAGCTCCGCGAGGACCTCAGCAAGCGTGACCTCGGGTCGGGCGGTCGCCAGGTCGGCGACGATCGACAGGAGCGTCTCTAGGGACGCCGCCCGCTCGGCGGCCTCGTCCCCTCCCCGTTCGGCGTCGCTGCCCAGGCCCAGCTTCTCCGCGAAGAGCTCTCGGACGGCCGCGACCAGCTGCGCACCGACGACGTCCAGCCCGGCGTTCCGGAGGAGCCGCCGCGCGTCCCGGACCTCGCGGCGATCGAAGAACCGCTGACCGCGAATGGCGAATGGAATGCCGGAGCGGGTCAGGGCCTGCTCGAGCTCGGGCAGCTGGGCGTTCATCCGGACGAGAATCGCGATCTCACCCGGGCTGGTGCCGGACCGGAGGAGGTCGCGGATCCCGGCCACGATGGCAGCCCGCTCGGCCTCGTCGTCGGCAAACCGCCGAATGCTCGGCACGGGGCCGGCCGGGCGCGTGGCCGTGAGCGCACCGCGGGGACCCGTACCGGTGAGCCGGTTCGCCAGCTCCAGGATCTGGGGCGTCGAGCGGTAGTTCTCGACGAGCGCCACGACGCGGGCGCCCGGGTGCGCGCGCTCGAAGCCGAGCAGATACGAGGGCGTGGCGCCGGTAAAGCTGTAGATCGTCTGGTCCGGGTCGCCGACGACGGCCAGGTCGCGAGAATCGCCGAGCCAGAGATGGACGAGCCGTTCGGCGAGCGGATTCGTGTCCTGGTACTCGTCGACGGAGAACCAGGTCTTGCGCGACGTGACGAGCGCGAGCGCAGCCGCGTCGGTCTCGAGCAGGTCGACGGTCTCGACGAGCATGTCCTCGAAGTCGATGACGCCCGCTCGCGCCTTTGCCCGTTCGTAGTCGGCGTAGAGGCGGGCGAAGAGGTCCGCCGGGATCGGCGATCTGTCCCCGCCCTCGGCGACCCAGCGCTCCGGTCGAATCCGGCGGACCTTGGCCCACTCGATTGTCTCGGCGAGGTCCCTGACCTGGGTGAACTTGTAGCCGCCCGGGAGCCGTCCGGCGAGGGGATAGAGGAGCCGGCTCTTGCCATCGGCGATCGCCGGCATCGGCGCACCTTCGTGCCGGCTTGGCCAGAAGTGCCGCAGCTGGGCGAGGGCCATCGCGTGGAAGGTCTTGGCCATCACGCCCGGGTGGCCGAGCGCCGCCATCCGCTGGACCATCTCGGTCGCCGCCTTGTCGGTGAACGTCACGAGCAGGACCCGGTCGGTCGAAACGGCGCCGGTCTCGATCGCGTAGGCCGCTCGGTGGCTGATGACCCGGGTCTTGCCGGAACCCGCCCCGGCGATGATGGCGAGCGGCCCACTCGTGATCGAGACGGCTTGGCGCTGGGCTTCGTTGAGGTCGTCGAGGAGGCGCGCCGGATCGCGGGTCGTTGCCAAAGTCACAGGCTGAGGTTAGTCGGCTCGGCCCCTCGCGCGCTTACTCGTGTGCTCGCAGGCGTCCAGCATCGGCGCCCTCGATCAGAACCCGATCGGCTCCTTGATGAGCACGACCGTGAAGCGGCCCGGTCGGAACTCCTGGTTCACGATCAGGATCTTGCGGATCGCGCTGTCGATGCCATAGAGGCCCTGCATCCGCTGGTTCTCGAGCGGCAGGACGTGCTGCTCGATGCGCGTGAGCGCCTCGTCGAGGTTCCTGACGATCTTCTGCGAGCCGATCGCGAAGATGACCTGGCCGGCGCCGAACGCGATTGCACCCAGCTGGCTGCCGGTGTTCGAGGCGATCACGAGGGTTCCGTCCTCGGTGACGGCATGGGCACTGTTGAGCCAGTAGTCGGGGGCCACGCCCAGCTTGCGGGCCTGTCGGAGCGCGGCGGGATCGGTGCGATCCATCGAGCGGGTCCTGGGGCGAACCGCGTCGAACTTTCCGGACTGTTCGATGGCGGAGGTCACCCCGAGGTCATCGAGCGTCTTGGATGCACCCTCGCTGACCTCGGCGCCCTCGGGCACCAGGCTCAGGATCAGCGCCTTCGCGGTCTCGTGATCATCGACGACGTGGACCTCGTAGCCCTTGCCGCGAAGAGCGGCGGCAGTTCGAGCGATCGTCGCGTCGTCGGCGGCGTCCTGGAACCTTGTGGTGCGAGTCGACGGCTCGACGAGTGTGGCAACGGTCATGAGTGGGATCTCCTGGGTCTGGCACCGGGGCGAAGCTCCGTCTCGGTAGTTGACTGCGCAACATTCTAGCACCTTCGCAAATACGCACGCGATCGGGCGGCGTCTGCTATGGTTCGCCCACTTCGTGCTCATGGGCGCTCCGGTCAGCGCCCACGGTCTTCTCGCCGTTCGATCCCGAATCACCCATCGCCCTGACCGGGCCCCGCAATCGCGGGAGGGCCCTTTCAGGAGCAACGTTCCATGTCATTCGACAACCTTGGGCTGACGCCCGAGCTGATCGGCGTCGTCGCCGACGAGGGCTACACCGAGCCCACTCCCGTCCAGCGGGAAGCCATCCCACTCATCCTCGCCGGCCGCGACCTGCTCGCCGGCGCCCAGACCGGCACCGGCAAGACGGCCGCGTTCGTGCTGCCGATCCTGCAGTTGCTGCATGCGACGCGGCCCACCCCGACCCTGGCAGCCGGCGATTCGCGCGGTCCGCGCGAAGTCCGTCGCGTCCTACCGGGCCCCATCCGGACGCTCGTCCTGACTCCCACCCGGGAGCTCGCGCTCCAGGTCGAGGAGTCGGTCCGCACGTACGGCGCGCGCCGGCCGATTCGCTCGGTCGCGATCTACGGCGGGGTGAACTTCGATCGCCAGGCGCGGGCGCTGAAGATGGGCCCCGAGATCGTCGTCGCGACGCCCGGGCGCCTGCTCGACCACGTCGGGCAACGAACGATCGACCTGTCCCGCGTGGAGATCCTCGTGCTCGACGAGGCCGATCGGATGCTCGACATGGGCTTCATCCGCGACATCAAACGGATCATCGGATTGCTGCCGCCGAAGCGGCAGAACCTCATGTTCTCGGCGACGTTCTCGAACGAGATCCGCGACCTCGCGAGCGGCTTCCTCACCGAGCCTGCCGCGGTCGATGTGGCGCCCCGCAACACCGCCGCGGAGCTCGTCGAGCAGGTCGTGATCCCGGTCGACCGGGAACGCAAGCGCGAGCTCCTCAGCCACCTCGTTCGCACGGGTCGGATCGATCAGGCGCTCGTCTTCACGCGCACGAAGCACGGCGCGAATCGCCTCGCCGAGCAGCTCGTCCGCGACGGGATCGAGGCGGCGGCCATCCATGGCAATCGCAGCCAGTCCCAGCGGGTGCGTGCTCTCGGCGACTTCAAGGCCGGCCGTGTCGCGATCCTCGTGGCGACGGACCTCGCCGCGCGGGGCATCGACATCGACGCCCTGCCCCACGTCGTCAACTTCGAGCTGCCAATGGTCGCCCAGGACTATGTCCACCGGATCGGCCGAACGGGCCGCGCCGGGATCGACGGCCAGGCCGTCTCGCTCGTCTGCATCGACGAGGCACCCCTCATGCGGGACATCGAGAGGCTCCTCCGGCACTCGGTGGCGGTCGAGCTGGTCCCGGGCTTCGAACCCGATCGCTCGATTCGTGCCGAGCCGATCCGACTTCGATCGGGCGGCCTCGCCGGCCGACCATCCTCGTTCGGCAGCGGCGTGTCCGTTCCGCGCCACGGCCCGCGCGCAAACGCACCCCGGCCGAATGGGCCGCGACCAAACGGCCCGCGTCCCGGCGCCACTCCCTGGCCCGGCGCCGCACCACGCCCCGGCGCTCCTTCCGGGCAGCGTCCGGCGGTGCGTCCGGGTTCGCAGCCGGTCTCCAGGCCCTTCGCGGGACGGCCCACCAACCCGCATCGACGACCCGACTCCCAGCACGGGCGCCCCGAGAGCCAGCACGGTCGACCAGCAATGCCGGGTGCCCGCCCCGACGGTCAGCACCATCAACCGGTCAGCGCGTGGGTCCCCCGCCCGACGGCCGATCCTCGGTCTCGATCCGGTGGCCGCCTCGATCCGCGTCCAGGCGTCGGGCTCGGCAACCGACCGAGCGAGCGGAGCTGGCGGCCGAACTCGAGTCGGTAAGCCCTTTAGCTGTGGACCCAGGTCACGTGGAAGAGCGTGCCGCCGGATGCCAGGGCTGACGCCCGCGTCCGGACGATCGTCCGGCGTGACATCGATAGCTTCACGTGGGTCCAGCGGTCGTCGTCGATGCCGGCTTGCGAGCCGCCGATCGTCGCGTGCGCATTCGAGAACTGGACGCTTCCGAAGCGCGGCAGCGCGATCGGTGCGCAGGTGCCCGGGCAGTCGACCGCCGGGGCTTCGACGACCCAGTCCGCCGTCCGCCTCGGGGCCCCCGGGGCCGACGCGGTCAACGTGAATGCGAGGTCCGTCTCGGCGTCGAAGATCGACATCGTGAAGCGGCCGCCTGCATAGAGGATCCGGGCGGACATATGGTCGCCGGCCCGGACGCTGGCGAAGATCCTGACCTCGTGCTGCTCTGCGGGCAGGATCTCGTGCCACGCATCGTGAAAGACGAAGCCGTCATGGCAGTTCGCCTGGGTACCGATCTGGACGAGGCTCGCCGTTGACGGGATGCCGATCTGGCGACTGGAAAAGCCATCGATCCCGATCCAGATCGCGACGGCCTGATCACCGCGCACGGGACAGGTGATCTTCGGCTCGACCCAGCTCGCCTCGACGCACGTCACCGCGCTGATTCGGACGGCGGCGACGTAGCCGGACCAGTTCGTGCTCAGGCCGCTCAGCGCTCGACCCGGCCCTGCCCCCGGGGTCCGATCCGTGCCCGGACAGGGCGCCGGTCGATTCGCGACCGGCGGAGACGGCGATGGCGCGAGGGTGGCGGCCGGAGAGGCACTTGGTATCGCGGAGAGACTAACGCGCGGCGACGGGAGGGCCGTCCGGGTGGTGACCCCGGCCGTTGGGGTCGGCGAGGAAGGGGGCGACGGGTCGATGCAGCCCGCGCTCAGCGCGGCCAGGAGGACAAACGCCCACGGACCGCGGCGCCAACTAGCCGCCAAGAAAGATCGATCCGCTGGCCGTGTCGACGCGGATGGGCAGCTTCGAAAGCGGGCTCGGGGCGGGTCCGTCGATCACCGCACCATCATGAGCCGGATCGAACGCCGCACGATGGCAGGGGCACAGCAGGATCGCATCGGCCGCATCCCATTCCACGGTGCAGCCCGCGTGCGTGCAGATCCTGCGCCGCGGCATGATCCCGCGCTCGACGCGCGCTCCGTCTCACGGCGCCATCATCGCCGAATCTACGATGGCACCTCGTCGGGCAGCAGGGGGCCGTACGTTGTCGAACGCCGGCCGGCGTGTAGCCTTCTCGCATGGGCGGCCGAATCCACGCTCGAAGTCGACGCCGTGCCGCTGGAGCCCGCGCCCGAGCGGCCGTGCTGCTCGCGGCCCTCGCCCTCGCGGGCTGTGGCCCGGGAGCGACCCCGCCAGCCACTACGCCTCCCGGATCGCCGACGAGCAGCGAGTCGATCAGCCCTACCGCTGCTGCAAGTGCGCCCGTCGCCACGGGGACGGTGCCGCCAGTTGCCACCACCCCGGGCCGGATCGTCTTCGCCGAGTTCCAGGGGTCGATCGACCAC
>JBBRNM010000101.1:0-5631 GCA_038230295.1 Candidatus Limnocylindrales bacterium
CCTCGAGGAGGCCGGGTTTGCGGAGATCGCGACGGTGACGCTCTTGCTCAAGGAAACCCTCGTCCGGGTCGCGGAGCCGGGCCTCGTCCCGGCCGCCGTGCGCCCATGGGAGGTCACGCGTGGCTCCTGAAGAACGACCCGGCCGGCGCGAGACGATCGACGATCTCGGCGTCCTCATGGCGGCCCTCCCGCCCGAGATCGTGGAGGCGATGAAGACCGTCGCCAATCGCGAGGGCGTCATCGAGGTCGTCATGGACCTCGGCCGGCGGCCCGAGGCGCGATTTCCCGATGGCGAGGTCACCCTCCTCGACCGCGAGATCACCGAGGCCGACATTGCCTACGTCGTCGACCACATCGGGACGTTCGGAGACGACAACCGGGCGGGGATCGAGCGGACGCTTCATCGGATCAGCGCGATCCGGAACCGCAACGGCAAGATCGTCGGGCTGACGTGCCGGATCGGCCGGGCCGTCTACGGCACGATCGAGATCATCAACGACTTCGTCGAGACGGGGAAGTCATTGCTGATCATGGGCCGGCCCGGGATCGGCAAGACCACGATGCTGCGCGAGGCGGCGCGCGTCCTGGCCGACGACCTCGACAAGCGGGTCGTCGTCGTCGACACCTCGAACGAGATCGCCGGCGACGGCGACATTCCTCATCCAGCGATCGGCAAGGCTCGCCGGATGCAGGTCCGGACGCCGTCGATGCAGCACGAGGTCATGATCGAGGCGGTCGAGAACCACATGCCCCAGGTCATCGTCATCGACGAGATCGGGACGGAGCTGGAGGCCCAGGCGGCGCGAACGATCGCCGAGCGCGGCGTCCAGCTGATCGGCACGGCCCACGGCAACACGCTCGACAACTTGATGCTCAACCCGACGCTCTCGGACCTCATCGGCGGGATCCAGAGCGTGACCCTCGGCGACGAGGAAGCGCGCCGGCGGCGGACCCAGAAGAGCGTCCTCGAGCGCAAGGCGCCACCCACGTTCGACGTGATCATCGAGATCCAGGATCGCGAGAAGGTCCTGGTCCATGCCGACGTCGCGGAGACCGTGGACGCACTGCTGCGCGGCGATCCGGTCGCGGCCGAGCAGCGCTGGCGCGACGAGGCCGGCGTCCATCGCTCGCAGTCGCGGCCGCGGCCGTCGCCGCGGGAGCAGCTCGGACCGGATCGGTTCTCGGGGCTCGTCGGCGCGGGGACGTCGTGGCGGACCGAACCGGGCTGGCGCGGCGACGGCGGCGCCTACCGCTCGGGCTACGGCCAGCTGTCGTTCTCGGGGTCCGAGCGCGGTGGCGGGCGGCCGGGCTTCCGCCCCGGGGCCTCGGGCTCGTGGCGCCCGAGCCGCGGCGGTGGAGCTGCCGGCCCCGGGAGCGGACCGGGCGGCGAGCCGGCGGCGAGGCTGGAGATCCCGTTCGTGGCCGGCGAGATCGCGGACCGCGGCCCGCTCGAGCGCGGCACGGTTGGCGTGCCGGTGCCGGAGCCCCGAGCCCGCGAGGCCCGCGAGCTCTCCCGGCAGCGGGAATGGCGCGAGTCGGCCGTCAAGGCGATCGGGGCTCTCAAGGCGGAGGAGGGGATCGCGCCGGTGAACGCCTCGCCACCCGCCGCCTCGGACGCCTCGGACGCGGCTCCGACGCAGCCGTCCCTGGACGATGTCGACGGCACCGAGCCAGCTGACGAGGGACCGGCCATCCAGATGAGCTCGGCGAACACGCTGCCGACGCTGCGAGTCCTGCCGCAGGGCATCGCCCGGAAGCGCCTCGAGGCGGCGATCCGGGAGCTCCAGCTGCCGGTCGTGCTCGCCCATGACGTCGACGAGGCCGACGTCGTCATGACGATTCGGAGCGAGTACCGCCAGAAGACGCCGATGGTCCGCGAGGCCGAGGAGCGCGGCGTCCCGATCTATGTCCTCAAGAGCAACACGATCGGCCAGATGCAGGCGTCGCTGACCTCGATCTTCGCGCTCGAGATCGACCCCCGCGACGCCGCGCTCCGGGAGACCGAGGAGGCGATCGATGTCGTCCTCCAGCGATCCGAGGCGGTCGAGCTGTCACCGCAGAACGCCTACATCCGGCGGCTCCAGCACCAGATGGCCGAGCGGGCCAATCTCGTGTCCCGCTCCCGCGGTCGCGAGCCATATCGGCGCGTGCGGCTGTATCCCGACGCCGCGAAGACCGCCTGGCGGTAGCGCCGGACTGACCGCCGGACTGAGCGCCGCCCCCGGATGAGGATCCAGTACCTGGGTCACGCGACCGTGCGCCTTGAGCTCGATGGCGTGCGGTTCCTCACGGATCCGGTCCTCGAGGCGCGCGTCGGGCCCCTGAAGCGCATCGTCGCGCCCGTGCCGGCCGCCGCGATTGCGGACGTCGGCGCGGTCCTCGTCTCGCATCTGCATCTCGACCACCTCGATCTCGGGTCCCTGCGGCGGATCCCGCTCGATGTGCCGATCGTCGTGCCCAGCGGCGCGGCGGCATGGCTCCGATCGCAGTGCTCGTTCCGTCGGGCTGGGACGTGGATCCGACGGCGCTGGTCGGAGGACCGGCGATCAACGCCCTCCTCCGCGGGGCGATGGTCGCGGAGCGAGCGATCGCCGCTGGCTAGGCCGAACCCAGCGTCGCCTCGATCTCGCGATTCCGGGCCGCCGCACGGCGCTCCACCTGGCCGATGATCACGACCAGCGTCACCGCGCCGAAGGCGATCATGGCGGTCGTCACCACGTCGAGATCGAAGCTCCACTCGAGGAGCTCCTTGGAGGACCGTACGAATGCCGACAGCGAGTCGGCGGTGTCAGTGCTCGGTGGCTCCCGTGAACGTCCAGGCGTCGATTCGGACGGCCGGCACGACCGCACCGCCGAGGAAGCCCTTGATCGTCTTGCGGCTGCTGCCGACCGCCGACACGCCCGCCAGGGCGTCGAGATAGGACTGGGTGTAGCGGAGGTTCCTGACCGGCCCGGTGATCTTCCCGCCCTCGACCAGGAACGTGCCATCGCGGGTCATCCCGGTGATGATCGCGAGCTTCGGATGGACCGGGTTCGTGTAGTGGAAGCGGGTCACGAGCAGGCCGTGGTCGAGCCCGCCGATCAGCTCCTCGCGGGACGTCGTGCCCGCGCTCATGATGGTGTTGAGCGGGAAGGGTCCATAGGGATTCGGGGCCGGCAGGGCGTGGCCCGTCGACTTCACGCCGTTGCGCGCCGCCGTCTGCGAGTCGTAGACGACGTTCCGGCAGATCCCGGCCTCGATCATCGACACGCGCTGCTTCGGGACGCCCTCGTAGTCGAAGGCCATCGGCAGGCCCAGCGAGTCGGTGCCGTCGTCGACGACGGTCACGAGGTCCGATCCAATGCGCTTGCCGGGCTCCACGAAGGAGCGTCCTTCCTGGACGGCGAGGGCCGAGAATCCGAGATAGCCCAGCATGTCGGTGATGTCGACGACGGCGTACTCCTCGAGCACGACCGGGTAGTCGCCCGGCGGCAGGCTGATCGCGTTGTCGCTCGCGCGGGCCTTGCTCGCCGCCTCCCGGCCGAGGGCCGCCGCATCGATCGTCGTGGCGTCCATCGAGACCGCCTCGGCATAGCCGTTGCCGCCGTCCGGCGACATGTGGACGGTGATCAGCTGCGAGCCGGTGCGCTGCTCTGCCGCCCGGATTCCATTGGAGTTCGCGACGGCGATCGTGTCGACGCCGGTCGAGAACGAGCCGTAGGCGATGACGCCGGCCGCGTCCGCGGCCGCGATCACGGCTCGAACGCCCTCGGCCCGGAACTCGGGCGTCGCCTCGGCCGTGCCGGCCGACCAGGCCTGGACCGGTTGCGGTTGCCCATCCGGAGTCGGCAGGCCGGCCCAGTCGTCCAGCTCCTCGCAGGTCCGCGCGATCGCCGACGCCCGCTGCACGAGGACCTGCAGCCCCTCGGGATCGGTTCGTCCGGTCGAGAGGACCGCGATGCGGCGCCCCGCGATGAAGCGGAGATTCACCGTGTGGCTGGTCTCGGCGACGTTCTGGTGGATCTCGCTGTTCGCGAACCGGGTCAGCGCAGAGTCCTCTCCCATGACCAGGGCCTCGGCCTCCGTGGCGCCGGCCTTCAGCGCCCGCCCGACGGCATCCTCGGCGAGCCTCAGTGCGTCCTCGGCGGGCTGCGTTCCGGTCGAGTCGGTTCCAGCCGTCCGGCTTACCACTTGCCCACCCCGACCTGGACGTTCCGGAAGCGCGCTCCGGGCACGGCATGGCCGACATGCGCGGTCTGGCCGGGCTCGCCCTTGCCGCAGTTCGGCGTACCGAGCATCACGAAGCTGCGCTCGTCGCCGACCGCGTCGCACGAGCGCCAGAACTCGTAGGTGATCCCGGTGTACGTCGGGTTCTTGAAGAGCCGGCCCTTCTTGCCGCCTTTGATCTCGTAGGCGACCTCGGTCGCGAACTGGAAGTTCAGCCGGCGATCGTCGATGGACCAACTCCGATTGCTCGCGAGATACAGGCCGTCGTCCGTGTCGGCGACGATCTCGTCGAGGCTCATGCCCGGGACCGGCAGGAGGTTCACGTTCGTCATCCGGATCAGCGGGATGCGGTTCCAGCCGTCCGCCCGCATCGCACCGCCCGAGCGGCGCCCGATGCGCGGCGCGGTCTCGCGGCTCGAGAGGTAGCCGACGAAGATACCCTCCTTGATGAGCGGGACGGCCTGGGCGGCCACGCCCTCGTCGTCCCAGCCGAACGTCCCCATGCCGCCCGCCGCCGTCGCGTCGGCGACGATCGTGATCTTGTCCGAGCCGTATCGGAACCCGGATTCCAGCTTGTCGGTGGTCAGGAAGCTCGTGCCCGCGTACGACGCCTCGGTCCCGAAGACCCGATCGAGCTCCGTCGGGTGGCCGCAGCTTTCGTGCAGCTGGAGGTACAGCTGCGAGGGATCGAGGACGATCGTCCGCCGTCCGGGCTCGCACTGCGGCGCGGTGAGCAGCGCGACCGCCTCCTCGGCGTAGGCCTCGGCATGGGCCGCGAGGTCGAGCTTGCGGATGTACTCGTAGCCCGCGGCCTGGAAGCCGCCGCCGGCGTCGGGATAGCTCCGGCGCTGGTGCTCGTCGCCCTCGATGGCATTGGCCTCGAGGCCCGCGCCGACGTGGGTGATCGTCTGCTCGGTGTAGCTGCCGTCGGTTGCGGCGAAGGTCTTCCACTCCCGCTGCGCCGCGTACGTCGACTCCGTGAAAACGATGCCCTTGACGTCCGCGGCAGCGCGGTCGGCGGCCACGAGATCGCCGATCTTGCGATCGAGCGGAACCTTGAACGGATCCTCCTCGACCGGCGTCTCGAACGTGCCCGTTGCCGTGGGGCGGTCGTCGAGCACGACCGGCCGGCGGAGCGCCGTCGCGGAGGCCTTCGCGATTCGAACGGCCAGCGCGCCGATGCGGTCGGCCTCGGCCAGCTCCAGTCGATCCGATGCGGCGAAGCCCCACGCGCCGTCGACAAGGACGCGCAGCCCGAAGCCCTCGGACTCGCCCATCGCGACGCCCTCGACCCGACCGGTCTTGACCGCGATCGATTCCTCCCGCCGACGAACAACGCGCACGTCGGCATAGGCGGCGCCGAGCTGGGCGGCCGTGTCGAGCGCGCGGTCGGTCAGGTCTCTCATGTCGGGGCCGGGAGCGTA
>JBBRNM010000102.1:0-5615 GCA_038230295.1 Candidatus Limnocylindrales bacterium
CTCGGAGCCGACAGAGGAGTAGCGCAGATGTGCCTGACATGCGGCTGCATGGACGCCCATAAGGTGATGGGCAAGAACGTGACCTACGAGGATCTCAAAGAGATCGCCGAGGGCAACGGCAAGAGCGTCGAGGAGACGCTCGAGACGATCAGGGCGACCGCCGACAAGGATCGGCCTGAGCACCCCGCCGAGTACTCGGGCGCGACACCGTAGGAGCCACACTTGGGACCGGGCCACGCTCCGGTCCCAACACCCTCGGCACAGACTGTGCTCGGAGAATGACCGTGCTCAGACGACTGGCTTGCGGGCTCGCGGCCGGAGCGACGGGAACGATCGCCTTGGAGTTGACGAGCTACCTGGACATGCTGGTCCGCGGTCGGGCGCCGAGCGACCAGCCGCAGCGGCTTGGCTCGGCACTCGTCCGACACTTTGGTTTGAACGTTGGAACCGGCGCCGCCGGCGAGAGCCGCCGAAGTGGTCTGGGCTCGGCTTCGGGCTACGCCGATGGACTGGCGCTGCCGATGCTGTACGCATCCGTGGCCCCCGACCGCGACCGGCCCGTCCTCCTGGCCGCGCTCGTGCTGGCTGCCGGCGCAATGATCGGCAGCAATGCCTTGCCAATCGCCCTTGGGCTCACGGACCCACGATCGTGGTCGATTGATGACTGGCTCACCGACGCCGGTCCCCACCTGGCTTATGGCCTTGTCGCAGCGCTGACCTACGAAGCGCTCGCTGGGACGGAGAACAGGTAGCTCCACCCCGGGCTTTGCTCGGAGAGCTCGCCCAATCACGAGGTTGCAGGCGCCGCTGCCTGGCCTTGGATGCTGGAGCCGACACTCGGATTTGAACCACAGGAAAGGCAGTCATGACTCTCATGCAGGACAGCTTTGAACCGCACTGACTTCGATGGAGACTCTGATGTGCCATCGGTTCGCTATCGCCGACGCTGAACGAAGAGCCTGGCGTTCCAACGCCGTCCGGTGGCGGCCGCGAACCATGGAAGATGCCGTCCGTCGCCGATCAGGCCGCCGTTATCACAGAGAGCGGTGATCTTCAATCTTGGTCCGGCCAGCACGCTGGTACCTTTCGCGCAGCACCAGACCGGAAAAGGCTCCCGAGCGGGAGTAACTCAGCTGGCAGAGTGTCTGCTTCCCAAGCGAAGGGTGACCGCCAGCGACGCCGCAGATATATCTCAGCCCGAGCTGCCAGGGCTTTGCAACGGCGTTACTGTCTGCGACATGCCGATGAGCGGGGACCCGGGGCCGTCACCTCGCGCAGACTGCTGCGAACCGGTCGATCGGCGCATCGCGCACCACTTCGATCGGAAGATGCGCCAGCGAGCCGCGGATGGAGCCCGGCCAGCGCTCCACCCTGTGTCGCAGCGTGTGTTCGACGCCCTCGCCATCGACGCGACCGAGGCGGCGCCATCGGTCCTGGAACTCGGCTGTGGCGGTGGCGCGCTCATGATCGGCCTCCTCGAGGCTGGGGCAACCTCGGCCACGGGCGTGGATCTGTCGAGCGAGAGCCTCGAGGTAGCACGTCGGCGGGCCGAGGCTGTTGGGCTGACGGAGCGAACACGCTTCGAGCCCGGTGACGGTGCGTTGGTCCCGCTGGCACCGCACGACTGGGTCGTCCGCGACCGGGTTTTGTGCTGCTATCCCGATCTCGATCGGCTACTCGGAAACTCGGTCTCGGCGGCCCAGAAGCGGTATGCCTTTTCGGTGCCCGCGTCGAGCGGCTGGCGAGGCTTCGCCAATCGGATCTGGTTCTGGCTGGAGGATGCCACCGAGGCGCTGCGCGGGCGGCCGTGCCCCGGATATGTGCACGACATCACGAAGATCGAGGCTCGGCTCATGGATGCGGGGTTCCATCGCACCAGGAGCAGCTTGGCGCGCCTCTGGTACGTCGCCGTCTTCGACCGTATCTGACGAGGTGCCGACGGCCTCGGGCTCGTTCGCCGAGTCGAGGGCGAGGGCCACGAGCTCGTCAGTCGTCCAGCTTCGAACCGCGGATCAAGCGCGTCGGTGGAGCCATTTGCGCAGGTCGGTACCTCTGGCACCGCTCCTCCACGTCAGCACCTATCTACTGACCGCCGGCAAGGGACCTGACACGGCCGCTGCGGGGACGCACGAGCGCGTAGAGCTGTCGCTGCCCGGGTAGGCCCTTCAGTTCGTGGAGCCCGCAGTCCGCGAACTCGAGGCCGGTCCCGTCGACGAGCTCGCGCACGGTCGCAGAGACCCACACGTCGTCCGGGGAGGCCAGCGCCATGATCCGTGCGGCCGCGTGGACCGCGAGCCCGCGGACGTCTCCGGGTGCAAGCTCGACCTCGCCCGTATGGACTCCCGCCCGAACCCGGATCTCGAGCGGTTTCAGCGCATCGCCGAGCGCGGCGCCCGCGCGAACCGCCCGCTCGGCGCTGTCGAACAGGCCGATCACGCCATCGCCCGTCGTCTTGACCAGTCGGCCCTCATGTCGGTCGATTTCCCGTTCGGCCAGTTCGTTGTGGCGGCTGACGATATCTCGCCAGGCGGCCGGGCCACGAGCGACGGCCTGCGCAGTCGAGTCCACGATGTCGGTGAACAGGATCGAGAACAGCGTCCGCCGGCCGCCGGTGGGCTCGGCGCGTCCGTACGCGCGCATGGCCTCGAAATCCACCGAGACCCATGGCTCGTCGCCGACCACCCAGGCATCGTGTCCCGGCGGGATCTCGAACACCTCGCCGGGACCGATCTCGAGCTCGGTCCCATCGCGCATTTGGACTCGTGTTCGCCCACTGATGGTGACCCCGAAGTGATGGAACTGGCAGGAGTCCGTACCCGCGATCGGCTTCACATCCACCGACCATCGCCAGCCCGGCTCGTACGTCATCCGCCCAACGACCCGGTCGTCGAGTTCGACAATGTCGATCCGGCCGTGAGGAATCGTCCGGACGTCATCCGGGTCCGTGAATCGGCGCCGCTGGAGTCGTGCCATGGGTGGTCTGCCAGGGTCCACCGTCAGACGGCGGAGGCCAGCTCCTCACCAAGATCGCGGCATGCCGCAACGAGTGCCTCGACATCCTCAAGGCTGGTTCTGAAGTTGACGATACACGCCCGAAGCGCCGTCCGCCCATCGTGCAGCTTCGCGTTCGAGATGACGGCGATTCCGCGTCGCTCCAGCTCCTCGATGACCCGGCCTTGTAACAGCTCCAGGCGCTTGGAATCGTTGGCGAGGTCGAGCGGCTCGACTCGCCAGCACACGATCGAGAGCTCACGCGGGGCCACCAGCGCAAGTCCCGGGGTTGCAGCCACGAGCGACTCGAGATATGCCGCGAGACGGATGTTCCGTTCGATCATCGCGGCGTACCCGTCCCGCCCGTACGCCTGGAGAGCGAGCCAGACCTTGAGCGCGCGGAACGGCCGACTGTTCTCCGGCGACCGCTCCAGAAGGTCGATCCGCGCGGGGTCGGCGCCAGCCTGGAGGTAAGCGGCGTGGAAGGCGAATGACCCCTCCAGCGCTCCCGGCTCGCGGAAGAGCGTCACGGCGGCGTCGATCGGCGCATACAGCCACTTGTGCGGATCGCAGGCGATCGAATCGGCTTCTCCCATGGCGGCGAGCTCGGCGGGCGCGCTTGGCGCGATGGCGGCGAAGGCTCCATAGGCGCCATCGACATGGACCCAGATACCCTCGTCCCTCCCTAGCCGAACGATCGCTCCGATCGGATCGACGGCGCCCGTCCCGACGGTGCCAGCCGTGGCCACCACCGCAATCGGACGGAAGCCCCGGTCGCGATCCTCAGTGACCATTGCCACAAGTGAGTCGAGCCGCATCCGGTAGGCGTCGTCCGACGGGACGAGCCGGATCGCATCGCGCCCGAGCCCCAGGAGCTCCATCGACTGCTCATGGCAGTAGTGGCTCTGGTCGCTGGTGTAGACCCGGAGCGGCGGCGAGCTCTCCGGTCCTCGCACCCCCAAACGGCGAACGTCCCAGCCGGCCATCCGGTCGCGGGCGACGGTGTGGGCGATCGTGTTGGCGAGCTGGCCCCCACTCGAGAAGACCCCCTCGCTGCCCGGCGGGAAGCCGACGAGCGAACGGATCCAATCGATTGTCTGGAGCTCGATGGTCGTAGCTCCCGGGGCGAGTCGCCACAGCGCGGTGTTCTGGTTGAGCGCCGCCGCGAGGAGGGATCCGAGCACCCCGACGGGGCTAGGTGACGAGGTGATGTAGCCGTAGAAGCTCGGATGACCGTTGAAGCCGGACATGGATGGCAGGTCTCTCGCGAGGCGGTCGACCAAGTCGGCAGGGTCTCCGCCACGGGCTGGCAGATCGCCGCTGAAAAGGGCACGACAGTCGTCGGGCGATACGGCGGGGGCGGGTGCCCGACGCTGCCACCCGGTCGAGACGTCGATGGCCAGGTCGAGAAAGCGCTCACCGACACGCCGCCAGGTCGCGTCGTCAAAGTCGAACTCGACCTCGGGCAGGTCCGGCCGCACGACCGGAACGGCCGCGGGCAAGCTCATCTCAGCTCACTTCGAACTCGAAGCTGACGGGCACGTTCCGTTCGAACGTGTCGCCGACCGGCGAGGCCTCCAAGGCGGCCCGAAGCTCCGCGACCTGCTCAGGGCTCGCGTCCCCTTTGGTCTTGAGGCGGACGGTGTACGAGGCGCGCTGGTAACCGGCACCACTCGGGGCCTCGACGCCCAGGTAGCGAGCGACGTTGAAATAGCCCCTCGCCTCGATCGTCAGGTCCTCGATCTCGATCCCGAGCAGCGTCGCGCGCGTGGCGACGACCTCGACGTCGCACGCCGCGAGCGCCCGCAACAGGATCCCCATCGCGCTCGGGTCGTCGTCGCCGCCCATGTAGACAGGCGCGCCGCCGAGGGCCGAGGTCACCTCGGCTCGACTTCCGCCCACCCAGCGGGCAGTGACGACCGGATCTCGGTCGGCCTGGCCGGCATCGGCCGTCACCGAGTCGATGTACTCCCGCAGCTCGTCGACGTCCATTCCATTGAGCCGCTGTCCAGTTCTGGTCGTGACCACGTCCCCACCTCCCCTATCGCGCCTACCGAGTGCCTGTCACTCTTCGCGGACCACGGCGTACAGGACGTCAAACTGCCGGGCCGTTGCATCGGCCTTCGTCCGGGGTCCGCGGTGGGCCCATCGGACCCGCTCCTCCCTGCCGCCGCGCAGCATGCACCCCAATCAGACCCGTGGGAAGCCCGTTATCCAGGTGGGCGGTGCGACCCATACACCGGAGGACGAGGTTGCCGGTACGAGCCGCTCGCCGCGAGCGTCGGCAAAATCGATGGGCTGGCGCATCCGGAAAAAGTAGAATGTGGCCCTCCCGAGCGGGAGTAACTCAGCTGGCAGAGTGTCTGCTTCCCAAGCAGAATGTCGCGGGTTCGAATCCCGTCTCCCGCTCCACCTTCCCCTCGTGCCCGGCAGCAGATCGACCTCCTCATCGGCATGCCTTCGAGCCTGCGGTGGGTAGCTGCGCGCCGGGCAGGTCGGGCCCGGTCAGGCGACCCGGCCTGATCTCCCGGCTCGGCTTGATCTGACACACAGCTGCGCTTCGGGGGCAGTCAAGTCGCTACGCTTGGCGCTCCGGGGGCCAGGGTGTCAAGGGGAACGGGTCA
>JBBRNM010000103.1:0-5578 GCA_038230295.1 Candidatus Limnocylindrales bacterium
GAGCCGGCTGATCGAGATCAGCCCGATGGTCGATGCCGCGTTCGGGCGCGATGGGTCGCCGGGAGCCCTCGGGGCCGAGGCGCCGGCAGCCAGCGACGTCCGGCGCGGCAACTTCATGGCCCGGACGCGCATGGCGGTGCTGTACGACCAGTCGGTCACCTTCGGTGGCCTCGTCGTCGGGACGGGCAACAAGACCGAGTCGTTGATCGGCTATACGACGCTCTTCGGCGACAACGCCTGCGCCTTCAACCCGATCGGCGACCTGTACAAGAGCCAGGTCCGGCAGCTCGCGGCCGCGATGGCCGTGCCCGCAGCGATCATCGAGAAGGCCCCGAGCGCCGATCTCTGGGCCGACCAGACCGACGAGGCCGAGGGCGGCTTCAGCTACCCGATCCTCGACCGGATCCTGTACTGGCGGATCGACCGACGGCGAAGCATCGAGGAGGTCGTCGCCATGGGCTTCGAATCCTCGCTCGTGGAGCGCGTCGACCGGATGGTCGCCGGCTCCGAGTTCAAGCGCCAGGTGCCGCCGATCGCCAAGCTCGGGCCGCGGACGGCAGGCATCGATTACCTCTATCCGCGGCGGCGGCCCGGCTCGAAGCGCAGCTGAGCCCGCGAGGGTGACCGAGGACGGTGATCGATCGGAGCCGGTGAATCGCGGGACGACTCGAGCGCCGGTCAGCGCTCCCGGCTCCGGCTCCGGCTCCGTGGCGGGCCGCGGGACGCTGTACATCGTGGCCACCCCGATCGGGAACCTTCGCGACGTGACGCTGCGCGCGCTCGACGTGCTGGCCGCGGTGCCGCTCATCGCGGCCGAGGACACCCGGCTCAGCCGGCGGCTCCTCGATCGCTACGAAATCAAGACGCGGGCGTTGAGCTTTCACGCCCGGAGCGGCCCCGGCCGGCTCGAGCAGCTTCTCGAGCACCTACGCAGCGGCTCGGACCTCGCGCTCGTGACCGACGCCGGCACGCCGATCGTGAGCGATCCTGGAGCGGATCTGGTGGCCGCGTGGGCAGCGGAGGGCGGTGCGGTCGTCCCGATTCCCGGCGCATCGGCCGTCCTGGCCGCGGTGGTGGCGAGCGGCGTGGCCGGCCCGCGCTGGGGGTTCGAAGGCTTCCTGCCGCGTAGCGGTCGCGAGCGACACGAACGGCTGGCGCGCCTCGCCTCCGACGACCGGGCCGCGGTGATCTTCGAGGCCCCGACGCGACTGGCGGCGACCCTCAGGGACCTCGCGGTGGCGTGCGGACCCGATCGGCAAGCTGCCGTCTGCCGCGAGCTGACGAAGCTCCACGAGCAGATCTCGAGAGGCCCCCTCGCCTGGCTCGTCGCCCGAGTCGAGGACGGCGACATCCCGACTCGCGGCGAGGTCGTGATCGTCGTCGCGGGCGCCAAGGCGTCCGGCGGTGGCTCGTTGCGCCCGGAAGAGGGTCCGGACGCCCTCGAGGAGGCGAGGACCGAGGTCGACCGGCTCGTCGAGAGCGGAATCGCCCGTGGCGAAGCGGCTCGCCGAGTAGCCGCGGAACGCGGGATCCATCGCCGGGAGCTGTATCGCGTACCCAGGGAAGCAGAGGGATCGTGAGCCCGGGCGGCGGGGGAGGGGGCCGCCGCCGCCCGGGGTGGACTGGGGAAGGCTCGGTTCAGGCGGCGATCTCCTCGGGGATCGGATCCTCCGCTGCCGCGCCGGAGCCCGTGTCCGAATCGGATTCGAGCTTCTCGGCCATTGCCTCGACACCGTCGGTCGCGGTCTCGGCGGCATAGTCCTTCTTCTTCCGGCCGGACAGCATCTCGACGCTCTGGGCGACGACCTCTGTCTTCCAGTGCCGGGCGCCTTTCTCGTCGTCCCAGGTCCGGGTCTGGATCCTGCCCTCGATGGCGACCTGCTGGCCTTTCCCGAGATAGCGGCCGCAGATCTCCGCGAGGCGATCCCACGTGACGATATTGTGGTATTCGGGGCGTTCCTTGCCGTTGCCGGCGTACTCGGTGGTCGCCACGCTGAACTGCGTGACGTGCTTGCCGCTCGCCAGCGCGCGCATTTCGGGATCGCGCGTGAGGCGGCCGGCCAGGAGGACCTTGTTCACGGTCCATCTCTCCTTGTCGATCGGCCGACGGGGCACGGGCCGACCCTGCGTGCGGCGGGGCTCTCAGCGGGTTGACGGCACGATAGCGAGGGCCGCTCACCTCTCGGTCACCGACGGCTCACCAAGCCGATTCCTCGGGGTCGCAGCCGCTGGGATGTAGGCTTCGCGGATGAGCGATTCACCCGAGTCCAGGGCCCGCGACCTTGTCCGGCCGCTCGTCAGGGTCCGACAGATCCGCGAGTACACGCCGGAGCTGCCGACCGATGCGGAGCTGGCCGCGATCGCCGACGCGGCACGCTGGACGGGAAGCGCCGCGAACCAGCAGCCATGGCGATTCATCGTGATCCGCGACAGCGAGGTGCTCGCGCGCCTCCATGACGCGGGGCTGCCGCAGACGCGGACCCTTCGGACGGCGCCTGCGGCGATCGCGATCGCCCTGCCGAACGACGATCACAGCATCTCGCCACCCTACGACGAAGGTCGCGCGACCGAGCGGATCATGATCGCCGCGACGTTCCTCGGCCTGACCGCGGGCATCGCCTGGATCCGGATAGGCGTCGCGAACGTGGCCCGGGAGCTGCTCGGCCTGCCGCCGGCTTGGTTCGTCCGGACGGTCGTCGCGATCGGCCACCCGACCGAATCGGCCCTGCGGCCGAAGTCGGAGCCCGGGAAGGGCCGCCTGCCGCGAGAGCAGGTCGTATTCGAGGAGCGCTGGCCGACTGAGTGAGCCACTTCCGGGATCGGCTCGGTCGAGTTGGGTATACTCGCCCGGTCCCCGGGCCTGAACGTCGAGTCGGTCCGGCGAGGGAGGTCATGCGATCGCGCGATCCGGACGCGTCGTCCGTCCCGTGAGGCGGCCGAGCGACCAGCAGACCCGGCACCGCCGCAACGGCGGTGGCTCCAGACGGGAGAGGTCTATCCAGGTCCCGAGCCAGGCTCGGGACTTTTTGATTGGGACGCGTTCCCCGCTACGAGCCCGCCCGACGAGCGCTCAGATGCAGGTAGAGACCTAGATGCCCGCATCCGTCGTGGTCGGCCTCCAATGGGGCGACGAGGGGAAAGGCAAGACGACTGACTTCCTCGCGGAGCAGGTCGCGATGGTCGTTCGCTACCAGGGCGGCGACAACGCCGGCCACACCGTCGTCAGCGGCGACGAGGTCTTCAAGCTCCACCTCGTGCCGTCGGGCGTGCTGTACCCGCACATCACGTCGGTCATCGGTAACGGGGTGGTCGTGAACCCGGCGACCCTGATCGACGAGCTCGACATGCTGACGGCCCGCGGCATCGACGTGTCCCGCGTCCGGGTGAGCCGGGCGGCGCATGTGATCATGCCGTACCACGTCGCGCTCGATCGCGGCAACGAGGCTCGGCTCGGTGGCTCGAAGATCGGCACGACCGGCCGCGGGATCGGGCCTGCCTATGCCGATCGGGCGTGGCGGCTCGGCCTGCGGATGGAGGATCTGCTCAGCCGCGATGTCCTCCGTTCGCGCCTGGAACGCGTGCTTGGCGACAAGAACATGGTCCTCGGCGACATGGGCGCCGACGCCTTCGACATCGAGGTCCTTGTGGACCAGGCGGCGGCGTGGGGCGATCGCCTCGAGCAACACCTCGACGACACGACGTGGCTCGTCCAGGCCGCGCTGGCGCGTGGCGAGCATGTCCTCCTCGAGGGCGCGCAGGGGACGCTCCTGGATCTCGATCACGGCAGCTACCCGTACGTGACCTCGTCGAGTGCCGTCGCCGGCGGCGCCTGCACGGGCGGGGGGATCGGGCCGCTCCAGGTCGACGAGGTCATGGGCGTCATGAAGGCCTACGCCACCCGCGTGGGATCCGGGCCGTTCCCGACCGAGCTCCTCAACGGCATCGGCGAGGGGATCGCGAAGCGGGGCCACGAGGTCGGCACGACGACCGGGCGACCGCGTCGGGTCGGCTGGTTCGACGCGGTCCCGCTTCGATTCGCGGTCGCCGTCAACTCGGTCAGCAGCATCATGCTCAACAAGCTCGACATCCTGTCGGGCCTCGAGTCGATCCAGCTCTGCACGGCCTACAACGTCGACGGCAGCCGCCTCGAGCGCTGGCCCTCGTCGGCCGAGGTGCTGACGCGCGCCGAGCCGATCTACGAGACCTTCGATGGGTGGGACCAGCCGCTCCACGACGTGCGAGCGCTCGCCGACCTGCCCGAGACCGCGCGGCGCTACGTCGCCGCGCTCGAAGCCCTCGCCGGGGTGCCGATCGTGCTCGTCTCGGTCGGGCCGGAGCGGACCCAGACGATCGAGCGGGCGTGGCGCCCGATGCGACGGCGACCGGGGGTCCGGATCGCGTGAGCCTCGTGGCTCCGACCCGGATTCTCATCGTCGGCGGCGGCGGGCGAGAGCACGCCCTCGCCTGGAAGCTCGCCGCGGAGCCGGGCGTGAACGAGATCGTCGTGGCACCGGGCAGCGCGGGCATCGCGGCCGAGCCGCGGGTCCGAACCCTGCCCGCTGTCGATTCTCTCGATCCGGTTGCGGTCGTCGCGGCCGCGCGGTCGATCGCCGCAGAGCTCGTCGTTGTCGGCCCCGAGGCCCCGCTGGCGGTCGGGGTCGTGGATGCCCTGATCGAGGCCGGCGTCATCGTTTTCGGCCCGACGCGCGCAGCCGCCCAGCTCGAGACCTCGAAGGCGTATTGCCACGAGGTCGCGAGTGCCGCCGGCGTCCCGATGGCCAGCGCCCGGGCGTTCGAGCCAGGCGAGCTCGACGCCGCAACCGCTTTCATTCGCGAGCTCGATTCGACGGGCCGCGGTGTCGTGCTCAAGGCGGATGGGCTTGCCGCGGGCAAGGGCGTGATCGTCACGGACTCCCTCGAGCAGGCGCTCGAGCTGGCCCCGCGCTTCCTCGTCGGCCGGCGGGCCGGCGGGCCGGCGCTCGTGATCGAGGAGCGCCTCGAGGGCCGTGAGGCGAGCGTCATCGCGATCTGCGATGGCGCGCGGGCGGTTGCGTTACCCGTGGCGCGCGACCACAAGCGACTGTGCGATGGCGACGAGGGCCCGAATACGGGCGGGATGGGCGCGTACTCGCCGGTGCCCGACCTCGACGAGCTCGCCGTCGAACGCGTGCTTCAGACGATCCACCGGCCGATCCTGGCCGAGATGGCCCGACGAGGCCGGCCGTTCCGCGGCTTCCTCTACGCCGGCCTGATCCTGACGGCCGAACGTCCCGTTCTTCTCGAATGCAATGTGCGGCTCGGCGATCCCGAGGCGCAGGTGATCCTGCCGCGGATCAGCGTCGCCCTCGGAACAGTCCTGCTGGCGGCGGCAAAAGGCCGAATTCCGGAGACAGTTCCAGCGCGCCTGCCCGCCACGTCTTGGGCGACGGTCGGCATAGTTCTCGCCGCGAAGGGCTATCCCGGCCAGCCGGAGCGCGGCGATCCCATCGAGGGGCTTGATGAGGCGGCGGCACAAGGGGCGCTCATCTTCCATGCCGGCACGATCGGCCGGCCCCAGGGTGGCTTCGGGACGAGCGGC
>JBBRNM010000104.1:0-5472 GCA_038230295.1 Candidatus Limnocylindrales bacterium
AGGACGTGCCAGCCCGCGCCCTCGATGTCCATCCCGCCACGACCGGCGAAGTGGCCGAACTCCTGGGCGACCCGCGCCGGACAGGCCAGATTCGGGCAGTAGTGGCGGACGGCACCCTCGGCGCGGACGACCGGCGTGCCGCAGACCGGACAGGTCGCCGGCATCTCGAACTCGCGCTCGGCTCCGGTCCGCCGCTCCACGATCGGCCCGACCACCTCCGGGATCACATCCCCGGCCTTCTGCAACACGACCGTGTCGCCGATCCGGATGTCCTTCCGGCGCACCTCGTCGAGGTTATGGAGCGTCGCCCGCGCGACGGTCGAGCCGGCGACCTTGACCGGGGTCAGGTGGGCGACCGGCGTCATCGTGCCCGTCCGGCCGACGTAGACGACAATGTCCTCGAGGTGGGCCTCGACCTGCTCCGGCGGGAACTTGTAGGCGATCGCCCAGCGCGGCGCCCGCGACACCATCCCGAGCCGGTCCTGCTGCGTGAAGTCGTCGACCTTGACCACGACGCCGTCGGTCTCGTAGGGCAGCTTGTGGCGGGCGTCTCGCCAGCGTTCGGTGAAGTCGATGACCGCATCGATGTCGAGGCCGGCTTCGTGGTGCGGGTTGACCGCGAAGCCGAGTGACTCGAGCCGGGCGAGGGCGGCCGACTGGCTGGCGCCATTCGAAGCTCTGGCCGCATTCGACCCTGCGGGATCGTCATCCGCGAGGAGCTGGTACGTCCAGGTGCTCAGCTGGCGGCTCGCTGTTACGGCCGAGTTCTTCTGGCGCAGCGAGCCGGCACCTGAGTTTCGCGGGTTCGCGTACTGCGGCAGGCCCGCCTCCTCGCGCTCGGCGTTGATCCGAGCGAACTCGGCCTTGGGCATGAAGACCTCGCCGCGGGCATCGAGCGTCGCGGCCTCGCGAAGCCGCGCCGGCACGGTGGCGATGGTCCGCAGGTTCGCCGTGACGTCCTCGCCGGTCGTGCCGTCGCCGCGCGTGGCGCCCTGGATGAACCGACCGCGTTCGTAGCGCAGCGTGATCGCCAGGCCGTCGATCTTGAGCTCGGCCACGTACGCGAGGCCGCTGGCCGGCTCGGGCGCCGGAGGAAGCCCCAGGCCGCGCCGGACCCGGGCGTCGAAGGCTCGCAGCTCATCGTGGCTGAAGGCGTTCGAGAGGGACAGCATCGGCCGGCGATGGACGACCTCCGAGAACGTGCCGGCGGGCGCGGCGCCGACTCGTTGCGACGGCGAATCGGACGTGATCAGGGCCGGGAACGCGGTCTCGATCGCGACGAGCTCGCGCAGGCGCGCGTCGTACTCGGCATCCGAGATGGCTGGCGCATCCTCGACGTAATAGCGCTGGTTCGCCTCGGCGAGGATCGCGACGAGCTGAGCGTGGCGCTTTGCCGCCATCTCGGGCTCCATGGCGGCGGCCTCGCCGACGAGCGCCGCATCCACCGGCAGGGTTTCGGTCACAGCCCGAGGATACGAGTCAGGCCATGAGCTCGGGGCCGAGCTCGTCGATGGACGAGCAGCCGAGGAGGGCGAGGGCGATCTCGAGCTCCTCGCGCAGGATCGCGACGGCCCGCTCGACGCCAGCGGCGCCGCCGGCGGCGAGCGCCCAGTAGAACGGCCGTCCGATGAGGACCGCATCGGCTCCGAGAGCCAGGGCGAGCGCGATGTCGAGCCCCCGACGGATCCCACCGTCGACCCAGACCTCGCATCCTCCGTCCACCGCGTCGACGACGGGCCGGAGTGCGTCGGCCGTCGAGATCTCCCGATCGAGCTGGCGGGCGGCGTGCGTCGAGACGATCACGCCGGCAACCCCCGAGTCGACGGCGAGCCGCGCGTCGGCCGGTGAGAGGATCCCCTTCAGGACGACCGGCAGGTCGCTCCACCCCCGGATCTCCTCGACGGTCGACCAGGTCAGCCCGAGCTCGCGCTGCCGGTCGAGGCCGCCGTACCGGTCCGGACGAGCCTCCGCCGTAGTGGTCTTCGCGCCGTCGACCATCGGCATCGGCGGGAGCTGAAAACCGGAGCGCCGGTCGCGGTCTCGATAGCCAAGGACGGGCAGGTCGACGGTCAGGACGATCGCCCGGTAGCCCGCGGCCGCCGCGCGCTCGACGAGCGAGCGTGTATAGCCGAGGTCGCCGACGAGGTAAAGCTGGAAGAGCCGGTCGGCCTCAGGCGCCGCATTGGCGACGGTCTCGAGGGCCTGCGAGGCCGACGTCGAGAGGACCATCGGGATGCCCGCGGCTCTCGCGGCCCGGACCATGGCCGACTCGGCGTCGGGGTGGGCCATCGCCTGTGCTGCCATCGGGGCAATCCCGATCGGGAGCGCCGTCTCGCGACCAAGAAACCGGCCGCGAAGGTCGACCTGCCGGACCTCGACGAGGACCCGCGGCACGACCCGGAATCGACGCCAGGCCTCGACCGCCTCGCCGAGGGAGATTTCGTCCCCCGCCCCGCCGGCGACGAAGTCGTACGCGTCGGCAGCCATCCGGGCGCGGGCGAGCGGCTCGAAATCGAGCACGTTGACGACCGAGGTGAGATCGCCGTCGGACCGGATCGCCGCCACGGCGTGAGCCTAGCAGCCGATTCCGCCAGCGGGGGGTGCGGTCGCCAGGCCTGTCGATATGAACCCGACTGCGGCCGGCGGTCACGCCTGAGTCGAGCTTGCGGCGGCTAGCCCGTCCGCTCCAGGCCCGCCAACGAGGCCAGGAGCGTCTTCCGGCCGATCTGCGAATCGCGGAACGCCACGGTCACTTCCTCGTCGCTCCTGGTCAGCTTCGAGGTCACGACGATTCCGTCGCCCCAGCGGACATGCCGGACGCGGTCGCCGTCGCGGAACTGTCGCTCGCCTGGGACGATCGGTCGCGCGGCGAAGGTTGGAGCCCGAGATGCCGGCGCCGCGGCGCTGTCGCGATCCTCGCCGTCCCGCCCGCCATCGGGCGTCTCACCGTCGTCCCAGGCCTCGATCCGCCGGCCAAAGGTGCCGGAGCGCGCGCCGTCTGCGAACGCCTCGCGTTTCGCCGCGAGGTCCCGTGATGGTCGGAAGGCCTCGCCGGGTCGTGGCCCGCCAGGCCGACCGCTGCCTTCGCGAAACGCTCCGCCGGAGGGCCGAATCGCTCGCCCGAAACGCGTCGCCCCCCGCCCGAAGACGAGGTTCAGATCGTCGGGCGTCTCGTCGCCATCAGGCGCGAGACCGCCGAGGCGGGGGCCGCTCATCAGGCCCGCCGGGATCTCGAGCAGGAATCGCGACGGCTCGGCCATCCAGCTCCCCGTCCGCCGCGTGGCGCGCTGCCACGCATGGGAGAGGTACAGCCGCTCCCGGGCGCGGGTCATCCCGACGTAGGCGAGGCGGCGCTCCTCCTCCATCGCCCGCGGATCCGGGCTGAAGCCAGACTCGGCCTCGATCGCCCGCCCGGTCGGGAACAGGCCCTCCTCGAGCCCGGCGATGAAGACGACGTCGAACTCGAGGCCCTTCGCCGCGTGGAGGGTGATGAGCGACAGCTTGTCGGCGTCGGACTCGTAGCTGTCCTGATCGGCGACGAGGGCGGTCTCCTCCAGCAGGCGATCGAGGGCGTCGTCGGCCGACAGGTCGTCGTAGCGCGTGGTGACCTCGCGCAGCTCGAGGAGGTTCGCCCAGCGCTCCTCCCCTTCCTCGCTGCCGTCGGCCAGCATCGCCCGGTAGCCCGAGCGCTCGAGGACGTCGTCGAGGAGCTCGGGCAGTGGCAGCACGCCGACGCGGGATCGGAGCCGCCGGACCAGCCCCACGAAATCGGCGATGGACGCCCGGGCGCGCCCGGCGAGCTCCGCCGCGCTCCCCTCGCCGATCGCCTCCAGCGCCTGCCAGGACGACAGGCCATCGCGGGCGACGAGGCCGCGGACGACGGCAATCGTCTTCTCGCCGATCGAGCGGGCCGGCACGTTGATCACGCGCTCGAAGCTCACGGCATCATTGTCCGAGCGGAGGATCCGCAGGTACGCCAGGGCATCCTTGACCTCGCGCCGGGCGTAGAACCGCGTCCCGCCGACGACCTGGTAGCGGATCCCGTAGCGAAGGCACGCCTCCTCGATCGCCCTCGACTGGGCGTTCGTGCGATAGAGCACGGCGATATCACGGAGCTTGAAGGTCCCCGCGGCATCGTCGGCGCGACGGGTGAGGGCCGATCCGCGCGAGCCACTCAGCTCCTCGACGCGGCGGGCGATCCACTCGGCCTCCTCTTCCTCGTTGTAGGCCTCGAACCGCTCGATCGGCCGGCCACCGGCCTGGTCGGTCCAGAGCTTCTTGTCGGACCTGGCGACGTTCTTCGAGACGACCGCGTGGGCGGCGTCGAGGATCAGCTGGGTGGAGCGGTAGTTCTGCTCGAGCTTGACGACCGTCGCGTCCGGCCAGTCGCGCTCGAACTCGAGGATGTTGCGGATGTCCGCTCCACGCCAGCCGTAGATCGACTGGTCGTCGTCGCCGACGACCGCGAGGTTGCGATGCTTCTGGGCGAGGGCCTTCACCCACAGGTATTGCGGCCGGTTCGTGTCCTGGTACTCGTCGACGTGGAGGTAGCGCCACCGATCCTGGTAGCGGGCGAGGACCTCGGGTGCCTCCTGGAAGAGGCGGACGGCCTCGAGCAGCAGGTCATCGAAGTCGAGCGCGTGGGCCTCCCGAAGGCCGGCCTGGTAGTTCGCGGCGAGGCGCGCGACCTGGAGGTTGCCGCCCGTGGCGAGGCGGAGCGGCGGGATGTCAGCCGGGTCGACCATGTCGTTCTTCGCCCGGCTGATCGCCCCAAGGATCGCCTGCGGCCGCGTCTCGCCCTTCGCGTCGAGCCCCTCCTCGCGGAGGATCCGCTTCATGAGCGCGACCTGGTCCTCGGTGTCGTAGATCACGAACCGCCGATCGATCCCGATCGCCGTGCCGTCGCGACGGATGACCCGGGCGCAGAGGGCGTGGAACGTGCCCGCCTCCACCTCCCGACCTGGCTCGCCCACGAGCCGGATGATTCGATCCCGCAGCTCAGCGGCGGCCCGGTTCGTGAACGTCACCGCGAGGATCTGCCAGGGCCGGATGCCCTTGACCCCCACGAGATAGGCGATCCTGTGGGCCAGGACGCGGGTCTTGCCGGAGCCCGCTCCCGCGAGAATCAGCACGGGACCGTCGGTCATCGTCACGGCCCGGCCCTGCTCGGGATTCAGCCGCCCGAGGATCTCGTGCTCGCGCGTCTCGCGTGCCTCGGCCTGCAGCTTCTCGGCGGCCGCGCGAGCAGCCGGGTCTGACGCGGCCTCTGCATCCGCGCCGAGCGGAACACCCTCGCGAAGCCATTCCGGCTCTTGCGGAACGGTGGTCGCGAGCGCCTCGGGGACGTCCTCGAACGCGGTCCCCTCGACCTCCGGGGCGGCATCGACGAGCCGGCCGCGTGCCTGCCGGCGAGAGGTGGGACTCACGGTCGGATTGTATTCGCGGCTCATCACCGCCGAATCAAAGAGCCCG
>JBBRNM010000105.1:0-5208 GCA_038230295.1 Candidatus Limnocylindrales bacterium
GCGGCGGCGGTGACGGTCAACTGCGATGAGACGACCTTGAGGACGGCTACCCGATGCTTCGACATGCACCGGACTGTCACCTATGTCCCGACTCACCTGTCACCTATCAGTTGTCACCTATGTCGTGGAGTCAGACACCTCACCGCCCACCAGGACTCCGGGCGAAGGTCACTCGAAGGCGACTCGAAGGCGACTCGAAGGCGACTGGTAGACTTCGCGCGTCGGCGCCGCCCAGAGTCTGGTGCGGGCCGTCGTGGAGGAATCGATGCAGTACCTGATCCCCTTGATCATCATCGTGGTGATCGTCGCCGTCGTCGTCGGCATCTACAACGGACTCATCGGTCGTCGCAACCGCGTCGACGAGGCCCTGTCCCAGATCCAGGTCCAGCTGAAGCGCCGGCATGACCTGATCCCGAACCTCGTGAACGCCGTCAAGGGCTACATGCAGTTCGAGCAGAAGGTCCTGACGGACGTCACGAACGCTCGAGCCGCGGCCGTGTCGGCGGGCGCCCAGGGCGTCGCCGCGCAGGCCCAGGCGGAGAACGCGCTGACCTCGACGCTGCGGTCCCTGTTCGCCGTCGTCGAGAACTACCCGGACCTCAAGGCGAACCAGAACGTCCTCTCGCTGCAGGAGCAGCTGACCACGACGGAGAACCAGGTCTCGTTCAGCCGTCAGAACTACAACGCGACCGTCCTCGACTACAACAACGGGATCCAGACGTTCCCGAACAGCATCTTCGCGGGGATGTTCGGCTTCACGAAGCGCGATTTCTTCGAGGCCGAGCCCGAGGCGACCGCCGTCCCAACCGTGGACCTCAGCCTCACCTGATCCACCCGCTGCCCACACCCGCCGACACTCGAGCCAGAACGTGAGCCTTCGCGCGACCTTCTACGACCAGGAGGCCACGAATCGCCGCGAGTCGGTGCTGCTCGTGGTCGTGGTGATGGCCGTCCTCGCCGCGCTCGGGTTCGCGATCGGCTACGGCACGAGCGGCGCGGTTGCCGGTGGCGTGGCCGTCACCGGTGGAGCGCTCGCCCTCGGCACAGTCCTGTCCCTCGGCTCCTACTTCGGGGGCGACAAGCTCGTGCTCGGGTCGTCCGGGGCGAAGGAGGTCGATGCGCAGGGCGCGCCGCAGCTCATGAACGTCGTCCAGGAGATGGTGCTCGCGGCGGGCGTCCCGATGCCGAAGGTCTACGTGATCGACGACACCGCCCCGAACGCGTTCGCGACCGGTCGCGACCCGCAGCACGCGTCGGTCGTGATCACCACCGGCCTCCTCCAGAAGCTCGATCGCGAGGAACTCCAGGGCGTTCTGGGCCATGAGCTCTCGCACGTCCGGAACTTCGACATCCGGTTCAGCCTGCTCGTCGCCGTGCTCGTCGGATCGATCGCGCTGCTCGCCGACTTCTTCCTGCGGTTCACGTTCTGGGGCGGCGGCCGGCGCGACTCGAACGATCGAGGCGGGGGCGGCCTGGCCGCGATCGTCTTCGTCGTCGCGATCATCCTCGCGATCCTGGCGCCGATCTTCGCCCGCCTCGTCCAGCTCGCGGTGAGCCGGCAGCGGGAGTACCTCGCGGACGCGTCCTCGGTCGAGCTGACCCGGAATCCCCAGGGCCTGCAGCGAGCGCTGGCCAAGATCGCCGGCGACAAGGAGGTCCTCGAGGTCGCCAATCGCGCGACCGCGCACCTGTACTTCACGAACCCGATCAAGAAGTTCGAGGCGCGCTCGAGCTCCATCTTCTCGACCCACCCACCGATCGTCGACCGCATCAACCGCCTCCGCAAGCTGACCGGCGAGGCGCCGCTGCAGGCCGCGGACCTGGCCGCCCTCGCCGGCCTGGACTGAAGGTTCGTTCACGGCCTGGCTCGTGCGCGGGCCAGGCCGATCCAGTGGCTGCGGCGTCGATGGTCCGAGCCCGCTCCACTGACGCCTGCGGGGCGTGATTTACCAATGGGTGTGGTGATACGTCGCACGAGGCCTGGAATCCGAGGCGCAGAGCGGGGCCGCCTAGCGGATCTGAACGGCGGAGCCCGGCGGCGTGGGGTCGCCCCGGGTTGAGCGGCCGGCATCCGGGCGCGTATCACCACCCGGACGAGTAAACAAACCGGACCGCGCCGAGCACGAGTCGGACGCGCCGCTTGGCGGAGGCGTGAGCTCGGCCAAATTGCTGGGTCGAAACGGCCCGTGCTATTCTCGGTCGCGCCGTCGGAGCCGATGGGCCTGCGGTCCACCGGGCCGAGATAGCTCAGTTGGTAGAGCACGCGACTGAAAATCGCGGTGTCGCCAGTTCGATTCTGGCTCTCGGCACCACAGCTACGGTGGGCGCGACATTCGAGCGGAAGTGGCTCAGTTGGTAGAGCATCACCTTGCCAAGGTGAGGGTCGCGGGTTCGAGTCCCGTCTTCCGCTCCATTTTCTTCCCCTAGACTCGCCCGAGCGGCGTCCGGCCGCGCTCGTCTGCCCCTTCGTCTAGTGGTAGGACAGCGGACTTTGAATCCGTTAGGCGAGGTTCGAATCCTCGAGGGGCAACCACTCCCAGCGCCGGCTCGAGGGCGGCCTGTGGCAGAATCCGTCGGCCCACGAGGCGACGTGGTGAAGTGGCTCAACACGGAGGTCTGCAAAACCTCTATTCACCGGTTCGAATCCGGTCGTCGCCTCCAACTCCTCCGTCTCTGCGAGGACGTGCGTATGGCCGGGTTCCGGAGCATGGCGGACCCGTCGGCATGACTGAGCGTCGACGTATCTCGTCGGGCGGTCCATGGGAGGACCGCGCGGCGTACTCCCGCGCGATCGCGATCGGCGACTCGTGTCATGTCTCGGGAACCACCGATGCCGGGCCTGACGGACGGTCACTCCATCCCGGCGACATCGGAGCCCAGGCCGACGCAAGCCTCCAGATCATCGCGACCGCGCTTGAGGCGGCGGGTTTCGGCATCCAGGACGTGGTGCGGACGCGGATCTACGTCACCGACCTCGCCCAATCGAGCGAAGTACTCGCTGTGCACCGCCGCTGGTTCGATGCCGTGCGACCGGCGGCCACGCTCGTCCGGGTTGCCGCCCTGATCGACCCGAGCCTCCTGGTCGAGATCGAGGCCGACGCGCAGCGAGCCTGAGCCGGTACGCTGCTCGACGCCGGAGTGGCGGAAGGGCAGACGCGGCCGACTTAAAATCGGCTGGGGGCAACCTCGTGCGAGTTCGAATCTCGCCTCCGGTACACCCCCAACCGCGCTCGGGCACGAACGCCCGCCTGGGCCCCTACTGGGTGACCGTCACGACCGTGAACATGCCTGCCTTGAAGTGGCCAGGAATGTTGCACACGAAAAGGTAGGTGCCGGGCGCGAGATCGATCGCGCGAGACTGCGACTTGCCAGGCTCGATGTTCTCACCGTCGCTGACGAGCTTGACGCCGGAGCCGTCCTCGACGATGTCGCCGGCGGTATCGGTCGGGTAGGCCGCCGGCGCCAGGGCGCTCTTGAAGATGAGCAGCTCGTGCGGGATCGTCCCCGCATTTGAGATTGCGAACGTCGCCTTGCCAGCCTTCAATGTGCTGCCGGTGGCAACCTTCCACTCGCTGAGAGCGATCGTCAGTGGCGCGTTCGCATCAACGGACGGCGCGAGGCTTGCCGGAGCCTGGGTCGCCGGCCCCGTCGTGCTGTACACGAATGAAGGAGCCGCAGTCGCGGCTGAGCTGCACGCCGCCACGAAGACGGTGATGAGAACCGCGAGCATCGCTGTGCGGAGTCGAGACATCGAATAGCTCCTTTGCTGGTGGCCTGAAGGACCTCGTGGCCCACGAGCGCTTGCGTCCTGAAACGCGCCGCTCGATCAGGCTTCGACATGAATGCTGGGCGACGCGGGTTGGCACGCGAATGGGCCGAGCGTCACAAAGGTCAGGCCGAATGGACCCCAACAGCGGCGATCCGCGACTGCGGAAATTCACGGCCGCTTCGAATCTCGCCTGCGGCGCGATCGGATCCGCGGTGATTCGCGGCGGATCGCCCGTGAACCCGCGGATTGCAACACGGTCGCAAGATCAGGCCCTTGGCCCAGCGCCCACGACACGGCAGACTGCTCGCATTCCGCCTGCGGCCGTCCATTCGACGCCCCGAGACAGGAGCTCTGCCGGCTTGATCGTTCGAGTCCTTCGCGCCAGCGTGAAGCCGGGACGCGTCGGGCATTTCAATGCCCTGATGCGCCAGCAGCTGCCCATCCTGCGGGGCCACGAGGGCCTCGTGTATGTGAAGCTGGCCCGGCGGCTCGAGCTCGACGGTGGCGAGGAGGTCATCCTGTTCGAGGAGTGGCGCGATGCCACCGCCCTGTACGGCTGGGCCGGCGACGACATCTCGCGGCCGCGCCTCCTGCCGGGCTCCGAGGACCTCCTGCTGGGCCTGAGCGTCACCCACTACGAGTCGCTCGACGTGATGCCGCCCGGCACCGCGGATCTCGATGACCGCGATCGAGTCGACAGTCCGGACCCGGTACCCGGGGGCTCCGCACCAGGCGGCCCCGCACCCGGCTGAGCCGCACCCGGCTGAGCCGTCGGGACGCTGCGGTCAGGAGCGGCCGAAGAGGGCCTTCAGCCCACGCCGACGAGGCTCGGCCGCGCCGCCGGGAACGTCCTCGCCCAGGACCACCACCGCGAGGTCATCGAATCGTCGGGCCTGGGGCGATCCGGGCGCGAGCTGGTAGACCGGCGAGCCCTCGTTCGCCGCCCGTTGGAAGAGCAGGGGATCGTGCGGGATCCGGGCCGCGACCGGCCGGCCGAGCGCGCCCTCGATGTCGGCCGGCGTCAGCATGTGGCGGGCGAAGATCTCGTTGAGCACGACGGTCGTGTCCCCGATCGACGAGGCGATCTCGCGGAGATACTCGAGCACCAGGTGCACCGATTGCAGGCTCGGGAATTCCGGGGTCACGACGAGGACGACGTTGTCGGCGAGCTCCATCGCCGCGATCGTTCGGTGGTCCAGGTCGGAGCCCGCATCGACGACGACGGTCGGTGCGGCGGCAAGGACGGTCTCGATGATCGGGCCGACGTTGTCCCGGTCGACCAGGAGTGGCGAACCGGGTCCCGGTCGGCCGGCGAGGATCACGAGCTTGCCCGCGCTCGTCAGGTACGTCCGGACCGCGGCCGCGTCGCCGAGGGCCATCGTGTCGCGGGCCATATCGGCGATGCCGAGCCGGGGATGGGCATCGAGGTAGGTCGCGAC
>JBBRNM010000106.1:0-4906 GCA_038230295.1 Candidatus Limnocylindrales bacterium
CAGCAGGCTCAGCGTCCCGATCGCGAGGGCGACGACGACGATGACGGTGATCCACACCGCCGCCGGGACGAACACGGATGTCTGGGTCGCCCCGAGGATCGACGCGATCCCGGTCAGCGAGCCCGTCGGCGTGTCGGCGCTGTACCAGGCCGGCGACCCGAGCATGTAGCCGAAGAGATCGCCCGTCAGCTGCGCAATCCAGAGCCACCAGGCCGCGAGCGTTCCGACAACCGCGGCGATCCCCACGATCCCTCGCACCCGCGTCTCGCGCTTGAGCAGGTCCGTCAGCGACGCAGCCGCGAGGGACGCGCCGCCGAGCCGAGTGAGCATCGCCAGCACGCCCAGGATCCCCGCCCGAACCGGTCCGACGTTCAGCAGGAACAGCCCCGCGAACAGCAGGAACAGCGGCTCGCTGTACGCGAGCGAGTAGACGTAGGCCGCGGGGCTGAACGCGAACAGCAGGAACCCGTAGCGCGCGTACGAACGACCGCCGACCCGCTCGAGCACCCGGAAGATCGGTACCGCGGCGGCGATGAACAGGAGGTTCGCGAGAACCGGCGCGACGATCGTCGTGTCGAGCAACCCCCCGAGGGAGAAGACGTCGATGACGATCGGGAAGCCCGGGAAGAACGCGAAGTCGTGGTAGCCGAGGCCGTAGGGCGTCTTCGCGACGACGCCGGCGTGATAGCCGTTCCCGACGATCCAGAGGTACCAGTCCGAATCCCAGATCACGAACGGCGAGGTCCAGTGCCGCCCGATCGGCGTCGGGATCTGGAACGTGTACGAGGTCCACAGCACGGCCGCGGCGAACGCGCGGGAGAGGGCGCCGATGAGGAGCGCCTCGGCCCAGCCCGGCCATTGGGCCGGACGCAGGCGGTTCACCGCGGGCGGCGAACGACGAACAGCACGTTCGAGCGGAGGAACGAGTAGCCGAGCTTCACGATCTCGAAGTCCTTGAGCATCGCTGCGAGCTCCGCGGTCGTGTACTCGTTGTGGAAGGGCTCGTCGTGGGGGCAGGTGCTCGAGAGGAAGCGGAGCTTCCAGATCGGCGACTTTGCCGGTGTCGAGCCGATGAAGCTGCCGCCCGGCTTCAGGACGCGGCGAATCTCGGAGATCGCCTTGGAGGTGTTCGGGACGTGCTCCAGGACCTCGGTCGAGAGGACCGTCGCGAACGAGGCGTCCTCGAACGGCATGGCCTCGACGTCACCGAGCACGACGTGCTGCTGCGGCAGCCGCTTCCGGACGATCGCGACGTTGCGCGGGTTGATGTCGATCCCGGTCGAGCCGGCCGGCAGATGGCGGAGGTTCAGCCCGGTCCCGCAGCCCGCGTCGAGGAAGGGCGCCGCGCCGTACTTGCGGACGAGGCGTCGGACGACCCACGCCCGGTTGCGGTGGAAGATCGCCTCGAGCCCGAGGAAGCGGTCGGCGACGTCGACCCAGTCGTACGCCTCAACCTCGCGGTAGTAGTCCTTGACCCACTCGTCCCACTCGGGCGAGCCCTCGACGAGGCCCAGCTCCGCGGCCCGCGCGGCGTGGTCGTCCGCGGACACCGGCCGCGCATGGGAATGTGCTTCTTGATCCATTGATCCTCCGTGGCCCCGGGTCGGGTGCCCCGCGAACGGTAGCAGGCCGACCGCTCGCCGCGATGGAGGAGCGAGTCCGGGTTCGTCAGGCTCGGACTCCTCACACGGTCGGCACGCGGTTTGGGTCGAATGCAACAGGCGCCGCGCGGCCTGGAGGCTTCGGGCAAGATGACCGCCGTGCGATCTCGGTCGCTCATGCGGCAAAGATGGCTTCCTTTGGAGCGTTCGACGTGGGAGCTTTTCGGTTCGCGGACGGGATCAAGCCGAGGAACAAAACGATCGTGATCCAGTGGAAGGCCGCGATCGCGAGGACGGCCGCGACGCCTCGCGACGTCGGGCGTCGTACGAAGAGCAATACCGCTCCGGCAATCGCGAGCCGGAGCACGAACGGTATCGGCACCTCGGGCCCGACCTCTCGTCCAAAGGTCGAGACAAGGAGGCGTACCCAGTCTGCCCATAACGTCAACCACGGCAAGGTGATGGCGATGCTCAGCGCGATGACGACTGCGGCTGTCGGCCATTGGTGCCTGGCCACGGCGAGAATCGGTGAGATCTTCAACAACGCGGCGAGTGGGGCCCATCGAGCGTCGCCGCGAAGTGCCGCGGCAATGGCGGCGGCGATGACGAGGTTGAACTGGCTCGACGGTAATTCGAACGCCACGAGGGGTAACCACAGGCAATAGCCGACGCGGAGCCAGTTGCCGGCGACATAGCGGAGCGCTGCAACTTCGAGACCAATGATCCCGATTGCCAGTGCCCCGAGAGGCATCCACGAAGTCGCGGCAAACGCGAGCGCCCACGGCGGGCCGAAGAAGAACAGCCCATTCGTGGACCCGTCGGCATTCGGGTGGTAGGGCGAGACGCCGGCCCGGATCTGGTCGCCGGCCCGATCCCAGATGTAGGCATCTCCGCCTGGGATGGCGAGGTGACCGCTTGTAAAGCCCCACCACAGGATCACCGCCGTTAGGGCATAGCCGACAGCCGATATCGCGAAACGCGTTCGTGGCCCGATCCGAAATCGCGGTCTGGCACGCATCACGACCCGGTTTGCTCCACGTTGAGCCGCATGCCGCGTCCTCTGAGCAGGGCTTGGCGCCCGTTAGACTCCACTGCGATGAGTGTGACCTCGACTGTCCGCCCAGAATCGCTCACGGTCGTGCTTCCAGCGTTCAACGAGGCTGGCCGTATCGGGCCCGCCCTAGACGAGATGTTCACATACCTTCGAGATAGCCCGGAAGGATTGCCGGCCGATGTCGACGTCATCGTCGTGGACGATGGCAGCGGAGATGCGACGGCGGAGATCGTTCTGGCGCGTCCTGAGGCGCGGGAGCGAGGAGGCCGGCCAGCGAAGCTGCGCCTCCTCCAGGCCAGGCACGCTGGAAAAGGCTCGGCAGTGCGGCGGGGAGTGCTGGCCGCCACGGCCGACCTGATCATCTTTGCCGACGCGGATATGGCGACTCCCCCTGATCAACTCCCGTTGCTCGTGAGGGCGCTCTCGACGGCCGATGTTGCCCTGGGAACCCGCATTCAGCCCGACGGGTCCGACATGCGCCAGAGCCAACCTCCGGGCCGCCGGATCCTCGGGACGATCTTCCACGCTCTTGCGTCAATCTGGGTTGTCGGACCGGTCGCGGACACGCAATGTGGATTCAAGGGGTTTACGCGCTCCGCAGCGGACGACCTCTTCGAGAGGCAGGTCGTCACCTCGATCGTGTTCGACGTCGAGATCATCCACCTGGCCCGTCGTCGCGGCTATCGGATTGCCATCGTCCCCGTCCGCTGGGAGGATCGGCGTGGCTCGAGAATGCGGCCGAGACCGGGGCTCGCGCTCCGAGTGGTATGGGATCTCATTCGGATTCCTCTTCTTCATCGCGGTGTCCGCCGGCGCCCGTGACAGCATTGCGGTTGCGGAGCGTCCCGCCCTCCGTTGTGGCGGTGGTTCGCGTGGCCCTTGCAGCCGTGCTTTTCCTTGCGATCGTCCTCCCGATCCTTCAACAGGCGGCGGGCGACGGTACGCTCGGCTATGACTTCAGGGCTTACGAGCTCGGTGTTCGTCGTGTGATTGCGGGCCAACCCCTCTACGACACCTCGGCCTCGGGTTTCGGGCCGTTCGGCTACTTTTTCTATCCACCTCCATTTCTCTTGCTGGTCCTGCCGCTGGAGATCCTGGCGGGGCCTAACGCCCTCGCCATCTGGACGGTCGTGTTAGTTGTCGTTACCGGCGCTTCCATCGCGTTCCTGCCTGTGCCTCGGTCCACCAAGTGGTGGATCCTCTATCTCGCCGAACTCTCATGGCCCGTCGTGTTCGCAATCAAGCTGGGTCAGGTCGGCCCTGTGCTCCTCCTCCTGTTTGTGGCCGGATGGCGCTGGATGGACCGTCCTGCCGTGCTTGGTTCCGCGATCGCCCTGGGGACGCTCATCAAGATTCAGCCCATTCTTCTGGGTGGGTGGGCAGCTCTGACCGGCCGACTGCGGGCCGTCTCCGTACTCATCGTGGTCCTGGCTGTCCTGTCGCTCCTGGCAACGATATTCGCAGGCCCGCAGGCCTGGGCGGATGACCTTCACATTCTGGGACGGCTTGCCAGCCCAACTCTCACCCCCCACTCCGTGAGTCTCGCGAGGCTCGCCTTCGAAGCGGGGGTTGGCGAATCGATAGCGAATTGGATCGCGATCCTGCAACTGGTGGTGATCGCGGTGGTCGCCCTGCTGGCCATTAGATATGCCTCTCCGACGGCGTCCTATCTTTCCGCCGTGGTCGCCTCTCAGCTGATCACGCCAGTCCTGTGGGATCACTACGCGTTGATCCTGCTGTTGCCGGTCGCGTGGCTTATGGCACGCGGTCGAATGTGGGCGGCCCTCGTGCCCCTCGCAACTTCGGTCCCTCTGGTCGGGCTCACCCCGCCGATCGTCTATCCGCTTGCCTATTGGGTGGTCTTGTTGGCTCTTCTCGCCGAAGGGGTAGCGGAGCGTAGTTCAACAACGCGAACGACCCCGAAGGATAATTCCGCCCCGGCAGGGAGGTTGCGTGATCAAGCAAATCGTGAACCCAGTGCTATTCTCGATGCGTGACCGCCACCACCCTCGAGGTGGATCCCGACTGTACGGGGTCCCCGAGCACAACCGCGACCGCCGATCGGCGTCCCGCGAACACGCCCGCCGCTGCGGCGCGCACGAACGCGGGCCCCGCGAAGGCGCCCGCCGCCGCGACCGGCCGCGTGGCTGAGCGCCGACGCCTTCGGGCCGAGCTGCGACCGTTTGCCGAGATCCCACGCGAGACCTGGGACCGACTCGCGGCGCTGAATCCGTGGGCCACGCCGTTCTCC
>JBBRNM010000107.1:0-4854 GCA_038230295.1 Candidatus Limnocylindrales bacterium
GGACCTCTCGGTCCACGACCAGGCCCACCTCGACGCGGTGGCCCTCGAACTCAACGGTCGACCTCGACAGACGCTCGATTGGATGAAACCATCTGAGGCGCTTGCCAAGATCGTTGCGTTGACCGACTGAGCCTGCCGTGACATTGGCGAACGCTGAGCGACACCGCCTGCAGGTATCGCTCGACTGGCCGAAGAGGTGGCATGGATCGCGCTCTCGCGGTGATCTACGCGGTACCCGGAGTGGGGTGGGTGGTTGCCACGCTCGCCGTCCTGCTCTACCTGATTGCCGCCAACGTCACCGGCACGGCGTTTGCCGCTTCGGTGAGCCTTGGCTGGCTCGGCCTTCAGATTCAAGCTTCGTCGGCCGATCCGCTGTTACACCAACTCTAGGGACACCAACGTTCAGTTTGAGCGGGTGAGGGCATCCGTCGCCAAAGGAGACCACCGGCCTCGAAGCAATGGACGCAGGCGCATCCTGGATTGCAGCCATTCGCTCGTGCCGCAGATCGAGCGCCCCGCTGGAGGACGAGCACAGCACCCAGCCGGCCGAGCTGGCTCTGACGGTCGGGATCATCGAACCCGGCGAGCAGGACCCGCTCGATCGATCCCTCGATCCGGACGCTGAGGGCTATCCTTCGGTCCACGGCGCGGTCTCGTTCTGCAACAGGCAAGGTTCGCTCTGGAGGCTACGCAGTCTTCACTTTTCCAGCGGGTTCAGGTCGCCACCGACCTGACATGCTTATGGCAGCGGAACCCTGCGTGCACGAGGTGCGATATGAACAGAGACCCGGCCCATTGAGTCCGGCGAGCGCTGTCGCACCCAGGCCGCTCACCGACGACGAGCTTGGCCTGCTGGATGCCTACTGGCGGGCCGCCAACTACCTGTCGGTCGGCCAGATCTACCTTCTCGCCAATCCGCTCCTCCGCGAGCCGTTGCGGCCCGAGCACATCAAGCCGCGGCTGCTCGGCCACTGGGGGACGACACCGGGTCTCAACTTCGTCTACGCCCACCTGAACCGGGCGATCAGGAACTGGGACCTCAACGCGATCTACGTGGTCGGGCCCGGCCATGGCGGTCCGGGGATCGTCGCCAACGCCTACCTCGAGGGGACGTATTCGGAGGTCTACGCGGACATCACCAGCGATGAGGCGGGCCTCGTCCGGCTCTTCCGTCAGTTTGCCTTCCCGGGCGGGATTCCCAGCCACGTCGCGCCCGAGACCCCAGGCTCGATCCACGAGGGCGGGGAGCTCGGCTACTCGCTCAGCCATGCCTACGGCGCCGCCTTCGACAACCCCGATCTCGTGGTCTGCTGCGTGGTCGGTGACGGTGAGGCGGAGACCGGCCCGCTGGCCACCAGCTGGCACTCGAACAAGTTCCTGAACCCGGTTCGCGACGGCGCGGTCCTGCCGATCCTCCACCTGAACGGCTACATGATCGCCAACCCGACGGTCCTCGCCCGGATCCCCGAAGTCGAGCTGCTCGCCCTGCTCGAAGGCTACGGCTATCGGCCGTACGTCGTGAGCGGCGACGACCCGGTCGTGATGCATCAGCGGATGGCGGCCGTCCTCGACGAGGTCGTCACCGAGATCTACCGGATCCAGGGCGAGGCTCGAACCGGCGGCGCGACCGACCGGCCGCGCTGGCCGATGATCGTCCTGCGCACGCCCAAGGGCTGGACGGGACCGAAGGAGATCGACGGTCTGCCGATGGAGGGGACTTGGCGCGCCCACCAGGTCCCGTTGGCGGAGGTCCGCACGAACCCCAGCCACCTCGCCCTGCTCGAGTCCTGGCTGCGGAGCTATCGCGCCGACGAGTTGTTCGACGCGAACGGGACCCTCGTCCCGGAGCTGGCCGAGCTGCCGCCGAAGGCCTACCGGCGGATGAGTGCCAACCCCCATGCCAACGGTGGTTTGCTGCTGCGCGATCTCGCCCTGCCCGACTTCCGCGACTATGCCGTGCCGGTCGAGAAGCCCGGCACCACCCTGAGCGAGGCGACCCGCGTCCTCGGCGGGTTCCTGCGCGACGTGATCACCCGCAATCCCGACACGTTCCGGCTGTTCGGGCCCGATGAGACGGTATCGAATCGACTCGATGTCGTGTTCGAGGTCACCGATCGCCAGTTCGACGCCGAACTGTTGCCCACCGACGAGCACCAGGCGGCGGCCGGACGGGTGATGGAGGTGCTCTCCGAGCACCAGTGCGAGGGCTGGCTGGAAGGCTACCTGCTGACCGGGCGCCACGGCCTGTTCAACTGCTACGAGGCCTTCATCCATATCGTCGACTCGATGTTCAACCAGCATGCGAAGTGGCTGAAGGTGACCAACGAGATCCCCTGGCGCCGGCCGATCGCCTCGCTGAACTACCTCCTCTCGTCGCTCGTCTGGCGCCAGGACCATAACGGTTTCAGCCACCAGGACCCCGGCTTCATCGACCACGTCGTGAACAAAAAGGCCGACGTCATCCGGGTCTACCTGCCGCCCGACGCCAACACCCTCCTGTCGGTCGCCGACCACTGCCTGCGCAGCCGGCAGTACGTCAACGTGATCGTTGCCGGGAAGCAACCCGCCCTCGACTGGCTGTCGATGGACCAGGCGATCCTCCATTGCAGCCGGGGCATCGGGATCTGGGACTGGGCCAGCAATGACGGCGACGGCGAACCGGACGTGGTCCTGGCCTGCTGCGGCGACACCCCCACCCTGGAGACCCTGGCGGCGGTCGATCTGCTCCGGCAACAATTGCCCGAGCTCAAGGTGCGGGTCATCAATGTCGTCGACCTGATGCGCCTCCAGCCGCCCTCGGAGCATCCCCACGGGATGACCGACACCGAGTTCGATTCGCTGTTTACGGCAGACCGGCCGGTGATCTTCGCCTATCACGGCTACCCCTGGCTGATCCATCGGCTGGCCTACCGGCGGACGAACCATGCCAACCTACACGTGCGCGGCTACAGGGAAGAGGGCACGACGACGACGCCGTTCGACATGGTCATGCTCAACGACCTCGATCGATTCCATCTCGTGATGGATGTCATCGACCGGGTCCCCGGACTGGCCTCGCGCGCCGGTCACATCCGCCAGCTGATGGTCGATCGGCGCCTGGAGTGCCGGGCGTACACGCGCCTCGAGGGGCAGGACGATCCGGCGATCCGCGACTGGACCTGGCCGTATTAGGGTGCCACTCGCCACCGCTCCAAGAATCCTCGTCGTCAACGCCGGATCGAGCAGCCTGAAGCTGCGACTGCTCGATCCCGGTGACCGGATCGTCGCCTCGGCCGATCTCCCGGCACCAGCCGGCCGGGCCGACGATGCCGCCGTCTCGCAGGCGGTTCGTGCGTTCGGCGAGATCGATGCAGTGGGCCACCGGATTGTCCATGGTGGCACCCGGTTCTCCGCCCCGGTCCGAGTCGATGCGGAGGTCACCGGGGCGCTCGTCGCCCTGACCGACCTCGCCCCGCTCCATCAGCCGAAGTCGCTGGCCGCGCTCACCGCGGTCGGCGCGCTGCTGCCGGACGTTCCGGCCGTCGCCTGCTTCGACACCGCCTTCCATGCTGGGATGCCCGCTGCGGCAACGACGTACGCGTTGCCGCGGGAGTGGCGGACCAGGTGGCAACTCCGACGTTACGGGTTCCACGGACTGTCGCACGCCTACGCTTCGCGAAAAGCGGCGGAGCTGGTCGGCCGGAACATCACCGAGCTGCGGATCGTCACCTGCCACCTTGGTGCCGGGGCCTCCCTCGCCGCGGTGCACCGCGGACGATCGGTCGATACGACAATGGGTTTCACGCCGCTCGAGGGCCTGGTCATGGCAACCCGGTCGGGGAATGTTGACCCCGGCCTCGTCCTGTGGCTCGAGGAGCACGTCGGGATGCCCCCCGCCGAGATCGCGGCCACCCTGGAACATCGTTCAGGGCTGCTCGGCCTGGCCGGAACCGCCGACATGCGAGCTGTCCTCGATCGCGCCCACGGCGGCGATGCCGACGCGGGCCTCGCCGTCGACGTCTACAGCCATCGACTCCGCGCCGGGATCGCTGCGATGGCTGCGGCGATGGACGGGCTCGACGTCCTGGTCTTCACCGGCGGCGTCGGCGAGAACGCCCCGGAGATCCGCGAGCGGGCGTGTGCCGGTCTGGCATTCCTCGATGTTGGTCTTGACCCCGCCCTGAATTCAGCGACCGGGGACGCCGAGATCGGTGCGACAGACGCCCGCGTCCGGGTAGTCGTCGTGACCGCCCGCGAGGACCTCCAGATCGCCCACGAGGTCCGACAGGTGCTCGGCCTTGCCCGCCCCCAGAGGAACCGATCAGGCTCTGGATCGTGCCCGACCGCATCTCGAAGCTGACTTCCTTGATGCGATCAGGTCCCCGAATCGGCGGGTCGTCGCGGCCATCCGGACATCGACGTCGAGCCCGACGCTGGGCTGGCGTGCAGGCTGGGCCGGAGGCGCAACCTGGTCGGCGGGCTGACGCGCAAGCGCCCCCTCGAGTGGCGGTGCCTCGAGGAGCGATGGAGTCGCGACCATCGCCAAATCGTCGCGATGAGCCATTTGCAGTCGCCCACGACGCGTCGGTCTCGCTCGTACGAATGCGCAACAACACCGCTCGTCGGGGCGTGGCCGGGCCCCGGAGCCGGCGATCTGTAACAGGGCTGTGATCGACGGTCATTGGATCGAGAGGGCGGCCGCCGGATGGCCGTCCTATCGTCTTGGCCAAGTCGTTCGAGATCCCGGTCGCGGTGGTCGGTCTCGGACTGAATCACGGAGGGCAGCCCGATGCCGCAGCGTTCCTGGTCGGCCAAGCGGGAGCGACAGTACGACCATATCAAGGAGGGATTGCTCGACCGAGGCCGCCCGGAGGA
>JBBRNM010000108.1:0-4781 GCA_038230295.1 Candidatus Limnocylindrales bacterium
ATGGAGCCGGCCGGCAGGCCCAGGTGACCCTCGAGCGCCACGAGCAGGTCGTTCCACAGGGCCGCCTCCTCGGCGGTCTGGATCTTCGGCAGGTACAGGACGACGGAGCGGCCCTCCGCGCGGAGGCGCTCGTGGTTGTTCGCGACGTACAGGACGAGGTCGACGATCGACGCCGAGAACCCCGTGCCGTCGGCCACGCGCACATGCCGGTCGTCGAGGTGGAGGCCCCGGGTTCGGAATATCCGGGTGGTGACGTCGAGCTGTCCGCGCCAGTCGTCGATGATCGGGCGACCGAAAAAGGCCCTGGCCCATTCGTTCATCTCCCCGGCGACCTGTTCGGCGACCGCGAGGAAGACCGGATCCCGGGCGATCGCCAGCTTGAGATTGCGCTGGTTGTCGAGCGCCATCGTGTCCACCTGGCCGAGAGCGTCTTCAGCGTCGAACATCCAGCCGTCCGCTCCCGACAGCAGGGCGTGGGCGACGTTTCGAAGACCGCTCGCTGTCGTCGCCCGCGGCTTCGTGGCGGGACCCGTCCCCTGGATCCACTGTCGCTGCAGGTCGGTCGGGATCTCGCTCCCGACGAAGTTGCCGTCGCGGGCCTCCTGGACGCGGATCGTCGTCCGCGGGATCACGGCGTCGGCGTCGAGGAAGGCGATCGGCCGGCCGTCTCGCGCCCGCTCGAGCCGCCGGGAGATGCGGGCCGCCATGACCTGGCGGCGATCGTCATCGAACGGGGCCAGCGCCTCGAGCGCGGACAGCGCCTCCGCGCCCAGCACGTCGGGGTAGGCGCGGAGAACGTCGTCGCGAAACTCCAGCGATCCGGTCATGGGCACTCCGGGCTGCGACCAGGCCGTGACGCTAGGCGGGTTCGAGAATCGGTTCCTGGATGAGCGCCGCGACGGCGTCCTCGTCGGGTCGAATCAGCGCACCGACGCGCTCGCGGTTGACCTCCGCGACGATGATCTGGCCGATCTCGGTTCGCACGACCGTGAAGATGCCCAGCTCCTGCATCCGCTGCGTCTGCGACCGGTTGTCGTCGGTCGGCGTGAGGTAATGCAACGAGCGGGCTTGATAGCGATGAATCAGGAAGAGCTGCACGAGCAGCATCAGGCGCCGTCTGCGGATCGATGGCGCCGTGTTCTGATCACGAATCGAGAGGATGCTCCGGCCCCGACGGTCGACGATGCTGGCGAAGATCACGTTGGCGAGGGGATCATCTCCCTCACCGAGCACGCGAAGCTCCAGCAGGTCAGATCCCGCGGTATGGGGCCGCAGCTCCACGCGGATCTGGCCCGGCTGATCCCATCGAGTCGCCCATGTCGCGAGCCATCCCTCGAGCAGCTTGGTCGGCACCTCGGTCTGGACGAGATGCTGGTGTTGGGTCGAGCTCTTGCCCATGGCCTTCGTCGCTGCGGTCCGACCGGAGGCGGCCATCAACGCGGCGTCCAGGCGGTCTCCGCCGACCAGGGACTGAGGAGTCCGATAGGGAGATTCGAGCAGTCGAAACTTCCGCTGGAGGCGGGCCAGGGCGAGGATCCCGTCGTCTCGCAGCGCCGTCGCGAACTCCTCGGCGGCGAGGCCGTCGATCTGGTGGCCGCCATAGGTGATGAAGTTGAAGACGAAGCCAAGCTTGCCGAGCTCCTCGGGAAAGCCCCGCATCTCGTCATCGTCCAGGCCCGTCGTGTCCCAGTTGAACGACGGTGACAGGTTGTAGGCCAGCATCTTGTCCGGATACTCGGCGTGGATCGCTTCGGCGAATCGGCGCGCATCCTCGAGATCGGCTGTCTTCGTCTCCATCCAGAGCAGGTCGGCGAACGGCGCCGCAGCAAGCGACTTGGCGATCGCGTAGTCGATCCCACCCTGGACCTGGTAGTAGCCGTCGGGCGTCTTGGGCAGCTCCGGATCCCAGGTGACCTGGATGTCGAGCGCGTCCGCCCTTGCGCGGACCTCGGAAAAGGACGCACGAGTCGCGAAGGCCCGCCACTCCTCGAGGGTCATGTCGAACCGCTCACCCTCGCCGCTTCGGAGGGCGATGATCTCCGCAACCGCCTCGCCGCAGGTCTTGAGATTCGCTTCTGCGCGCCAGATCTCGGCATACCGTGTGTCGATCTCGTCGAGCAGTGCCTCGAGCGAGGTCCCGGCCTCGGCCTCGCGAATGGCTGGGGCGCTCCGCTCGATCAGCGCCGAAAGCCCAACCTGAACGAGCCAGGTATCAGCCTTCTGCAGCTCGGCATCCGGGACGGCGAACAGCAGGTGACCTCGCGCCTCGTCCAGCCCCAGGTCGTGGAGCGACCTCTGGATGGCCAGGAAGCCCACCCGGTAGCTCGGCAGCTCCAGATTCGTCGCCCCCAGGATGAACGGCTGGTCCCGCTCGTCACTGCGGTTGTCGAGGAACGTGGCGGCCTCGGCATCGGTCCGGGCGACGATGATTCCCGCGACTCCCATGACGTCCAGCTGCAGACGAGCGGCGTTGAGCCGCTTGTTCTGCTCGTCCTGGGCGACGAGGACCTTGCCGCTCTGGTGGCCGCATTTCTTGGCCCCCGGCTTCTGATCCTCGATGTGGTAGCCCGGGACGCCGACCTCGACGAACCGCCGGATCAGGTTCCGGACGTGCGCGTCGCCGCCGTGCCCGGTATCGGCGTCGGCGACGATGAACGGGCGGAAGTCGACCTCCGGCGTGGCTCGTCGCTGCTCGTCGTCCATCTGGGCGCGGGCGAAATGCTGGTTCTTGTCGGCGGCAAGCAAGGCGCGGACCAATCCGGCGGCCTCATCGGGGACCTGGCTGAGCGGGTAGCTGGCCAGATCCGGACCGGGATCCTCGGTCTTGGACCCCCTCGCAGAGGTGGCCCAGCCGCCGAGGTAGATGGCTTCGACTCCCATCCGCTTCATCACGACCGCCTGACCCGGTGAGTACGGGCCGAACGTCGTGATCTGCTGCCGCCGGGAGAAGAGCTCGCGCAGTCGAGCGTAGAACGCTTCGGCCGCGGTTCGGGCGACGGTGTAGTCCTGCTGGATGGTGCCCTGCTGCGTCGCGACCTGACGCGCGGTATGGAGGCGGACGATGCCGTCGAAGCGGGGCTGGGCGAACCATTCGCGCACAGCCCCGACCTGGGTCTCGAATGCGCTCGTCGGGTTCCCAGCGCGTTCAGCGAGGCCCGACGGCCCCGGCACGGCGGGTCGGGCGGGGGCGACGCTCATTCGTTCTCGTGGTCCCTCAGGCAGTCGTCGGGACACTCGCATTCGGACAGATAGCTGTACGGGCGCGGTGCCGGCAAGGGATCCGGGCTGCGGTTGGGGTCGGCCAGGCTCAGCATCCAGAGGAGGGAAGATTCAGAGCTGCTGGTCTGCTTGATCGGCGGACGGAGATCCAGTTGAAGTTCCATGGGGACTCCCTTTCACGTGCGCTGGAGGTCAACGGTACGACCTTCTCGACCATCAGTCCAATCGAACCTGTGATATCGTGTGATCAGTCTTATCGATCACAGAAGGGTGGGACGGATGCTACTCGCTCAGATCGAAGGCCTCATCGAGATTGCTCGGCTCGGGAACATGCGACGTGCGGCAGAGGCCCTCGCGATCAGCCAGCCGGCGCTCACGGCGCGGCTCCAGGCACTCGAGGAGGAGCTTGGCGTGCCCCTGTTCCGACGGACCCACACGGGGATGGTCCTGACACCCGCCGGAACGGCCTTCCTTCCGCACGCCGACCGCGCGATCGAGGCGATCCGGAGCGGCGGCTCGCTGGTCCGGGAACTCGAATTCGGCGTCATCGGCGAGCTCGCGCTCGCGGTTGCTCCCGCGGTCAGCGCTTACGTCCTGCCGGAGATTCTCGGTCGCTTCACGGACCGCCACCCGGACGTGCGCCTGCGAGTGCGGACCGGGCATTCAGAGGAGATCCTGGATCTCGTCGCTCGCGGGGAGGTCGAGCTCGGAATCGTTCGCCAGCTCCACGACGCTCGCGTACGCAGCCGCCCGCTCTACGAGGACGAGCTCGTCCTTATCGCCCGGCCGGATCATCCGTTCGCGATCGCCGGCAAGATCGACGTATCCGAGATCAACCACACCCAGCTCATCCTGTTCGACCGGACGTCGAGCTACTACGACCTCACCAACGCCCTGTTCCGCGCTGCCGGCGTCGTTCCTCGCGGCGTCACCGAGGTCGACAACATCGAGGCGGCGAAGCGGATGGTCGAACGTGGGCTCGGCGTGGCCCTGCTCCCCGGGACGGCGGTCGCCGACGCTCTCGCAGCCGGCTCGGTTCGGGAGGTCGGGCTCGGTGGCGTGGCCACGATCCGGCGCCAGATCGTGGCGGTCGAGCGGCTGGGTGCCCGTCCCACGACACCGTTCTCGACCACGCTGTGGGGCCTCCTGGAGCGAATACCCGAGCTCATCCCGCGAGCGCTTCCGATCACGGCCTCAGGGTGATCACGTCCCATCGCCTGGGCGTGACTAGTAGATCCACGGGATGAGGCGCCTCGTCCGCTGGCGATAGGCACCGTACTCTGGATGCACGGCCTCCAACCAGACCTCCTCGCGCCGCGACTTTCCCACGAACAGGAGGAACAGCAGCGCGGCCATCACGATCGCCAGGATCGAACCGGTGACCATCCCCCAGCCGATCGCTCCGAGGACGAGCCCGCTGTAGATCGGATGACGGATGAACCGGTAGGCGCCGGACTCGATCAGCGGTGCATCGGCGACGGGCCGCGGAAACGGGCTGAGGCCGACCCGCAGGTCCCACGCACCACGGCCGGCGACGAGGCCGCCAAGAGCGATCGCGGCGA
>JBBRNM010000109.1:0-4672 GCA_038230295.1 Candidatus Limnocylindrales bacterium
TCATCCTGAGCGCTCGCCTCGTATCACGAATCGCGGGTGGAATCGTGAGCGCGAACCGACGCTCCGCCTCGCCTCTGGTCCTTCGACGACGCTCCATGCCGGTGGTGATAGCCGCCCCGGCTTATCGCCGCGTTATGCAGTGCTGCATTCGAACCGCCGTGAGCGTGCTCGGCCCTTCGCCCAAATGGCGTCTTGAGCGGGTGGGCACGCTCGCTCTGCCACGTTTGTATGCAATTGCTGCATACGGGCGGGGATAACGGGGTGGAGCCGGGGCTGCGGGGTGGAACCGGGGCTGCGGGGTGGAACGAGGGGGTAGGGGCGGGTGGATCCCGGACCCACGCCGCGGGGCATCCGGTATCGTGACCGTTGATGTTCAGCCGCTGGGGTGCCTTCGTCTATCGCCGACGGCGATTCGTCGTCGCGATCTCGATCCTGGTTGCCGCCGGGCTCGGGTCCCTCGCCTCGAGCACGTCGAGCCGGCTGTCGGCGGGCGGCTGGCTCGATCCGGGCTCCGAATCGGCCCAGGTCGCCCAGCGTCTCGCCACGGATTTCGGTCGCGGTCGGACCGCGTTCGTCGCCCTCATCCAGTCGAGCGATCCCGCGGCCGACGCGACGAGCCCGGCCTTTCAGCAGGCGATCTCGACCGCGGTCGCGCCGGTCCTGAAGCTGGACCACGTCAACGGGGTCACGGGCTACGCCCAGACCGGCGACAAGCGCTTCATCAGCGTTCGCGGCAACGAGGCCTACGTCCTGATCGGCCTCGACCTGACCGACGACGAATCCGTCGCGACGGTCGCGCCCGTCGAGGCCGCCCTCGCGCCGCCGGCCGGCTACACGATCAAGCTGACGGGCTTCGGACCAATCCAGCACGACGCCGCCGCGACCTCGGAGAAAGACCTCGAGCGGGCCGAGATCGTCTCGCTCCCGATCGCGGCGATCGTGCTGATCCTCGTCTTCGGCTCCTTGATCGCCGCCGGCATGCCGCTGCTCGTGGCCCTCGTCGCCATCCCGAGCTCGATCGGGCTGATCGGCCTCCTCGCCGAGCGGCTCGAGATGAGCATCTTCGTCCTGAACATCGCGACGATGCTGGGACTCGCCCTCGCGATCGACTACTCGCTCTTCATCACGAGCCGGTTCCGTGAGGAGCTCGCGCGCGGGCGCAGTGTCGAGCAGGCGGTCGAGCGCGCCGTTGCGACCGCGGGCAAGGCGGTTCTGTTCTCCGGCATCGCTGTCGCCATCGGGCTGAGCGGCCTCCTGTGGTTCAAGGCGACGGCGCTTACCTCAATCGGGCTCGGCGGGGCCGTCGTCGCCGTCAGCTCGGTCGGGTTTGCGCTGACGTTCCTGCCGGCCGTGCTCGGCATGCTCGGCCCGCGCGTGAACGCCCTGTCCGTTCGGGGTCTGCTGCGCCGCCTCGGCCTACGCGGCGACGATTCGACCGTCCGCCGGTCCCGCTGGGAGCAGGTCGCCCACGCGGTCATGCGGCGACCATTCGCGGTTCTCGTCCCCGTGCTGGCGCTCCTCTTCGTCACGGGTTCGCCGTTCCTGCGGCTCATCCAGGGGGTCCCGGATGCCTCGATCTACCCAGCCGGAATGTCGAGTCGCGACGCCTGGGTCGCCCTGATCAACGACTTCACGCCGGGCGAGACCACCCCGATCACGATCCTCCTCCGGACGAACGGGCCAGCGACGTCCGCAGACGCGATCGCGGCGACCCTCGATCTCGAGTCGAAGATCAAGGCGGTCGAAGGCGTGAGCAAGGTCGAAGGTCCGTTCGACGTCGTCGACCCGACGACGGGCACGCCGCTGGGCCTCGACGCCCTGGCGCAGCTCTACGGCGCCCCGACCGGCTCGCTGCCGCCCGCTGTCGAGGCGGGCATCGGCGCCCTCCGGGACACGTACCTTCGCGGCGATACGGTCAGGCTCGATGCCATCAGCCCGATCTCGCCGGCAACCCCGGCCGGGACCGCGGTGGCCGCCCGCATCCGGGCTCTCGCTCCTTCGGGCGCGATCGTGAACATGCAGGTCGGCGGGACGGCGGCACTCGCCGAGGACTTCCTCATCAGCCAGAACGACCGCATGCCCTGGGCGGTCGGAACGACGCTGCTGGCCTCGGCCATCATCCTGTTCCTGCTGTTCGGGTCGATCGCCATCCCGATCAAGGCCGTCGTCATGACCCTGTTGTCACTCTCGGCCAGCTTCGGAGCCCTCGTCTGGATCTTCCAGGAGGGCAACCTCCACGAGATCCTCCACTTCCAGCCGATCGGCTACACGGTGGCGGGCAACCCGATCATCATGTTCGCGGTGCTCATCGGCCTGTCGATGGACTACGAGGTGCTCCTGCTCTCGCGGATCCAGGAGGCGTATCGACGGACCGGCGACAATGCGACGGCCGTCGCCGAGGGGCTCGGGCGGACGGCCGGCGTGATCACCGGCGCGGCCCTGATCATGGTCACGGTCTTCGCGGCGTTCGCCCTCGCGGACGTCATCACGATCAAGAGCGTGGGAGTCGGCATGGCCATCGCAGTCGCACTGGACGCGACGATCATTCGGGTGCTCCTGGTCCCCGCCACGATGCGGCTCCTCGGGCGCTGGAACTGGTGGGCGCCGGGGCCGCTCGGCCGCCTCGCCGACGGCCTTGGCTTCAGCCACGTCGAGGATGAGGCTGACCTCGTCAAGCCCGCGGGGGCGCCGGCGTGAGTGGCGGCAATCAGATCAACCGCGACCCCGGCTCCCTGAGCCGCGATCCAGGCATCCGGGTCTTCGCCAGCCGCTGGGGAGGCGAGGACGATCGCGGCCCGCGGGTACCCTGGATCGGCATCTTCCTGGTGATCTTCGGCGGCCTGATCCTGCTGGAACGCGCCCTGCCCGACTATCGGAATCTGGGGAACGTACTCGTCCTCGCGGCCGGCCTGGCGTTCCTGGTGGCATGGGCCCTGCGGCGCGGGGGCTTCGCCCTCTACGCGGGCGCGTTCCTGACGGCCGCCGCGGTTCCGGGCGTGCTGCGCGGACTTGGCTACGATGTCGGTGCGGGCGTCGGGTCCGTCGCCTACGGCATCGCCTTCCTGTTCATCGCCGCGGTGCGGAGCTGGCGCCACGGCGGCTTCGGCTGGCAGCTGATCGCGGGAGCCGTGCTTCTCGCGCTGGGCCTCTCCGAGATGGCCCTGCCGGACCTCGCCGCGCTCGCGTTGCCGCTGCTGCTCGTCGCGCTCGGGGTCGTCCTGCTGGTCCGCGGCCGGCGCTAAACGGGGTCGCGTGGTGACGGCCCTGCCTCCCGGCATCACCCCGCGCTAGGCTGTCGACGTGGCGGCGTACTCACGGGTGGAGACGGCGGGGCGGGCTGGGGTCGACACGGCATACGTCGAACGACTCGTCGACCTTGGCATCCTGGCCCCATCGGGTGAAGACCAGTTTTCGGCGGGTGATGTTCGCCGGGTGGTGATGGTCCAGGCGCTCGAGGGTGCGGGCATCCCGCTCGATGGGTTGGCCGCGGCGCTCCGGAGCGGCGCGCTCTCGCTCGCCTTCATGGATGCGGCGAGTTACGAGCGGTTTGCCGCCCTGGCCGGCGAGACGTTCCAGCAGGTCAGTGACAGAACCGGGATCCCGCTCCACCTGCTGCTCCTGGTCCGGGAGGCCATCGGCTCGGCACAGCCCTCGCCCGGTGATCGGATGCGCGAGGACGAGATGGCCATCGTCCCGTTCCTCGAAATCCAGATCGCCCATGGCTTCCGGCCGATCGCCATCGAACGCCTCATGCGGGTGCAGGGCGACAGCCTGCGGCGGATGGCGGAGACCGAGGCGGCGTGGTGGAACTCCGAGGTCGTCATGCCGGCCCTGGCGGCCGGCAAGGGCCCCGAGGAGATCGCCAATGTCGACTTCTCCGACGAATTGAACACCCTCGCCGAGCTCGCGGGGACTCTCGCTCGTCTCGTGCAGCGCAGCTCGCTGCCGTATGGCGGAAAGCCGATCAAGTGGCTCGGCGATGGCGTGATGTTCCACTTCCGCGACCCCGGGCCGGGCGTGCAGGCGGCCCTCGAGATGCGCGACGGTGTTGCGAGCGCCGGCTTGCCGCCGGCCCATGTCGGCCTCCACACGGGGCCGGTGCTGTTCCAGGAGGGTGACTACTACGGCCAGACCGTGAACGTCGCGGCCCGGATCGCCGACGTCGCCCGGCCAGGCGAGGTCCTCGTGAGCGAGGCGGTTGCCGACGCCTCGCAGGGGATCGGTCTCGTCTTCCAGGACATCGGACCCGTCGAGCTCAAGGGCGTCTCAGGGGCGATGCACCTCCTGTCAGCCCGCCAGGCCTGAGAGGCGAGCACCCTCGGCGGCTGCGCCCCTCGTCAGATCGCGCTGGTGCACGCCCGGCAGCGGGTCGCATCGAGCGCGTTCGGCTCCTTGCAGGCTGGACAGATCTTGACCTCGGCCGGTGCCGGCTCCCGGATCAGCGCCTTCGAGATCCAGTACACGACGAGGGCGATGACGCTGAACGCGATGACCGTGGTGAGGAACGTCCCGTAGCGGATCGCGACCTCCGTTGCCGGATCGCCACCGGTCGCCCCTTTCAGCACGATCTTGAGCTGGCTGAAGTCGATCCCGCCGAGGATGAGGCCGACCGGCGGCATGATGATGTCGTTCACGAGCGAGTTGACGACGGCGCCGAGGGCGACGCCGATGA
>JBBRNM010000110.1:0-4415 GCA_038230295.1 Candidatus Limnocylindrales bacterium
AGTTCGTGCTTCAGGACCCGGGTCAATAGCCAGGCCCGTCGCTGCTCCTTCGAGGTCATCGTGATCGTCGTCTCCATTCCCGGAGACTGACAAATTCACTGAGCAGTTGGCACTGACAGAATCACGGAGCATCGAGACGACGATCGTGAGGATCCCGACCATCCCGTAGGCCTCGTGGCCCGGCAGGTGGCAGATGTAGGAGAGCCCCGCGGGTCGGTCGAACGTGATCGTCGTGGTTCGCGTCGAGAGAGCCGGGATCACCATCTCCGTGGGCCGTGATGGGTGGAGGAGCTCCGTACCGACGCGGTGCACGGCCTGCACGGCCACGTCGCCGACGATCCACTCGTGATCGATCGGATCGTTGTTGACGAGCGTGAAGGTCACCGGCACGCCCGATGGCACCGTCACCGCGCTGGGCGTGAAATGCGAGTAGTGGACATCGATCTCGATCGTCGTGGGGAGCGCCGGGCCGCGAGCGGCGAGCGCGACGCCGGCCACGATGGCGAGCACCGCCACCGAGCCGGCAAGCGCGAGCACGGGACGTCGCATGGCGGGGCTCTCAGCCGGCGGTCGTGAGCCCGCGCGAGCGCTGCCCGCGAAGGCCGATGACCACGAGCAGAACGAACAGTCCGGCGAAGACGACTGCGAGCAGGGTCCGCACCGGCACGCCTGGCTCCTGCCCCGCGAGCGTCGGCGACGTGAACCCCGCCTGGACCCAGGAAGGGACTCCCTGGCCGCTCGCATCGATCGCCAGGTCGTACGACAGCTGGGACGCGCCGGCGTCGACGGCGACCTTGGTCATCCAGGCGCTGGTCGGGACCCAGTCCATGTCGCGATCGGATCGCAGGTCGGAAAGAAGGCTCTCCGACGCCGCGGCGCTGTGATCGAGGCGCATGCCGTTGGATCCGGTCGGTGCCGGTAGGAGCGCCGGGGAGCGATCGGTCATCAGGTAGACGTCGGCGTCGACTCGCGCATCGGCGGTCTTGCCCAGGGCGAGGATCCGGATCGGCACCCACGGGTTCGGGGTCGGGATCGTCACGTGGACCGGGGTCCCGTCGCCGATGTTCTGGCCTCGCGCCTTCGCGGCATCGGCATCGAAGACGGCGGCGAGGAAGATCGGGCTGCGTCGGGCATAGAAATCGAGCACCTCGGGAGCATCCGGCGGCAGGCGGAACCCGTGGTCCTTCGCCCACTGCCCGACGTCCGCTGCGCCGCCCTTCAGAACCGTGACGTCCAGGGCGTCGATCCGGACCCGCATGATGACCTGGGCGCCACCGGCGGCATCGAGGGCGAAGGGCGCCGCCTCGCGGGCCACTGGATTCGTCTCCCGGACGAGGCGCTGGAGCGTCCAATCGCCACCCTTCTCGACCTTCGACGGCACGCCCGGCAACGGCGTGATCGAACCGAAGGCACCGCCGCCGCCCGCGAATTGGAAGGCCGTCACGTAGTGCTCCACGCCATCGTGGTAGCCGGCCAACGTGGTCGTCCGGAGCAGGTTGACCGCGCCGTTGGGGCCGATCAGGCCACCGCAGGCGAGGAGTGGGCCGGCCGTCGCCAGGATCGTGAGCGCGGCTCCCGCGAAAGCCGCCGACAGTCGTCGACGCATGGTGCCTACCTCCGGGATCGCTGCCGGTCCGTCCTGGGCCGGTTCGGTTGGGCGCCTGACGTCGTCAGTGAGAGTCAGGTTCCCTCGGAGGTTCCCGAGCCGGTCCCGAGGCTCCCCGTGTCCCTACTGGAGGACGGGCAGGGATCGGCCGGCAGGCTGCGTCGGCGCGAGCGACTCGGCAAGCAGCTCGGCGATATCGATCGCCTTCACGGCGCCGCCGACGTTGGCCTCGGCCGCTTCGAGGCCGTCCTTCATCATCGTCATGCAGTACGGGCACTCGGTCGCGACGGTGCTCGCTCCCGTGGCGAGGGCCTGCGCGGTCCGGGACTCGTTGATGCGGGTGCCGCGGGTCTCCTCCATCCACATTCGCCCGCCACCTGCGCCGCAGCAGAACGTGTTCTTGCCGTTGTTCTCCATCTCCCGAAGCTCGATTCCCGGAACGGACCCGAGCACCTCCCGGGGCTGGTCGACGATCCCGTTGTAGCGGGTCAGGTAGCACGAGTCGTGGAGCGTCACGGAGCGCGACGCCGCCGAACCACCGGCGCCGTCGCCGTCGATCACCCGGAGCCGCCCGCCCGCCAGCAGCTCCCGAAGGTAGGCCGCATGGTGGACGATCCGGAACTGCCCGCCGAGCTGGCCGTACTCGTTGCCGATCGAGTTGAAGCAGTGGGGGCAGGCCGTCACGATCGTGCGCTCTCCCATCTGGTAGCGGTTGAGCGTCTCGATGTTCCCCGTTGCGAGCATCTGGAACACATAGTCGTTGCCCATCCGGCGGGCCGGGTCGCCGGTGCACGACTCCTCCTGGCCGAGGATCGCGAATGGGATCCCGGCCGCATTCAGGCAGGTCGCGAAGGCGCGGGCGACCTTCCGGTTGCGTTCGTCGAAGGCAGCCGCGCAGCCCACCCAGTACAGGACCTCGATCTCGCCGAGCCGATCCTCGGCCGCGAGAGCCGCAACGGTCGGCACCTCGAACGGCAGGCCCCGCGTCCAGTCGGTCCGCGTCGACGGCGGCTGGCCCCACGGGTTACCGACGCCTTCCATGTTCCGGAACGCGCCGTTGAGCTCGGTCGGGAAGCGCGAATCCTCGAGGACGAGGTTCCGTCGGAGGCCGACGATCTTGTCGACGTGCTCGATGAGCACGGGACAGGCCTCGACGCAGGCCCCGCAGGTCACGCAATCCCACACGGCGTCGTACGGGATCGCGTCGTCGACGATCGGCTTCATGAGGCGATCCGCGCTGATGCTGTCGTCGAGGCCGTAGGTCTCGCGGACGATGGGCGAGTTCGGGATGAGATTGAGCCCATGCTCGGCCTCGACCGACATGTCCCGGATGCCCATGATGAAGTGCTTCGGGTTGAGCGGCTTGCCGGTGTTCCACGCAGGGCAGGCCTGCTCGCAGCGGCCGCACTCGGTGCAGGTGAACCCGTCGAGCAGGTCGTTCCAGCCGAGGTCCGCGAGCGTCCGGAGGCCGAACGTCGCGTCCTCCTGCTCGAGGTCCATCGCCGGCAACTCGCCGCGTGGCCGGAGCTTGCGGAAGTAGATGTTGAAGAACGCCGTGACGACGTGGAGGTGCTTGCTGGACGGCAGGTACAGCAGGAACGCCGAGACGAGGCCGATGTGGGTCCACCAGAAGACGGCGAACCCGACCTCCAGGACGCTAGCCGGAAGGTTTCGAAGCGGACCCGCCAGGACGTTCGCGATGAACGCGCCGGCCTGGTCGCCGTAGCGGGCCACCTCGAACGTGATCGCCAGCAGCTCGGCGGCGACCAGCCCGCCGATCATCACGAGGATCAACAGGGCGTCGTTGTTGAGCTCCAGGCGGGCCGGCTTCGAGATCAGCCGGCGCTCGAAAGCCCACAGGACGGCGACGATGACGATGACGGCGACGACGTTCTGCATCCCCAGGACCGCCGCCCACAGGATGCCGTCGAAGGGGGTCGTGAGCATCGCCTGGATGATCCCGCCGGTGACGATGTTCGCCGTTCCGACGGTCAGGAGGACGAAGCCCCAGAAGATCCCCGAGTGCATCAGCGCCGCGCGGGGGTCCTTGAACATCTTCGTCTGCACGAACGCATACCGGATGACGCCGACAATCCGAGCCGGGGCGTCCGAGAACGGGCTCGGACCCTCGGCCCGGACCGCCGAGAGGATCCTGAGGTGGCGCGCCATCGCGAGCGCGAAGTAGAGCGCCGCTCCCCAGAACACGACGAACACGACGGGGTAGGCCGGGACGTTCGCGAAGAACGGAAACATGAGGCTCGATCCTACGCGGGCGGCTCGGGGCCTCGTGCGGTGTCCGTGTCGGGGTCGGACACGGCACCGGGGCCAAGATTGCGCCACGGATCGTTGGCGTCGCCCGCGTCACCGGGCTCCGACGGCGGTAGGTCGCGCCAGGGATCGCTCGGATCACCCGGTGCGGGCGGCGCGACCTGGGCGACTCCGGGCAGGATCGGCAGGATCGGTTCCACGCCCTGATTCTCGAGCGTCGCCGATCCTGCGACATCCGGTGCGGGCAGGTCCGTCCGGGCGGCATCGTCTGCTCCGGCGGCGTCATGGTCGAATGGCCCGGCCAGGGTCTCGAGGGCGTGGCCGAGCGTGGGCTCCAGCGCCGCCAGCGACTCAACGGCTGCGGCCGGACTGCCAGGCACGTTCACGACGAGCGTCTTGCCCACGACGCCGACGACGCCGCGCGACAGGTCCGCCATCGGCGTCTTCGCTCGACCCGCGGCGCGCATGACCTCCGCGAGCCCCGGAACCTCGAAGTCGACGACCGACAGGGTTGCCTGCGGGGTCACGTCGCGTGGCGTGA
>JBBRNM010000111.1:0-4410 GCA_038230295.1 Candidatus Limnocylindrales bacterium
CTTGGTGACCGGCTTGTCGGGGAAGACCCGGATCCAGATCTTGCCGCCTCGCTTGACGGAGCGGGTCATGGCTCGCCGGGCCGCCTCGATCTGGCGGCTCGTGATCCAGGCCGGCTCGAGCGTGGCGAGGCCGTACTCGCCGAAGGCGACGAAGTGGCCGCCCTTGGCCTGGCCGGACATCCGGCCGCGCATGACCTTGCGATGCTTGACGCGCTTCGGAAGCAGCATGGTCAGACTGCCTGGGCCGTCGCGGCCGGCAACGGCGTCGCGCTGCGGATCGGGGCGATGTCGCCACGGTAGATCCAGACCTTCACGCCGATCCGGCCGTAGGTCGTGTGGGCATGCACCTGGCCGTAGCTGATGTCGGCCCGGAGGGTGCCGAGCGGGATCCGGCCTTCGCGATCCCACTCGCGGCGGCTCATCTCGGCGCCACCGAGGCGACCCGAGACCATGATCTTCACGCCCTTCGCGCCGGCCTTCATCGACCGCTGGATCGACTGCTTCATCGCCTTCTTGAACGCGATACGGCGGGCGAGCTGCTGGGCGATGTTCATCGCGACGAGGTACGCGTCGAGCTCCGGCTGGCGAATCTCCTTGATCTCGAGCTTGACCTTGCGCTTCGTGAGCGCGCCGATCTGCTGGCGCAGGATCTCGACGTTCTGGCCGCCCTTGCCGATGACGATGCCGGGCTTCGCGGTGTGGACGGTGACGGTGACCTGGCCGAAGTTTCGCTCGATCTCGAGGCCGCTCACGCTCGCGTTGGCGAGGCGCGCGCCGACGAGCTTGCGGATCGCGATGTCCTCGATCAGGAGGGTCGTGTACTCCTTGTCGTGGTACCACTTCGCGGTCCAGGTTCGCGTGACCCCGAGTCGAAACCCGTACGGGTGGACCTTGTGTCCCATGGTGCTCAGGCCTCCCGATCGCCGACGGTGACGGTGATGTGGGTGACGGGCTTGTGGATCGGGAACGCCCGACCCTGGGCCCGCGGCCGCCAGCGCTTGATCGTCGGGCCCTCATCCGCGCGGGCATCGACGACGAACAGCTCGTCGGCCGACAGGTTCAGGTTGTTCTCCGCGTTCGCGGTCGCGCTCTTCAGGACCCCGGCCACGTCCTTGGCGGCGTGCTGGGGCATGAACCGAAGGAGGGCAGCGGCCTCCTCCACGGAGCGGCCGCGGATCACCTGGACGACCAGGCGAGCCTTGCGGGTCGAGCCGCGGAGGTACTTTGCGGTGGCGGAGACTTGCACGATCTGGCTCCCTATTTCGGCGCGGTCGCGCGATCGGTGTGCTTGCCGTGCCCGCGGTAGGTGCGGGTCGGGGCGAACTCACCGAGGCGATGGCCGACCATGTTCTCGGTCACGTACACCGGCACGTGCTTGCGGCCGTTGTAGACCGCGACCGTGTGGCCGATGAACGACGGAAAGATGACGGAGGCGCGAGACCAGGTCTTGACGACCTTCTTCTCGCTCTTCTTGTTCATGTCCTCGATACGGCCGAGGAGGCGGGGCTCGATGAACGGGCCCTTCTTGATGGAACGGGACATCCTGGTGCTGCCTCCCCGCTACTTCCGGTGCCGCGAGCGGACGATCAGGCGCCCGGTCGTCTTCGCTCGCCGGGTGCGATAGCCCATGGCGGGCTTGCCCCACGGCGTCTTGGGCGGCATCCCCGTCGGGGACTTGCCCTCGCCGCCACCGTGCGGATGGTCGCGCGGGTTCATGACGACGCCTCGAACCTCCGGTCGCTGGCCCATGTGGCGGGCCCGGCCGGCCTTGCCGAGGTTCTGGTTCTCGTGATCGAGGTTGCCGACCTGACCGACGGTGGCCATGCACAGGATGCTCACCCGGCGAACCTCGCCCGAGGGGAGCCGAACCTGGGCGTAGTCGCCTTCCTTGGCGAGCAGCTGGGCGGCGACGCCCGCCGATCGGACGATCTGGCCGCCCTTGCCGGGGATGAGCTCGACGTTGTGGATCGTGGTGCCGAGGGGGATGTTCGCGATCGGCAGGGCATTGCCGAGCCGGGCGTCGGCGCCGGGCCCGGAGACGACCACGTCGCCGACCTTCAGCCCGTGCGGCAGGAGCATGTAACGCTTCTCGCCATCGCGGTAGTGGAGCAGGCCGATCCGGGCAGACCGGTTCGGGTCGTACTCGACCGTGGCGACGCGTGCGGGAACCCCGAACTTGTCGCGCTTGAAGTCGATCCGGCGGTAGTGCGTCTTCTCGCCGCCGCCGCGATGGCGCACGGTGAGGCGGCCCTGGTTGTTCCGGCCCGAGCCGCGCTTCTGGGGCTCGAGGAGCGGCTTGTAGGGCTCGTCGGTCGTGATCTCGTCGAACGTCGAGCGGGTCATGCCCCGGAGCCCGGGGGACGTCGGCTTGTAGCTTCGGAGAGGCATGCCTACACCCCCTCGAAGAACTGGATCTTCTGGCCGGCGGCCAGGGTCACGATCGCCTTGCGCCACGGCGAGGTCCGGCCGGTGACTCGCCCCTGGCGGGTGCCGCGAGACTTCGACTTGGCCTTGGTCGTCAGCACGTTGACCGCCACGACGGTGACCTTGTCGGTCGCGTACAGCTCCTCGATCGCCGCCTTGATCTGGATCTTGTTGGCGTCGCGATGGACCCGGAACGTGTACTTCGCCCGCGTCGCCTCGTCGATCGACTTCTCGCTCACGACCGGCCGCAGGACGATCTCGGGAGCGCTCAGAACGCTCACAGGTAGACCTCCTCCATGCGCGCCAGGGCGGGCTGCTCGATGACGATGGTGTCGGCGTTCACGAGATCGACGACGTTGAGCGAGTCGGCGAGGATGACCTCGACGGTCGGCAGGTTGCGGGCCGAGACGCGCAGCTGCTCGTCGGCCGCGGGCGCGACGACGAGCACCCGGCCCGTCGCGTTGAGCGCGAGCAGGATGCCGGCGATGTCGCGGGTCTTGAAGCCCTCGAGCGCGAAGGCGTCCACGATTCGGATCGCTTCGTCGCCGAGCTTGGCCGTCAAGGCGCCGCGGAGCGCCAGCCGGCGCATCTTCCGGGGCAGCCGCTGCTCGTAGGATCGCGGGTGCGGGCCGAAGACCGCGCCGCCGCCACGGTAGTGGGGTGCCGTGCGCGAGCCCTGGCGGGCTCGGCCGGTGCCCTTCTGCTTGTAGGGCTTGCGACCGCCGCCGCGGACCTCGCCGCGGGTCTTCGTGTCGGACGTGCCCGTCCGTCGGCCGGCCAGCTGCGCGGTCACCACCTGGTGGAGCACGGCGACGTTGACCGGGGCGTCGAAGAGCTCCGCGTTGAGCTCGACGTCGCCCACGTTCTTGCCGGTCTTGTCGTAGAGGATGGTCGTCGGCATCGTCAGGCCTTCTTCACGAGGATCAGGCCGCCGCGGGCGCCCGGGAGGCTGCCCTTGAGGAGCAGCAGGTTGCGCTCGGCGTCGGCTCGGACGACGGTCACCTTCTTCGTGGTGACGCGCTCGTCGCCCATGTGGCCGGCCATGCGGACGCCCTTGTAGACGCGACCCGGCGTCGTGCCCGGCCCGATCGAGCCGGGCTCGCGATGGTGATCGGAGCCGTGGCTCGTGGGGCCGCGCGAGAAGTGGTGGCGCTTGACGTGACCGGAGAAGCCCTTGCCCTTCGAGACGCCGGTCACGTCGACGAGATCGCCCTCGGCAAACACGTCGCCGATGGCCACCGTCTGGCCGACTTCGTAGCCCGACAGGTCCTCGACGCGGAACTCGCGAATCGTGCTGACCTGGGCGATGCCCTTGAGCTGGCCCGCCCGCGGCTTGTTGAGCTTGGCCTTCTCGTCGGTCCCGAGTGCGATCGCGGTGTAGCCATCCTGCGCGGCCGTCCGGAGCCCCGTCACGGTGTTCGGGGCGACCTCGAGCACCGACACGGCCACCATCGTCCCGTCCGGCTGAAATACCTGGGTCATGCCCGCCTTCCGGCCGATGAGTCCGATACTCATGCCGCCGGCCTCAGCGCGTGGTGGTTCATCACATCTTGATCTCGATGTCGACGCCAGCCGGCAGGCTGAGTCGCATCAGGGCGTCGACCGTCTTCGACGAGGGATCCAGGATGTCGACGAGCCGCTTGTGCGTGCGGATCTCGAACTGCTCCCGGCTGTCCTTGTCGATGAACGGTGAGCGCAGGACCGTGAACTTCTCGATCCGAGTGGGCAGCGGGACCGGGCCGACGATGTCGGCTCCCGTTCGCTGGGCCGTCTCGACGATCTGCGCCGCCGACTGATCCAGCAGTCGGTGGTCGTACGCCTTGAGACGGATCCGGATCCGCTGCTTCGCCATCTCGCTACTCGGTGATGCTGGTGATGGCGCCGGCGCCGACGGTCCGGCCACCCTCGCGGATGGCGAAGCGCTGGCCGACCTCGAGGGCGATCGGGGTGATGAGCTCGACGCCCATCTCGACGTTGTCGCCGGGC
>JBBRNM010000112.1:0-4361 GCA_038230295.1 Candidatus Limnocylindrales bacterium
ATCCCGTTCGATTCGGTGGGGAGCGGCTATGGCACGAGATCCGGTCGGCCGTCACGGCGCTGCCAGGGGAGCGGTGAGCCTCGTCCTTCGCCACGAGGTCCTGCGGCTCGCGCTCCGCGATCCATTCGTGATCGCTCGCTCCGAGCCGGGTGGTGGCGTTTCGATCACGACGGTGATCGTCGAGCTGCGCGACGATCGGTTCCCAGGAGTCGTTGGCATCGGCGAGGGCTACCCGGATGACTACTACGGCGACACGCCCGAGACAATGGCTGCCGCCTTTCCGACGCTCCTGGCCGCCGCCGAGGGCTTCGAACCGACGCCGGCCGGGACCGAGGTCGCAAGCCGCCGGGTCGAAACCGCGATGCCGTCGAATGGCGCGGCGAAGTGCGCGGTCGACATCGCGCTCCACGACCTGGCCGGCAAGGTCGCGGGACTACCCGTGTACGAGCTGCTCGGCCTGACCGCGAGCATCCCGCCGACGGACTTCACGATCGGGCTCGATGAGCCGTCGATCGTGGCCGACCGGGCGAGCCGAGCCGGCGCCTTTCCGGCGCTGAAGATCAAGGTCGGCGGGCCCTCGGATCTCGCGACGCTCGAGGCCGTCCGGGCGGTCTACGCCGGTCCGCTGCGGGTCGACGCGAATACCGGCTGGACTCCGGAAGTCGCGGCCGCCCTCCTGCAACCCCTTGCCGACCTCGGTGTGGAGCTCATCGAACAGCCGTTTCCGGCCGACCGCCTCGATTGGCTCAGGGAGCTCCAGGCGCGCTCGCCGCTGCCGATCGTCGCCGACGAGTCGTGCGTCACGATCGACGACCTCGACGGGCTCGTCGGCGTGGTTGCCGGCGTCAACGTCAAGCTCGCGAAGTGCGGCGGCGTCGGTCCGGCGGCCCGAATGGTCGCGCGCGCCCGCGAGCTCGGATTCAGGACGTTCCTCGGCTGCATGGAGGAGACCTCGGTCGGCATCGCCGCGTCAGCCGCGGTCGCGTCGCTGGCCGAGTGGGTCGATCTCGACGGCAACCTCCTGCTCGCCGACGATCCGTTCACCGGCCTCGAGCTCGGTGAGGACCATCGCTGGCAGCTCACTGCGACCCCGGGACTGGGGATTTCGCGGCGTGTGGATAAGTTGGTGGACGAAAAGGTGGAGAACACCCCTTCCGGCTGAATGCCTCGCGGACGTACCATGCCGGGTACCGACGAGACCCCTCCGGGTAGGTCCGAAGGCCACCACAGACGCCCGATCTGAGTGCGCGGCCCCGCTCTGACGCGCGGTCCCGTCAGCTCCGCCATGCCCCAGTGTCAGCCTTGGAGGAAGGATCGATGCTTGCGCGCCCCGCGCCGTCGCATGCCCTCTCCGCGGAAGCCGCGGAGTTCGTCCGCTTCTGCTTCGCCCGCCGCCGTGTGGGCTGGCCGGAGCTCTACGACGAGATGTGCGCGGTCGCCGGCCGGGGCCTCTTCCGCGGCTGGGGGCCCGACGAGCTGGCCGAGCACGGCGTCGGGTTCGGGCTCTTCGAGATGCCTCGCCTGGCGGCCTTCGTCGCCGACATCGTGGCCCAGGATCGGGCGCGGGCCCGTGAAGCGGCAGTGATCGCGACGGCCGCGGCCGTCGCCTGACCCAGGGACGTAGCCGGCCCCGAAGCGACTAGGCCCGGATCTTCCGGCGGGCCATCTCGCCCTCGATCTGGCGCTCCGCCTCGACGTACTGGTCGATCCGATCGCGCAGCTCGTTGGCCTCCGGCGAGTACAGGTACACCTGCTGCTGGAGGATGTAGCTCAGGCGCCGGCTCGTCATCCGGACGTGGTCGAGGTTCTTCATCAGGACCAGCGGATCCATCGCCGCGAGGTCCGACGGGTGATACATCTGTTTCACGGCCCGCATCGTAGCAAGGACCGTCGGCCCGGTTGACCTCGCGCGATCAGAGCCCGCGGAGACGGGGCGGCCAGGTCCAGTCGACCGGCAGCTCCGCGGCTGCGAGGGCGCGGCGGCGGCCGGCCTCGGTGGCGCCGAGCACGAGGATACGATCGGTCTGCGTGGCCCGGCCGGCTTCGTCGCCCCAAAGCTGGGTCATCTTCCGATGGGCGTGGACATCGTCGACCGCGATCCCGGCGAGCCGGTAGCCCTCCGGTGCCGCAGCCGACTCCCAGACGCGCTCGGCGAGACCGATCCCGCCGTCGAGCCGGTGGCCGCGGTCCGTTGCCACATCGCCGATGACCAGGACCACGATGCCGTCCTCGGTCATCGTCGGCCGCAGGCCTCGGAGTACCTCTCGCATGAACGCCAGATACGGGGCTCGGTGGTGGGCGTCGTCCAGGGACGCATCGATCGCCGCGGCGTCGAACCCGAGGAACCACGTCCGGAGCCAGTTGTAGTAGCCGTACTTCACGACGCGGAGGTACGGCGGTGAGGTCACGACGAGCCGGGCCCGGTCCGGCAGGCCCCGCTTGCGGAGCGCCGCCCGGATCCTCGGCCCGGCGTCGCGAGCGTCGCCCAGCAGCGCCACGCCCGGCGATCGGGGGAGCGGGCTTCGATACAGCCGGGTCAGCTTCGCCTCGAGCAGGTCGAAGACGTCGCGTTCGGCCGATTGGAAATCGGTCCGCGAGGCGAAATCCCGGACGTAGCGGGGCGCCATGCTGAAGGTGTTCGGCATCAGCTGCGAGAGGTACGACCGGCTCTTGCCGTGGAGGATGCCGGTCATCGCTGCAGCCAGAAAGCGATCGACCCGGTCATCGAGGCGCAACGCCGCCCGAACGAAGAGGACCTGGGCGAACGTCCGCGGATGGAACGCGAGCGCGACCTCGGCCGGCACCGGTTCCGGTCCGCCCATCGCCGGGTCGGCCTGAATCGCGGTGGCCATCGCCTCCCACGCTCGGGCATCGGCAGCCCACGCCAGGCGGAGGCTCGCCACTCGAGTTCGCGTCTCGGCGGCCGAGGCCGGGTCGACCTTCGCGGCTGTCAGGAGATGGGCAAAGGGATTGAGGTCGTTGCCCGCGCCGATCCGGCCTTCCGCGGCGGCCTGCAACGGGGTCGTGCCGCGACCCGAGAACGGATCGAGGACGACGTCACCGGGCCGGCTGTAGCGGGCGATGAACGCATGAGTGAGCGCCGCCGGGAAGCTCGCCAGGTAGGAGACCATCGGATGAAACGAGTGGCCCCATAGCCGTTGCTGGGCCTTCCACTCCGGCTCGATCGACAGCTTCGGAAGCGCGACGGGGAGGTCGAGCGAGAGCTGCTCGACCGGCGGGGCGGCAACGTCGACTGACCGCGCGACGGACCGTGGCAGCGACATGCGTCGATCGGGCTCCTGGGCGCGATCGGCCCACCTGGGCCGAGGGCCGCGGAGCATAGCACGGCGATTCTGGGCTTCAGAGGGGTCCTGCCGGCCGCGGAAGCCGGGCTCGCAGCGCCAGCGTCAGATGTGGATCGCACCCAGGAGGTACAGGATGATGAAGATCACCACGAGCAGGCCGAGCAACCCCGTGCCGCCGGTGTAGTAGCCGCCGATGCGATTGCGGAAGCCGTATCCAACACCTCCGAACAGGAGGAACAAGACCACCAGGACGATGAAGAGGGTGAGCATGGTTGAGCTCCTTCTTGTCGGCGACGCGATCGGCCCCCGCTTTCTCTTCGAGCACGACCAACCCCGCCCGAGCGGCGCCGTGCACATCGACGTCAACGTGAATACGAGGGGCACGCCGCTGGCGGATCGACGGGCCGGCGTCGACGCCGCGGTCACGCGGCTCGAGGCAGCCGGCGCCACGAAGACGAAGGTCGTCGATCGCGAGGACCACTACTGGGTCGAGATGGACGACCCGGAGGGCAACCGGTTCTGCGTCCAGTGACCGTTCGCGAAGGTCAGTCGTCGAGGACGAAGGTCACGAGAAGGTTCACCTGGTACTCCGTCACGCGACCGTCCTGAATATCGACGCGCTGTTCCTTCACCCAGGCGCTCTTGACATTGCGCAAGGTCTTCGTCGCTCTGGCGATCCCCTGGTTGATCGCGTCGTCGAAGCCCTTGGGAGAAGTCGAGCTGATCTCGGTGACACGAGCGACTGCCATGACGTGACTCCTTCTGGCGTGGTGAGGACGCCACAAGAATATCGCCGAGGAATGCCGTGCCATCCGCGGCTCGACTTCGGCCTCGCGTTGAGCTGCTCAGACAACGAGTCGCGTAGACTCGCCAGCGCGTCAGGCCTGTTTCATGCGCAGACTGGCCCGATAACCACGTCCCCGTAGCTCAGTGGACAGAGCGGCTGCCTTCTAAGCAGCGGGTCGCAGGTTCAAATCCTGCCGGGGACGCCACACGTTCTTGGGCCAGAAAGGAGACAAGATGCCAACCGTTTCGGGAACGTTCGAGGTCCTCGGC
>JBBRNM010000113.1:0-4136 GCA_038230295.1 Candidatus Limnocylindrales bacterium
AGCCAGGGCCTGAACGGCTTCTACGATCGGCCGTTCTTCCATGACTACACCCCCGGCTACCTGTACGTGCTGTGGGTCGTCGGGAAGATCGGTCAGCTCCTCGGCGGTGGCGTCGGCGACCTGATCAAGATGCCGGCGATCCTCGCGGACGTCGGTCTCGGCTACCTCGTCTGGTCGATGGCACGGGAGCTCGGCGCGAGCACCCGGGTCGCCTGGATCGGGGCGTTCCTCGTGATCGTCAACCCGGTCAGCTGGATCGACAGCGCCCTGTGGGGTCAGGTCGATTCGGTCGGGACCGTTGTCATGCTCCTCGCCCTCCGCGAGCTGTGGCGAGATCGGGCCGAGCGTTCGGCCGTCTTGGCGGTGCTCGCGGCGCTCATCAAGCCGCAGCTCGGAATCCTGATCCCGATCGTCGCCGTGGTCGTCATTCGGCGGGCCCTCTGGCCCGATGGCGCGTTCGGCGACGAGGGGCCGCCCGACGACCGCTGGAAGGCGCGCTGGGAGCGCGCGACGCATGGTCCGGTCCGGATCCTCACCACCGGCCTCGCCGGCCTCGCGACGGCGATCGTCCTCGCCCTCCCGTTCGGGCTCTCCTTCCAGGGCCTGATCCAGCAGATCTTCAAGACCGCGGGCGGCTACCCGTACGTGTCGGTCAACGCCTTCAACCCGTGGGCCCTCGTGACCCAGGCCGGCAACGGTGTCGCGGCGAACGGAACGTGGATCTGCGATGCGGTCGTTCGCCCGTCGGGTCCAATCGACGTCCGGATCGGCGGCTTCGTGCTGTGGAGCTCGCCAGCAAGTGCGCTGAGCTGTGCCAACGGGGTCCTGATCGGCGCGCTGCCGGCGCTCGTCGTCGGCGCCGGCCTCTTTCTCGTGGCCCTCGCGATCACGCTGGCCCTCGTCGCGCGACGGCCGGATCGGCGGACCATGCTGGTCGGGCTCGCGGTCCTCACGATCGCCTTCTTCGTTCTTCCGACCCGCGTCCACGAGCGCTATCTGTACCCGCTGATCGGCGTCGGTGCGATCCTCGCCGCGGTCTCCTTGCGCTGGCGAATCGCGTACGTCGTGAGCTCGCTCGCGGTGGCGGCGAACCTCTACGCGATCCTCACCTGGGTGTTCTACAAGAACCCCGGCATGGCCGACTGGCTGGGCATCCGGCCGCTCCTCGCGTCCTTCTGGGGCGTGGCCGCCGCGGCCCTGGTCCAGGTCATCGTGCTCATCTGGGCCTTTGCCCAGCTGCGCGACGACCGTCTCGAGCAGCTGGCGGCCGAGATCGAGCGCGAACCGGCGCCCGGGGATCCGACGAGCGGGGAGGCACCGGCGATGCGACCGGCGAGCCTGAGCCCGGCGCTCGCCTCGGCCGCCCCAGCGGCGGACCGCCGAGCGAACGCCATCGAACCCGACGGCTGGGACCCCGTGCCCGAGGTGGCTGCGCCGATTGCGGCGGATGGCCCCCTGGTCCCGATCTGGGACACGCAGGACGGGGCAATGGCGCTCGGTCCGATCCAGTGGATCCGAGCCAGGTTCCGAGATCGGCCGATGCGCGCGGACCGGAGCGCGCTCCTGGTCGGCGAGTCGGGCGGTCGGGTCGATCGCCTCGACATCTGGGTTCTCGCGCTGCTCGTCATCAGCCTCCTGACCGTCCGGATCTGGCGGCTGAGCGAGCCGTACGGGATGCATTTCGACGAGGTCTACCACGCCCGGACGGCCACGGAGTTCCTCCAGGACTGGCGGTATGGCATCTCTCACCAAATCTACGAGTGGACCCACCCCCACGTCGCCAAGTACGCGATGGCGGCCGGCCTCGTGCTCTGGGGCGAGGACAACGTGCAGGCCACGAGCGAGCTCGGCAGCGTCGTCACGGACGCGGCGATCGAGCCACGCTGGGACAACGCCCAGCACGCTTACTCGCGGGCCGGCGACCGGCTGTGGGTTGCCACGGGGTCCGAGGTCCGAGCCTTCGATCTCGCCACGCGGGCTCTGGTCGCCACGGTGGCCTTGCCCGGCGCCACCGCCGTCGCGGTGGACCAGGCCGGCCATCGCGTCTTCATCGGCACCAGCAGCGGTGAGATCCGCTTCATCGACACCCTCCCGCTCGACGACGCGCGTGATGCCAATGCGGCCATCGTTCCGGAGGCGAGCCCGTTCGCGCAGATCGACGGCTCCATCCAGCGCCTCTTCGTTCCAAAGAGCGGGACCACGATCGCCGCGGTCCTGCCGGCGGTCGCTGGCAAGAACCCCGTCGTGATCGTGGATCCCCAGGCCGCCACCGAGGTCGGTCGCGTGACGCTGCCAAAGGTCACCCAGATTGCCGAGGCGGACGCCACACGAGTCGCGGTCGCGGATGCCGATGGCGTCGCATTCATCACGACAGCGACGGCGAAGGTCGACACGGTCGTCCAGCTCGGCGGGCCGGCCGGCGGCGTGAGCGATACCTCGGATCTCACGGACGACCCGCTCTATGCCTCGTATGAGGCCAGGGACGGCATCCGCGTCGCCACGATCATCGGCACGACGGGCTCCACGACCACCCCGCACCAGGGCACGTCTTTCGCGCTGCCCGGCGCGGTCGCGGGGCTCGTCTTCTACGACAAGGCGAGCAAGATGGTCCACGTCGTCGGCTCGGTCCCCGGGTCGGTCACGAACGACCCGACGGTGTACGTCGTAGAGCCGCACGCCAACGCCGTCTATGCCGACGCGAAGCTGCCGTTCGCAGCCCAGGCCATCGTCATGGACGACAACGGCGACTACCCCTCGAGCGATCGTCAACAGCTGCTGGCGTTCGCGCCGGCGGGCGAGATCGCCTCGGTCGATATCGGTGCGCACGCGTTTGCCTGGCGTCTCCCGGGCGTCCTTGCCGGGGTCGCGATGGCGGCTCTCCTATACCTCCTCGCTCGACTCCTGTTCCGGCGCCGGGAGGTCGCCCTGATCCTCGCCTTCCTGACGGTCGCCGACGGGATGCTCTTCGCCCAGAGCCGGATCGGCATGAACGACTCGTACGTCGGGCTCGGCATCGTGGCGGCCTACACGCTCTTCGCCGCCTTGTGGCTGCGGCCAGGCGGCACGCGCCGCCACTGGATCGCGTTCTGGATCGGGATGCCGGTCATCGGCCTCGTGCTCGGCTTCGCCCTGGCCTCCAAGTGGGTCGCGGCATACGCGATCGGCGGGCTCGGGATGCTGGTCCTCGCCCGAAGCGCGCTCGGCCGCCTGCTGCTCATCGCCGGGCTCGTCCTGTTGACGACGGTGCTCGGCTACATCGCGATCTCGGTGCCGGTCAACAACTACCTCTTCCTGCTCATCATGACCGCCCTGCTCCTTGCCGCCGTGGTGGCCGTCGTCCAGCATCCAATCGCCTGGACGTGGGAGGAGGAGCGGTTCGCGCTCGGCGTCCCGATCGTCGTCGGGACGACGATCCTGCTGTTCGGGATGGTCCGGGGCGCGCCCGAGACGGCCCTGAAGCTCGGCCCGATCGCCGCGAGCCCGATCGAGCTCGCGTTCGTCGCGTTCGTCGGTGCCGCCGCGATCTACACGCTCTTCCTCGTCGTCGGCCGCTTTGGCTTCGGGCCGCGAGCGGGCCGCCCGGCTCCCGACGATCCCAGATCGCTGGTCGATCCGCCCGCCCCCGCGCCCGAAGGCTGGCTGCGCCTCGGGTCAGCGTTCGGCCTGCCGGTCGTATGGATGCTGCTCGGGCTCGTCGTCATCCCGGTCGTCGTCTATGTCATCTCCTACATCCCGTGGGCGATGGTTCAGAACCACCAGCTCTGGGGTGCCTTCTCGATTGCCGGCATCCACGTGGACGCCTGGCCACCCCGGCCTCCGGGAACGGCCAGCCAGACGCTGCTCGGCTTGACCGACGAGATGTACCGCTACCACAACAGCCTGAGCGTCCCGCACCCCGCGTCGTCGCCGTGGTGGGCCTGGCCGTTCGACTTCAAGCCGGTCTGGTTCTACGAGCAGAGCTTCGCCGGCGGCACGAGCGCCTCCATCTATGACGCCGGCAACCTCGTCGCCTGGTGGCTCGGGATCCCGGCGATGGCGTTCGTGGCCTGGCAGGCATTCCGGCGGCGAAGCGCCGCTCTTGGGCTCGTCGCCATCGCCTTCGCCTGCCAGTGGCTGTCCTGGTCACGGATCGATCG
>JBBRNM010000114.1:0-4118 GCA_038230295.1 Candidatus Limnocylindrales bacterium
AGTAAGCCCGCGCCGGTCTCCGACCGGTCACCAACCCGCAGGCAACGAGGCCCCCGACATCCGTCGGGGGCCTCGAGCGTTCCCCCTCGTACCCGCCGCGTACCCGCTGCGGGCGCAGCCGCCCAAGGCCGCCGCGCACCCCTCGCTATACTCCGCGGACGATGGAAGTCACCGTCTCGCCGGCACCCAAGAGCTCGAAGACGCTGCGCGTCGAGCTGCCGCCAGAGCGGCTCGATGTGGCGATCGCGGAAGCCGTGCGCCACCTCTCGAAGCGGACCCGGATCGCGGGGTTCCGGCCCGGCAAGGCCCCCCGCCCGGTCGTTGAACGGGCCCTCGGCCCAGAGGTCGTCCTCGAGGATGCGTTGGACCACCTCGTCGGCAAGGCCTACCGAGAGGCACTGATCGAGAAGGACATCCTGCCGCTCACCAACGCCGAGGTCGAGGTGGAGCAGGGGATCGAGGGCAAGCCCGTCATCTTCACCGCGACCATCCAGGTCCGGCCCGAGGTCACCCTCGGCGACTACAAAAGCTTCAACTTCTCGCCCGAGATCGATTCGATCGGCGACCCTGAGGTCGACCGGGTCATCGAGGAGCTCCGCGACCAGAACGCTTCGCTGGCCCCGGTCGAGGACCGCGGCGCGAAGGCCGGTGACTATGCCGTGATCGGCTACGTCGGCACTCGGGATGGCGTCCCGTTCGACGGGGGCTCGTCGGCGCGGATGCCGCTGATCCTCGGCCAGGAACGGCTGATCCCCGGCTTCGAGGAACACCTGATGGGCCTTCGACCGGGCGAGACCCGCGGCTTCGACATCGCGTTCCCGGCGGACTACGGCGAGGCGAGCCTGGCCGGCCAGGAGGCCCACTTCGAGGTCGACCTCAAGGAGCTGCGCGAGAAGATCCTGCCGCCGGCCGACAATGCGTTCGCCCAGTCGATGGGCGACTTCACCGACGTGGCCGACCTCCGGGTCAACGTTCGCGAACGGCTCGGGCGAAACGCCCTCGATCGGGCGCGCCATGCCTTCGCCGATCGGATCATCGACTACGCCACGGCCAACGCCGCCCTGGAGCTGCCCGACATCCTGATCGACCAGGAGGTCGAGGTGATGCACGACGAGTTCCGCGTCTCGATCGCTCGCCAGGGCGTGACCGAGGAGGCGTATCTCAAGGTCGTCGGCAAGTCCGAGGCCGACCTCCACGCCGAGTTCCGACCGAACGCCGAGAAGCGCGTTCGGGTCCTGCTCGTCCTCTCCAAGGTCGCCGAGACCGAGAGCATCTCGATCTCGGACCCGACCGTCGAGGCGGAAGTCCAGCGCGCTCGCGAGCGCTACGGCAAGGATCGCAAGACCATCGCCTACTTCGAGTCCGAGCGCGGTCGGAGCTTCATCCGGAGCACCCTTCGGCGCAGCCGCGTCGTCGAGAAGCTCATCGACGAGTGGCTGGCGGCCCATCCCGAGCATCCGCCACTGCCGCACCTCGAGGACGACGACGCCGGCTCACTCGACGCCGAAGCCGAGGCCAACGCGTCGATCGGGGCGACCGATCCGGCAACCGTCATCGACGAACCTACTCCGGCCGACGCCTCCGTGGCGACGAGCCGCTGATCCAAGCACAGGAGACCGCCACATGCTCGTCCCGATGGTCATCGAGTCCTCCAGCCGCGGAGAGCGCGCCTACGACATCTACTCGCGGCTGCTGAAGGAACGGATCATCTTCCTCGGCGACGTGATCGAGGACCACCTGGCGAACCTGATCATCGCCCAGCTGCTCTTCCTCGAGTCCGAGGACCCCGAGAAGGACATCAGCCTGTACATCAACTCGCCCGGTGGCGTGGTGACCGCGGGGCTGGCGATCTACGACACGATGCAGTACCTCCGGGCCCCAGTCAGCACGATCTGCATCGGTCAGGCTGCGTCCATGGCATCGGTGCTGCTCGCCTCCGGGACAAAGGGCAAGCGCTACGCGCTGCCGCACAGCCGGGTGATGATCCACCAGGGCTCCGGCGGATTCCGTGGCAACGCCCCCGACGCCGTGATCCAGATGAAGGAGTGGGAGCTCCTCGTCGAGATGAACAACGAGATCCTCGCCCGGCACACGGGCCAGACCGTGGAGCAGATCGCGAAGGACACCGATCGCGACCGGTTCATGTCGCCCGAGGAGGCGAAGGACTATGGCATCATCGACGCCGTCTACTCGGTTCCGGGGGCTTCGCTGATCGCGCAGGCGCACGATCTGGGGCTCGCGGGTGGCGAGGGCGCGAGCGTCCCGGGGGCGGTCGAGGTGGCCGAGTCGGAGGCGCCGGCGCCCGAGCCCAAGAAGACGAAGGGCTGATCGCAGCATGAGCACGACGACGGGCACGAAGGGCACCAAGGTCCCGTATCGCTGCTCGTTCTGCGGCAAGAGCCAGGAGCAGGTCCGCAAGCTGATCGCGGGCCAGGGCGTCTACATCTGCGATGAGTGCATCAACCTCTGCCAGGAGATCATCGAAGAGGAGATGCTCGAGCAGCCGAAGGCCAAACCCTCGGTCGCCAAGCTCCCGAACCCGCGCCAGATCAAGTACGCCCTCGACGCCTACGTGATCAGCCAGGAGAAGGCCAAGAAGGTCCTCTCGGTGGCCGTCTACAACCACTACAAGCGGGTGAACGCCGGCCACGCCGTCGACGAGGTCGAGCTCCAGAAATCGAACGTGCTGCTCGTCGGCCCAACCGGCTCGGGCAAGACCCTCCTTGCTCAGACCCTCGCCCGCGTCCTCGACGTGCCGTTCTGCATCGCCGACGCGACGTCCCTGACCGAGGCGGGCTACGTCGGCGAGGACGTCGAGAACATCCTGCTCCGGCTGATCCAGGCGGCCGACTTCGACGTCGCCCGGGCCCAGCGGGGAATCATCTACATCGACGAGATCGACAAGATCGCCCGCAAGGCCGACAACCCCTCGATTACCCGCGACGTCTCCGGCGAGGGCGTCCAGCAGGCGCTCTTGAAGATCCTCGAAGGCACGGTTGCGAACGTGCCGCCCCAGGGCGGGCGCAAGCACCCCCACCAGGACTTCATCCAGATCGACACCACGAACGTGCTGTTCATCTGCGGCGGCGCCTTCGACGGCCTCGAGAAGATCGTCGAGGAGCGGGTCGGCAAGCGGTCCATCGGCTTCGGCTCGGAGAGCGCCGTCACGACCGCCCTCGAGCGCGGCCGGATCCTCGAGAAGCTGATGCCCGAGGACCTGCTGAAGTTCGGCCTGATCCCGGAGTTCGTGGGTCGGCTACCGGTCATGGTCACGCTCTCGGCGCTGACCGCAGCCGACCTGGTCCGCGTCCTGACCGAGCCGAAGAACGCGGTCGCCCGGCAGTTCGAGAAGTTCCTCTCGCTCGACAAGGTCGAGCTGGTGTTCACTCCGGGCGCGCTGCAGGCCGCGGCCGACGTCGCGCTCGACCGCAAGACTGGGGCGCGGGCCCTCCGCTCGATCGTCGAGGAGGCGCTCCTCGAGGTCATGTACGACATCCCGGAACGGACCGACGTCCGGAAATGCATCATCACGGAGGAGACGATCCGGCACGGCCGGCTGCCGCTGCTGCTGACGAAGACCGAGGTCGACAAGGGCGTCGACGAGACGAACTACGCCGACTGGCTCGCCGAGCGAGGCGAAACCGCCTGACTGTCGCGTTGCGGCGCGATCAGCCCTCCGGGACAGGCGCCGCGGATCGGATCGACCGGCGAACCCGTCGTGCCGACACCAGGCCTCCCGCGGTCGTCCCGCTCTCGTAAAGCTCCACGAACATGTCCACGAGCTCCGGATCGAACTGCGTACCGCGCTGCCGGCGCAGCTCGGCCAGCACCTCTTTGTGCGTCATCGCCGCCTTGTACGGCCGGTTCGAGAGCATCGCCTCGTAGGCGTCGGCGATCGCGACGATCCGCGAGCCGATCGGGATCTCGGCGCCCGCGAGGCCGTGGGGATAGCCCTGGCCGTTGAACCACTCGTGGTGGTGAAGCACGATCGATGCGGCGTCCCGAACCGCCCCGGCCTGCTCGAGGATGATCTGGCCGATCTTCGGATGCTCGACGACGACGCGCCATTCGTTTTTCGTGAGGCCGCCTGGCTTGTCGAGGATCTGCTCGGGGATCGC
>JBBRNM010000115.1:0-4073 GCA_038230295.1 Candidatus Limnocylindrales bacterium
GTTGCGGCCTTTCTCGGCGCAGATCCCGAGGGCCTGGTCGTCGTCCCGAACGTCACGACCGGCGTCTCGACGGTCCTCCGCTCGCTCCGACTTCGACCCGGTGACGAGCTCCTGACGACCGACCACGAATACAACGCGATCCTGAACGCGCTGCAGGCCGTCGCCGACGACGGGCGGGCCCGCGTGATCCGGGCCCCGATCCCGCTGCCCATTCGCCACCCGGAACAGGTGATCGAAGCGATCATCGGCGCCGTCACGCAGCGGACGCGAATCGCCGTGGTCAGTCACGTCACGAGCCCGACCGGGCTCGTGTTCCCGATCGAGGCGATCGTCCGAGAGCTCGACCGGCTCGGCGTCGACACGATCGTCGACGCGGCCCACGCGCCGGGCATGGTTCCCGTCGACGTCGGGGCGCTCGGCGCCGCGTACTGGACGGGCAACGGCCACAAGTGGCTGTGCGGCCCGAAGGGTTCGGGAATGCTCCACATCCGGGCTGATCGACGGGAGGGCGTTCGTCCGCTGGTGACGAGTCATGGTCGAAACGATCCACGAACGGATCGACCGCGACTGTGGAAGGAGTTCGATTGGCAGGGCACCGCCGACCCAACGGCATTCATGGCCCTCCCCAAGGCGATCCACCTCGTCGGCTCACTCGATCCGGAGGGCTGGGCCGGCGTCCAAGCGGTCAACCGGGCCATGGCCCTGGCGGCGCGCGATCGGATCCAGGCTGCACTCGGGGTCGACGCGATCGCGCCCGACGAGATGATCGGATCACTCGCGGCGGTGCCGCTTCCGACGCTGATGTCGGATGCAGAGGCCGAAGCGTTGAATGCCGCGTTGTTCTACGAGGATGGGATCGAGGTCCCGGTCCACGGTTGGCCCGTACGCGGAGCGCGGGACGCCGTGACCGATCCGCCCAGCCGGGTGCTCATCCGAATCTCGGCGCAGCGGTACAACGAGACCACGGACTACGAGCGTCTCGCGGACGTGCTCGTTCGGCGAGGCCTCGCGCGGACAGGGACCGCCACGCCGCCTCAGCTATCGTGAGCGGGTGACGCAGACCGAGATCCCGCCGATCCAGGGCACCGAGCAGGTCGACCAGCTCCGCTTCCTCCATCGCGTCGCCCGCCTGGCGACGACCGCACGAACGTGGGACGAGCTCCTCGAGACGGTCGTTGACGAGACGCGCGACGCCCTCCGAGCCAGCGTGTCCTCGCTGTACCTCCTCGATCGCGACGGGCTGAACCTGACGCTCGCGGCGACGAACGGCCTCGACCGCTTCCAGATCAGCCGAGCGCGAGTGCCATTCGGCGAGGGCGTCACCGGCCGCGTCGCCCAGACCCGCGAGCCGATCGTGATCCCCGACGTCAGCCGTGACGAGCGCTTCCTGTGGGTCCGCGGCATCGACCAGCGCCGGTTCATCGCCTCGATGCTGTCCGTCCCGCTGGCCTGGGACGACCGGATCGTTGGCGTCCTGAACGTCCAGACCGAGGAGCATCGCGACTTCTCCGAGTCCGACGTGGCTCACCTCAGGGCGATCGCCGACCTCCTGGCCGGCATCGTCGAGAAGGGCCGCCTCCAGCGCGAGGCCGAGACACGCGCCAGCGAGCTCAAGGCGATCGACCAGGCTCGGACCGAGCTCATCGCCCTCGTGACGCACGAGCTGCGCACGCCGCTGGCGGTCGTGCGGGCGTACACGGACCTCCTCTCGGAAGAGCCCGAGCTCGAGGGCCGGGATTCGCGCGATCCCGATCGGCGGGCCCGTCGCTCGGCCTGGTACGGCGCCACGATCGAGCAGATCAGCCGCGTCGACCGGCTCGTGGACTCGATCCTCGCCTCGGTTCGGGTCGTGCCGGACCAGGCCGCCGACCTCTCGCCCGTCGACGTCGGGGCGATCGTGGACGAGCTCGTGGTCGAGCTCGCCCCGCTCCTGCGGAACCACACGGTCGAGGTCCATGGGGGCGTGCACCTGTTCGTGCTCGCGGATCCCTCGCGGCTCCGCCAGATCCTCGAGCACCTGGTCGAGAACGCCGTGAAGTACGCCCCGCCCGGGACGCGAATCACGCTCGAGTGGCAGATGGTCGAGGGCGGCGTCCGCATCGGTGTCGCCGACGAGGGTCCCGGCATCCCGGAGGAGTGGCGGGTGCGGATCTTCGAGCCGTATGCGCGCCGCGAGACGTCGACCGCGCGCGGCTCCGGGATCGGTCTCTACGCGGCCAAGCGGCTCGGCGAATCGATGGGTGCCCGGATCTGGTGCGAGCCGGTCGACGGGCACGGCGCGAGATTCGTGATTGCCCTGCCGGCTGCGGCCGCGGTCTGAGCGAGGCCATGGTCACGACGACGCGCCCGCTCCGAATCCTCGTCGTCGACGACGACCCGGCGATGGTCGGCGCGATCACGGCCCTTATCGGGACCGAGGGTCACCAGGTCATCACCGCCTACGACGGCCTGACCGCCGTTCGCCGCTTCCGCGAGGAGCGGCCCGATCTCGTGCTGCTCGACCTCGCGATGCCGGGCCCGGATGGCTTCACCGTCGCCGGCCAGATGCGGGCCCAGGGCGACGCGCCGATCGTCGTCGTGTCCGGCGAGAGCGGCGAGGCCGCCAAGGTCCGCGCCCTCGGCATCGGCGCGGACGACTACCTCGTGAAGCCGTTCGGGCGCGCGGAGCTGCTGGCGCGAATCGCGGCGGTCATGCGACGCGCGGACCGCTCGATGGCCGGGTCACCAGCCACAACCGCGGGTCCGCTCGTGGCGGGCAACCTGACGATCGACGCGGGCCGCCATGAAGGCCGCGTCGACGAGACGCTCCTGAGCCTGACTCCGATCGAGTACCGGCTCCTCGAGCTGCTCGTCCGAGCCGGCGGCGATGTCGTCCCCCACCTGCACCTGGTGCGCGCCGGCTGGCCGGCGGAGATGAACCCCGACCTGCTCTGGCTCAAGCCCCACGTCGCCCGCCTGCGCTCGAAGCTCGACGCGGCCGCTGGTCCCAGCCTCGTGCCCGTCCGCGGTGTGGGCTACCGCCTCGACCCCCGGGAGGAGCACTCGTGACGCTCATCAATACCGACGGGATGTCATTCATCGGACCAGGCTCGGAGTGGTTCTGGACGGCGCTCCAGTTCACGGCCCTGGCCATCACGTTCTATGCCATCTACCGGCAGTTGCGAATTCAACAGCTCCAAACCCGGGAGAACACGAAAGTGCTTCGGACCCAGGCCCACTACAACGCGCTGCTGCTCGCCCAGCGCCCCTTCGAGATGATGATCGAGAACGAGAGCCTGGCCAGGGTCGTGAACGTCGGCTATTCGACTCCGGACGCGCTGAGCGCCGACGACTGGGCGCGCTGCGGCTACTACTTCTTCATGCAGTTCAACGCGTGGGAGTACCTCTATTACCAGGACCGCGACACCTCGATCCCGCGCGAGCTGTGGGTCGGCGCCGATGCCTACTTCCGCAGCCTCGTCGAGACGAAGCCAGGCCTGGCGCGCTTCTGGTCGGAGTTCGAGACGTCCTTCGACGAGCCGTTCCGGAGCTACGTGAAGCAGGAATTCGCGAAGCGACCGCAGGCCCCCGCCAGCTGATCGGCCACGGCCACAGACCAGCGTTGCCCTCAGGTCGCCGAAGGCACGACCTCCACGCGGCCATCCTTCGCGGCGTACGCAATGACGTCGATGTCAGGTGGCTCGAAGCCGAGCGTCGTTAGGGCCGTCGCGATCTGGCTGCGGTGGTCGGTCCCGTGCTGGATTGCCTGGAGGAGGCGGATACCGTGGGGCACACGGCTGTCGGTCCCGTCGTCACGGTGGCGGACGACGATCTCGTCCGGATCCCCACCGTTAGCGGCGACCGAGAGCCACGCAGGACCGATTGCCCGCATAGCCGCCTGCAGCTCGCCGATGTCGTCATGCTCCTCGTCCACCTCGGCGACGCTCTCGCCACTAAGGACCAACAGATACGAAGTGTCACCGCCGACGAGATGGCGGACCGTCTGCCTGCGAGCTAGGCCCGAGCCTCGGGCAGAAGCTCGCCCAAGGCCGTCTCGAACTCGCGCGCGAGAGACGCCCGGTCAACGGCGTCGA
>JBBRNM010000116.1:0-3939 GCA_038230295.1 Candidatus Limnocylindrales bacterium
CGCGAACGCTCCGCGAGCGCTGGGACCCGGCGCTGCCGGCGTTCTCCGCGATCGGCTACCGCGAGGCGTGGGCCCTGCTCGACGGTGATCTCGATCGCGAGACCGCGATCGCGCGTGATGTGGCCCGGAACGCCTCGTTCGCGAGGCGGCAGCGCACCTGGTTCCGAGCCGAAGGTTCGATCACGTGGCTGGAGGCCATGGCCACGACCGCGGCGGCCGCAACGGCCCTCGGGGTCGCTCGCGACCTGCTTGAGCAGACGTAGCGTCCGTCACTCGGGAGGTCTCCGCCGGCGAGCGTGGACTCGGATCCGGTCCCGCCGATGATGCCGAGGAGCCGGTCGTCCATCCCGTGTCATTGTGCCGCAGTGGCACCCCGGCAGACTGGATCGGACCGAGTGCACGGTTCGACTGGCCGACTCGATGCTAGGGCGCGATCGATCCGCGATTGGCGGGCGAGTTCCGAACCAGCGATGTGAGCTCGGCCCGGTTCCGGAGGCCGAGCTTGGCAAAGGCATTCGTCACATGGCGCTCAACGGTCCTCGGCGAGATCACGAGTGCCTCGGCGATCTCCGCGTTCGTCGCGCCGTCGGCAACCCGCCTGGCGATCTCGAGCTCCCGGATGCTGAGAGACCCGAGGCCGCTGCCCGCACGTTGGCTCGCGGCGTCGGACGTCAACGCCGCGGGTCCTCGCCGCCACGCCCGGACGCCGAGGTGGCGGAGCGCGCCCGCGATCAGTCGGCCCTCGCTGACCGCCCCGATGCGGTCGGCCATGGCGGCAGCCTCGGTATAGGCTCCGATGGCAATCTCGCGATCGATCCCCTCCAGCGCCCGGCCGAGGTCGATGCGACCCCAGAGCTCGGGCCTCGCCCGCCCCGCCCGTTGGGCCTCCGCGACAACGGCCCTGGCCGAGGCGGCTGCGGCGGGATACTCCCCTCGCGAGAGGGCCAGCGCCGCCTTCGCCCGCTCGCGCCAGAGGACATTCCCGCCCGTGCGCGGCCCCTCGGCCTCGAGCCACGAGGCAAGACCTGCCTCGGCCTCCCGGACCCTCCCGAGACGCGCCTGGATCTCGGCGTCGACGATCGCGAGCTCGCTTCCGCATCGTGGACAGGCGACTTCCGTCGCGGCGGCCCGCGCTGCCGCCAACTGAGCGTCGATGCCTGGCGCGGCCGCGGCGCCGCTGAACCGGGCCTGCCATTCGGCGATCGTCTGGCGGATCCCGAGCTCGTGATGCCGATCGGGTTCGCGATCGGCGTCGGCCCGTAGGGCGGCGAGGGCAACCTTTGGATCGCTGAGCGAGAGCTCGAGGTCGTGGACGAGTCGATCCGCCAGGCTCCAGTGGCGGGGCCCGTGGCCGAGCCGGGCCTCGAGCTCGAAGGTCTCCGTCGCCACCGCGTGGGCCTCGGCCAATCGGCCCATGTCTTTGAGCACGAGCGCGAACCAGTGACCCGCTTCGGCGGTCGCCGTCGGGCGGATTTGGTCTTTCGCCAACGTCCACGCCCGCCGCAGGAGCCGCTCGGCGTCCGCCGATCCGGAGAGCTCCCGGAGGCCCGATCCGCTGCGCGTGATGGCCTCGACATACGCAGCCTCGTCGTCGAGGAGATCGGCGAGGCCCTCGATGTCCCGGCTGAGCGTCAGCAGGTCCTCGGTCCGCGACTCCTGGGTCGCCGCGTCGGACGCCGCCTCGAGAGCGGAAAGGTAGGCGTGGATCGCCGGTCCCGCGAGGTGCTCGATGCCGCCAGCGACAGCTGCGAGGGCCCGAGCAGCGTCGAGAGCACGTGCGGCCAGCCTCGCCCCGTCCGACGTTCGGTGATCGAGCCAGAAGTCGATCGCGGCCTCGAGGGCATCCAGCTCGATCTCACCCACCACGTCCGCCGGGGCGTCAACAGGTTCGACACCGGCCAGGCGCGCTCGTTCGAGATGGGAGCGCGCCGCATCTGCCCGACCGAGCCGGAAGGCCGCGGTCGCCGCGGCGAGCTCCGCGCGCCGGCGGGTCGCCAGGTCCGCCGCCAGATCGCTTACGCGCGACCACCGTTCGATCGCGAGGTCCTCCTCGCCGAGCTCCGTCGCGAGCTCCGCGAGGCCCAGATCGAGGCTCAGCCGCTCCGCTGAGCGTGGGCCGAGGCGGTTCGCGATGGCCGCGATGAACCGAAGCCCATCGGGGCCAAGGAGTCGCCGGAGGGGCGATGCGAGGAGCCGAGCCGCCAACGCTGCGGTTGGAAGGCCGGCGGCGTCGCGATGCTCGATGGCCTCCCGGAGGAGCCCGAGATCGGCGGTCGGTTCGGCCTCGATCCACTTGGCGAAGTGCTGATGGAGACGTCGCGCTTCAGGCACTGGAAGATCTGCCAGCGCGGCTTCCCGGATCAGGTCATGGGCGAACCGGACGGTGCCCGCGCTGGAGATGGCAAGGCCCGGCAGGATCAGCTCGTCGGTCGCGTTTCGGATGCGCTCAGGCGGCCAGGTGAGAACCCCGACGAGCTCGGATTCGGTGAGCGGGCGGGCTCCGACCGCGAGGACTGCCAGCAGTGCGGCAGCGTCGCGGCCGACGCTGGCCAGTCGCTCCCGAATAAGACCTGCGGGGTCATCACCGGCCCGGCCAAGCGCGAGTGCCTCGAGCCAGAAGGGCGAGCCCCGGGAGCGCCGCCACAACGAGGTGGCTCGGTCGACGTCGAGCTTTGGATCGAGGGTGCGGGCAAGGGCCAGGCCATCGTCGAGGGCGAGCGGGCCCAGCTCGAGGGCGACACGTTGCTCTTCCGGCAGGACGGTGGCGACCCCGTCACGAAAGGTCACCGCAGCTGCCGATGGGCGGGCTGCGGCGATGATCGTGAGCGGCTGCCGGCCGGCCTCTGCGGCTCGGACGAGGTAGTGGACGAGCCCGAGCGAAAGCTGGTCGATCCACTGGAGATCGTCGAGGATCAAGATAGTCGGGCCGCCCCGGATCCGTCCTCGGTGGGCCGCTTCGAAGATTCGCAGCGGATCTGGTGCCGTGTCGCTGCTCGTCGGGAATCCCTCGGCGCCGAGCTCGCGCAGCAGGTCGCCGGCCGCCGTGAAGGGCACGCTCTGGACCGGCTCGTATCCAACGATCCGGACCGGCCGCCGGTCGCTCAGGCGGCGCGCCACCTCCGCCAGGAGTCGGGTCTTGCCGCTTCCGGGTGGCCCGGTGACGACCGCTGCTGCAGCCGCACGCGCCTGTCGGGCGCGGCCCGGTAGCGCACTCAGCAAGTCAAGCTCGAACTGGCGCCCGACGAAGACGGCTCTCATCGACCGTAGGGTAGTCGGCCGGTGGCGAAGGTCGGTACGCGGCAAGGGCTCCCGTCTACGGCGGTCCCGTCAGGATCGCCGCCGAACGGGAGCCCTCGGATGCGCGACGGAGTGCCCGAGCCTGATCGGGACGCCCCGGGATGGGCCTCAGCGCGGGGTCAGCTGATAGTAGGTGACGTACCCACCGCCATCGGTGCCGCTGATGAATGACCAGCCATCCGGGCCAGAGACACCGAGGGGCACCGTGCGAAGCTGGATCACGTAGACAGACGTGAAGCACACGCCGGCGCGAAGCACCGCGCCGTTAGCGCCGCTCGGCAGCAACGACTTGTCGGTCGCGTTCGGGCACCTCGCCGGGTCGGTCGTCGCGGACGAGCCGAGGATGGTCGCGAAGAAGCCCACTTTCTTGTGCTGCGGGTCGGGCGGCACCGTCGGACCATCGTGGATGTGCCAGGTCGGCGGGAGCACGGATGCGCTCGAGTCGGCGAGGGCCGTTGCGCCCTGAAAGCCGACGATGGCGATGGCCGCGACCACGGCCACGAGCGCGCGCTTCGCCGATTGAACCCCTAGACCGTTCATGGTTTCCTCCTTCAGCCGAGACTTCCGGAGACGGCCACTTGCTCGATCTCGTGGAACGTCCGGACCTCGGCGCTGCCGCCCGGGAAGATCGCCCGGGTCGCC
>JBBRNM010000117.1:0-3932 GCA_038230295.1 Candidatus Limnocylindrales bacterium
GGACCTCTCGGTCCACGACCAGGCCCACCTCGACGCGGTGGCCCTCGAACTCAACGGTCGACCTCGACAGACGCTCGATTGGATGAAACCATCTGAGGCGCTTGCCAAGATCGTTGCGTTGACCGACTGAGCCTGCCGTGATATTTCCGAACGCTGAGGGACCTCGCGGCTCCGGCAGTAGTCGATAGCTGGCCTCGAATATGCGACGAAAATGGCCCCCTCTCGCCCCGTGTCCACGTGGTCCCCGATGAAGCGGCAAATTGATCCAAATTCAATTAGCCTCGTCATGTCCAGCCTCGGAGGAGGTGGAATGGCAAGCTGGGGATCGTTCGAAGCGGCTGCACCCAGGCTGGCGGCAACCGGACGTCAGTTCTTCTACATGTACAGCGTCGGAATGGGATTTCTGGCCACGGTGCGCGGTGATGGCGGCCCGCGCGTCCACCCGATCTGCCCGATCATCACCGACGACGCGCTGTTTGCTCTGATCATCCCGGGACCAAAGCTCGCCGATCTGCGACGCGATCCGCGGTATGCCCTGCACTGCTTGACCTCTCCGCCACCGAGGCAAGACGACGGCTTCTACATCACCGGCACCGCAGCCGAGGTCCGCGATGCCATGACTTGGGACCATGTCGCTTCTCAGTTCTTGGCCGAGCGCGAACTTGACGTGCGATGGCCAGGATTCGAAACGCAGGTGCTCTTCGAGCTGGAGATTGAGCGCTGCCTGTTGACCCTTACCGAGGCTGCGTACGGCCTTCCGACAGGCCACAGCATCTGGCACGCGGACGATCCGACCTGATGGTCTATTGATTGCCCTCTCGGGCCTTCGCGCCACCAGCGGTGCCAAGATGCAGGCTCGCTACGCTGTGGAGCACGGAAAACGGGTGGAACGAGGCGAACCACCGGCGCAACGTCATCGCGGGCAAAGACGGCGTGAACCGGCGTTCGTTACTGGCCGTCAGCACGGTGATCGGGTGACATTCGGCGACGCTGAGCGAGAGCAACCGACGTAACGTCGGCTTGCCGGCACGCGTCCGCTCAACGTGCCACGTCTCGGCAGGAGTACAGTCGTGCATGTGAGGGCGCGGAACGTTCTCAAAGGCCATCTTGTCGGCGCGGTCGCCGCACTCCTCGTCTTCGCGGCGTGCGGCCCGACGAACACCGCGCCAAGCGCGGCAACGTCGCCGTTCGCCAGCTCCGCACCGATCTCGCCGTCCCCATCGGGGACGGCGCCGCACCCCTCGACGTCGCTTCGCGTGACGTGCGCCGACCCGCCGGTCGCCCCATCCACGACGCTCACGTGCGCGGCCGCTGTAGCGGCCGCGATCTTCGCCCTCCCTGCAGACCACGCCCCCATCGAGCGGGTCTCGTTCTCGTTTGGCGGCTATTGCCCCCCGAACGCGCGATGCGCCTACGTTCCGCCCCAATTCGGAAGCGTCGTGTTCTGGCCAACGCCTGGAGTCGACGCTCTCTGGGTCGTCGTCGTGGCGGATGCCGGTGGTCTTGTCTCCATCGTCAGGGGACCCGCCCCATTTCCCCCGTCCGGTGCAACCCCGTCGAGCCCAATCGTCATCGTTTCGCCAGGACCATGAAGGGCGCGCTGGGGCCGCGGCCTTCGCGTGACATTCGCGAACACTGAGCGACCAACCGACGAGTTCTCGTCCCTACCGTGACCGAGTTCAACCCTCTCGCGCACACGCAGGGATCGCGGAGCGTAGCCGCGTGCAGCTCGAATAACCCTCAGAATGTGGGTCTCAATGCCCGAATTTCATCTCGTTCGCGTCTTTGTCGGACCCGGCGGCTCGGGCGGCAACCCACTGGCAGTGTTCATGGATGGGCGAGCCATTCCGCCTGAACGCCGCCTCGCGGTGACGGCGGACTTGGGCTATAGCGAAACGGTCTACGTCGACGATCCCGCAGCAGGTCGCATCGAAATCTACGTCCCGACCTCCGAACTGCCGTTCGCCGGCCATCCGGCCGTGGGGACTGCCTGGCTGCTGACCGAACTGGGCGTTGCGACGACGCGGCTCGAGGTTCCCGCGGGTGCAGTGCCCACCTGGCGCGAGGACGACCTGACCTGGATCCGAGCCCGCCCGGAGTGGGTCGACTTTCGGGTCAAGCCGAACTTCGTGGAGCTTCCATCCTCCGTTGCGGTCGATGCCCTGCCGGATCACGCTGACGAACCGTGGCTGTACGCCTGGGCCTGGCAGGACGAGTCGGCCGGTCGGATCCGCGCTCGCTCATTTCCGACCTGGGCCGGGATCACCGAAGACGAGGCAAGCGGAGCCGCGGCTGTGCTCGTCGGGGCACGAGTGCGGAAGCCACTCACCATCTCCCAGGGCATCGGCTCGGAGATCGCCATCCGGCCGGGTCGAGATGCCACGGTCGAGGTTGGCGGTCGTTGTGTGCTCGTGGAGGTTCGCGAGTACGACGGGTCGGCGCTCGGATAGCGGCGCGGATACACGCTGCCCGTGGCGACCCACGTGGCGCGCGTCTCCTCGCCGCCGTGGCCGACGCGGTTACAGGTGGGCCGAGGGCCCAGGATTGTCGACTATCCCCGGAGCGACCTCGCTCTCGGAGCGACACGATGACCTGATCGTGCGGCGTCGGCTCTAGCCCAGAAGATGGATGTCGGATCAGCCTCGATCTCTTTGAGGAGAGGATCGACATGCGGAGTTGGGCCGATGAGGTCGTAGCGGTGCCAATGCAGGTTGCGGTCGCGCCAGTAGAGCACCCAGTCGCCTCGGGCGGCGGTGTAGCGCAGCTGGGCGATGGGGAAGCGTGTCCAGTCCGGACCGACGTCGGGCATCCACGGCGGCCGGCACTCGAGGATGGTGACCGACCGGCCCGCCACATCAACCTGGAGCCGGATCTGGTCATGGCGCGAGGAGAGACTCGTCCCGCGCAGTAGCGCCGGATCCTGGCGAGGTCGATCTCGGGCAGGACGACCTTCGGCGTGGCCACGGAACGAACTCCAAGTCCGGTCGCGTCTACGCAGGCCGCGCAGGCTCGTTGGACGCTTCGATCACAAGCGTGATCCGGCGGGGCGCGGGCTCGGATCCGAAGGCCGACTTGCGGACGTAGACGTTCGCCACCGGAGCGTCGGGGTCGGGGCTATCGAAGCGGTACGTGCCCTTCGTCTCCTTGACCTGTTCGAGGGTGACGACAATCCGCTTCATGCTGACCTCCGTATCGTTGGCGCGTCCCGTCCAGCCGCTCGTCACCGATCCGGCGGCAACCAGTTCGCCAGTGCGGCGCTCGTGCAAATGCTGCCTTGGCCCGGCGAGGAAGCCATCATGAACGCCTACCCGCGTGACGGCTCCACGGGTCGGGCTCGGGGCACACAGGAGGTGCGGTGCGGGGGACCGCAATGGGGCGCGCCATTCACGACGCAAGCGTCAACCCGCGCGGCAGGTGTTAGCCCCGACTCTGCCTTCGGTTCGGCGAGTCTCCCGCACCGCGGCAAGCATGTGCTCGGCCCCTAGCCAGAACAAGAGACGTGGCCCGATCAGACCACACGTCGCGATGGTTCGACTGGGGCAGGGAGTGTGACTTCAGCGACCCAGCGTGCCCGAGTACGCTGGCACGACAGCTCCCCACCTCGAACGACCGAAGCGTGGGCTGTGGGATTACCTGTGAGGGAGTCGAGGATGGATCGCACCAAGGCCATCGAGATGCTTCGCGTGGTCGCCGCCGGCTTCGACGCCCACGATCTCGAGGGGATCCTCGCCCATTTCTCTGACGACGCGGTGTTCGAGACCCCGCGAGGGCCGGAGCCATGGGGTCGGCGGGTCGTGGGCAAGGCGGCGGTTCGCGAGGCATTTGCGGCCCGCTTCGCTGGGATTCCCGACGTCCGCTACGGAGACGACGATCATTTCGTCGACGGCGACCGGGGCGCGTCCGAGTGGACCCTGTCGGGCACCTCGACCGAC
>JBBRNM010000118.1:0-3826 GCA_038230295.1 Candidatus Limnocylindrales bacterium
CGGGCGACCCGCCGATCCACGCAGGCCGTACGCCCTGGACATGCTCCATTGCGCCGCCTGTGGCAAGCGCCTCACGGGCGACACCGGCTATTACCGCCATCGCGAGCCATGTCCGCCGTTCGTTGCGGCACGACCCGAGCATCGGGGTCGCGGCCAGTCCCCCGGCCATGCCTATCGCCGTGAGTTGTACGAAGAGATCGTCGAGAGTCTGCTCGCCGAGGCGTCCATCGGAGCCGGGGCGATCGCCGGCGTGGTCGAGGAGGTCTCCCCGACAGAAGCCACGCCGGATCGGGCTGCGCTGGACCGAATCACTCGAGCACGCGAGCGGGCGGTGGCCCGCTACCTTCGCGACCGCGAGAGTGTAGCCCTGGAACGGACCATGGCCGACCTGGACAGGGAGCAGGCGGCGGCCGAATCCCGTCCAGCTACGGACGGCGTTCCGGCCGAAGTTGCAGTGCGCTATGTCCGAGAGCTGCCCGCAACCTGGCGGAAAGCCGAAGGCGGGAAGGGTCGGCAACTGCTGGCCAGCACGCTCTTCGACCGGATCGATGTCCTCGGGATCCAGGAGGCGACCGTCCACCTCAGCGCCCACGCGGTCAGGCACGGCCTGGCGGCGGCCCTTCCGGTGGAGATGGGAATACTCGTAAATGGTCGGGGCGAGAGGATTTGAACCTCCGACCTTGTCGTCCCGAACGACACGCGCTACCAAGCTGCGCCACGCCCCGACTGAGGGAGCCCGTTTGACAGGGCTCGGGGATGATAGCAGGCGACGGTCATCCGTCCGGATCGCGCATTAGACCAGTCGCTGACCCGCTACAGTCCTGCCGTGATCTCGTTTCGAGGCTACGGCGCCTTCGCCCTCATGGGCTTCATCGCCTCCGCGCTCGTGGTGGGCCTGGCGCTGCGCGCGGTCCTCGGGAATGCGGCAGGTAACATCGCGGAGCTCGTTCTGTTTGGCGCGATTCTGCTCGTGAGCGCGGTCATCACGGGCATTCTCGCCTGGCTCGGAACCCGCGACGGCGGCCCCACGCGCGGACGCCACGAAGTCAGCGGCCAGCCCCTCGAGCGTGTCGCCGCGCTGGAGGCGGTCGCCGGCGTTGCTCTCGTGATCGTTGGAATCGTCCAGGGCTGAAGTCTGGCCGAGACCCCGCGGCAGGGTATCGGCGGACCCGGAATGTACCGGGCCAGCGTGTCAGACGCTCTCTACGGCCTCCATCGCCCCTTGATTTGGCTCCCGCGGCGGGTCGCGGACCGGGAGCATCACGACCGCGGCCGCCACGAACGAGGCGGCCATCAGGCCGAACACGACCGGCAGGCCCGCCGTTTCGCCGAGTGCCTCGATGATCGCCCCGTAGAGCGCGACCCACAGCGACCCGACCCCGAAGGCGAGCGTGAAGTAGACCGCGAAAGTCACGTCCCGGATCGGCGCCGGAGCGATGTCGGCGAGCAGCGCCTGGAGCTGGGGGCTCTCCGCGAACGCGAACAGGCCCATGATCGCAAGGCCCACCCAGAGGCCGAGCAGGCTCGAGCCAACGACGATGAAGACGACGAACCCGAGTGCCCCGCCAATGTACGTGCCGAGGATGACCGGCCGGCGGCCGATTCGGTCGGACAGCCAACCGGCGACGAGCGGCATCGGGACCGACAGGACGATCAGGCCGCCGTACATCAAGTTCGTCGTGCCGTCGGGCAGGCCGAGGACATGGGTGAGGTACAGGATCGCGAAGAGGTTGGCGACTCCGAGCCCGCGGCCGCCACCGCCGAGCACGGAGGCGAGGTAGACACGTCGGATCGTCCGGTCCTGCCAGATCACCCGGAGCGCGTCGCGGACGCTGCCCTCGGCGATCGCCGCGGCCCGGTCCGCACCGCTCTCGGTCACCCAGCGCAGGATCGCCAGGGCGACGAGCGCCGCCGGGATCCCGAAGATGATGGACACGCCACGCCAGCCGAAGCTCGCGAGGAGCCAGGCCCCGGCGACCGCTACGATCACCGTCCCGACGTTGCCGCCGGAGATGTGAGCGCTGATCGCGAAGCCGCGTCGCTCAGGCGGGAATTGCTCCGCGAGGAGGCCGTTCCCGACGGGATGCTGGGGCGAGCCGCCGATCCGGGACACGATGTTCGTCAGCGCAAAGGCGCCGAACGATGGCGCTGCGGCCTGGGCCGCGAACCCGAGGCCGAAGAGCAGGCCGCCGACCCCCATCAGCCAGCGCCGCGAGAACCGCCGGGTGATGAACGCGAAGCTCGCCTGGACGAAACCGGCGCTGATCGCGGCCGCCGCGGCCAGGAAGGCCACGGTCTGCGCCCCGACGCCGAACTCGTCGATGATCTTCAGGAAGATGAGCGGCAGGATCACGGCCTGGGCGTGGTTTACGGCGTGAGCGGCGGACAGGAGCCAGAGGGTCCGTTCCGGATGGACCTCGGTGGGAGCGTCGGGCATCCCCCGAGGATAGCCGGGCCCGCGGCCGCGGCGGCGGGTGACGCCTCAGCCGCGAGTCAGCGCACGGGCTCGGGCCCGCCCGCGGGTCTGCGCCGGGCGGGCTCACCAGCCGAGCGCGCGCGAACGCCGTATCGGAGGCGGCTCGCGGTGAACCCAACGCCATCGGTCGTGGACCACAGGAACCCGTCGGCGCTCGGCATCGGTCGGTTCGAGTCTCGCAACGCTGCGAGCCATTCGCGGGATACCGCCGGAAAGCGCGCCGCGAACAGCGCAGCGAGGTCCCGGACGAGCAGGCGGTTGCGCCGAGTCGCCCGCACGACGTAGAGCCCTCGCACGGTCCAGGGCAGCTCAGGCGGTTCCGTTGCTCCGGCATTGAGGCGCGATCGGAGGGCCGCGACCTTCACGTCGAGCCCGCGGAGGCCGGCGCCCACATCGTCGAACCAGTCCCAGATCTCGACGACGACGGCCTCGCGACGCGGAGCCCGAATCAGCGCGACATCGATGGATCGCGGCCTACCGGCCGTTGCGTCGAGCGCCGGCTCGGGGGCTGCGACCCAGCCGCCTGGTGCGGCGAAGCCTACGACGGCGTTCTGGCGCCGAAGGTGCTCCAGGTCGCGCGGCTGATCGGCGCCCGGAGCGATCTCGAGGTAGCTCACGAGCTGGTCGCCGACGACGGCTGCGAGGATCGCCCATGTTTCGAGCGGCGCGGCCCGACCAAGCCCGGCCTCGAGCTCGCTGATTCGCGGCTGTGAGATTCCAGATGCGCTGGCCACGCCGGCTTGGGTGAGCCCGCTTGCCCGCCGCGCTTCGTTAAGCGCCATGCCCAGCCTTGTCGCGAGGATGTCAGCACGACGGCGCCCCATTCGCGCCGCAGCGCCGGCCCGGTGAGCGCGGCAATCGCGGCTGAAGTTCCCCATATCGGCCCCATCATTCACCGACAGGGTTACGTGCGACTCAACCCCGTTCAAGGTCCCTCGGAGTCAGCTCGGATACCGACTTTGCGGTTCGATTGAGCTCGCGCAAGCCGGGGTCAAGTCCCAGCTCGTGGTGTAACAGCGGACCCTCGTCATCATCACGACGACCCGTGATCAGCTCGCGATGAGCAGCCCGGCTGGCACCTCCTCGGTCGATGGCGGGCTGTCGATGAGGGCCATCGACTCGGCGCTGAAGTAGTTCCGCCCGACCGCCCATTCGTCGTCCTGCTCGGCGAGGAGCATCCCGACGAGCCGGAGCAGGCTGCGCCGGGTCGGGAAGATCCCGACGACGTCGGTCCGTCGGCGGATCTCCTTGTTGAGTCGCTCCTGGGGGTTGGTCGAGCGGATCTGGCGGCGGTGGGCGGCCGGGAAGGTGAAGTGGGCGAGCAGGTCGTCCTCGGCCCGCTCGAGCAGC
>JBBRNM010000119.1:0-3761 GCA_038230295.1 Candidatus Limnocylindrales bacterium
CCAGGGCGACCGGGTCTACCGCTACGGCGGCGACGAGTTCGCCGTGATCCTGCCCGACTGCGGCCGGCCCCCGGCCGAGGAGGTGGCCGCACGCATCCGGACCGCCATCGACGCGATCCCGGACGACAGCGGCGGACCCCATGTCTCGATCAGCGTCGGCGTCGCCTGCCATCCCGACGACGCGCGCGACAAGGACACCCTCGTCGAGACGGCCGACCAGGCCTTGTTCCTCGCCAAGGGCGCGCCGTTCCGCAGCTCCCGCGACCAGTTCGTGGCCGCGCTCGACGAGACGGCAATGAGTCTGCTCGACGGATCCAGCCCCGGCCAGCTCCTCGACTCCGTGATCACCCGGGCCGCGCGGCTGCTCGGCGTGCAGCACGGGTACGTGGACCTCGTCGAGCCGGGCGACGATCACCTCACCGTTCGGGCCGGCATCGGCTTCATGGCCTCGCGCATCGGCACGCGGCTGCCCATCACCGTCGGGGTCGGCGGCGAGGTGTTCCGGACAGGTCGGCCGTTCGCGGTCGACGACTACGACGCCTTCAACGGCCACGCGCCCGAATACGTCGGCCTCGTTGGCGCGGGCGTCGGTGCTCCGCTGTTCGTCGACGGCCGCGTCGTCGGCGTGCTCGGCCTCGCCTCGGGAACCACCGAACGGGTCTTCCGCCAGCCCGAGATCGATGCGCTCGCCCGGTTTGCCCAGCTGGCCTCGATCGCCCTCGAGAACGCGAGGCTCCACGAGCAGGCCCTCAGCCCGCGCGACCCGGTGACCGGCCTGCCGTCGCGCGAGGTGCTCGTCCAGCGGATCGTGGACGCCCTCGCGGTTCCACCGATCGGATCCGCGGCGGAGCCGGTCTCGGTGATGCTCCTCGACGTCGACCGCTTCCAGATCGTCAACGAAAGCCTTGGTCATGCGATGGGCGACGTCGTGCTCCGCGAGGTCGGCGTGCGAATCGCCTCCACACTGGCTCCGCGAGATACCGTCGCCCGCTTCGGCGGTGACACGTTCGGGGTCCTCCTCCACGACACCGACGCCGACGCTGCTCTCGCTCTCGCCGAGCGGATCCAGGCGCAGATGAAGCCGCCCTTCGACCTCGACGGCCGGACCTGGTTCGTCAGCGTGAGCATGGGCATCGGCGTGGGCGCGCCGGGCGCGATCGGGGCCGGCGACATCCTCCAGGAAGCGGAGATCGCGCTCGACGCAACCAAGGCAAACCCGGCCCGGCGCGTCTCCCTGTTCGATCCGCTCCGAAGCCGGCACGCCCGCGAGCGAGTCGATGTCGAAACCGAGCTCCGCCTCGCGATCGAGCGTGACGAGCTGCGCGTCCACTACCAGCCGATCCTCGACCTGCGGACCGAGCGGATCGTCGGCTTCGAGGCGCTCGCCCGGTGGCAGCACCCGGGACGCGGTCTGGTCCTGCCGGTCGACTTCATCGGCCTCGCCGAGGAATCGGACCTCATCATCGCCCTCGGCCGGACCGTTCTCGAGAAGGCCTGTCGGCAGGCCGAGGCGTGGCGCCGGCATTGGCCGGACGAGAACTTCGTGATGAGCGTGAACCTGTCACCCCGGCAGTTCGCGGACCCCGACCTTGCCGCGAATATCGCCGAGGTCCTCCGCGCGACCCGCCTCGAGCCATGCGCCCTCGAGCTCGAGATCACCGAGAGCAGCGTGATGGACCGTTCCGAGGCGAGCCTCGGGGTCCTGGAGCAGCTCCGCTCGCTCGGTGTCCGCATCGTGCTCGACGACTTCGGGACGGGCTATTCCTCGCTCGCGTACCTCCGCCACCTGCCGCTCGACACGATCAAGATCGACCGCTCGTTCGTGACCGACCTCGACATCCAGGACCCGAACGTCGGCATCGTCCGGGCCGTCGTGTCCCTCGCCCACGGGCTCGGCGTGAGCGTCGTCGCCGAAGGGATCGAGACGGACGAGCAGGCTCGCCGACTGCGCGACCTCGGTTGCGACATGGGCCAGGGCTACACGTGGGCCCATCCGGCAGATGCGATTCGAACCGGCCGGTTCGTGACCGATCGCATCGCATCGCGGACTGGCGAGAAGATTGCCTCCCGGCCGCTCGCTCAGCCCTCGAAGCGGGCGCGGAACGGGACCCGGCCGAAGCTCAGCGGCGCCCGCCCATCAGCCGAAGCAGGAACAGGAAGAGGTTGACGAAGTCCAGGTAGAGGCGCAGCGCGCCGATCACCGCGGCCTTCTCCACCGAGCCCGTCATCGCGACGAGCGAGCCCGCCTGGATCCGCTGGATGTCGTACGCGGTGAAGACCGTGAAGAGCAGCACGCCACCGACAGAGATGATCCAGCCGAAGGTGCCGTTTGGCAGGAACAGGTTCACGACCATGGCGCCGATCAGGCCGAAGAGACCCATCGTCAGCGCCCCGCCGATTCCGGCCAGGGACCGCTTCGTCGTCGCCCCGTAGAGGGCCGCGCCGCCGAAGACGGCCGAAGCGGAGAGGAACGCCGTCGTCACGGACTCGCCAGTGTAGGCCGACACGATCAGCCCGACCGTCAGCCCGAGGCTCGCGGCATAGAGGAAGAACAGGCCGAGGGCGACCGTGGCTGGGACCCGGTTGATGCCCGCCGAGATCACGACGACCAGTGCCAGCTGGGCGATGAAGATCACGATCAGGTACTGGCTCGCGAAGTCGATGAGGGTCGGGCTGCCCTGGACGAGCGCCGAGACGCCTGCGGTCAGCAGGAGCCCGGCGAACATCCAGATGAAGGCCTGTGTCAGGAAGGCCGCCGCCACGGCGGCGCTGGGACGGACCTCGGCAGATCCGCTCGGAGTAGTCTGGAAGCTCACGTTGTCTTCTCCCTTCGTCCGGCTGCCCCCGGCCTCCGGGCCGGGGTGGCCGATCGCGATTCAGCCTGCTCGGCGGCTCGCGCCAGGACCCAGACGAGGTCCGCGAGCCGGTTCAGATATGGAATCAGATTGTCGCCGGGAATCAAGCCCTCACCACGCAGGGTGACCGCCCGCCGCTCGGCCCGCCGCAGGATCGTCCGAGCGAGCTCGAGCGCCGCGCTCGTGGGCGTCTCGCCCGGCACGACGAACTCGCGCGGCATCTCGATGGACGCCTCGAGCTCGACGAGGACCTGCTCGACGCCATCGACCATCTCGGCCGAGACGCGGGTCCGGCCGTCCTCGAGCCGATCCCAGGCGTCGGGGTTCGTCGCGAGCTCGGCGCCGACGACGAACAACTCGCGCTGGAAGCGAAGGATCAGATCGGCCAGGCCGCCGAGCGGCGCCGCCAGGGTCCCGATCCGCCGCTTGGCGCCGAGGTTCGCCCGGGCAAGCCCGAGGGCAGCGACGGCCTCGTCCACGGTGCCATAGGCCTCGGTCCGAATGTCGGCCTTGGAGATCCGCGACCCGCCGTAGAGCAGACCGGTGGTGCCGTCGTCACCTTTCGTCGTGGCGACGACGGAGTCGATGGGGCTGCGCGCGCTCATCCCAGGGCAGGTCGACTCACCACATGAGGCCCGCGTCGCGCGGGTCCCACCGCTCGGCCAGGAGCGTGACCTTCACCTGGTGATCTACGACCGACTCCGCCTGCTCCTTGACCTGCGCGATCATCGAGCCCGCGTACGGGCAGAACGGGGTCGTGAGGATCATCTTGATCTCGGTCTCGCCTTCGCCGAGCAGGATCTGCTTGATGAGGGCGAGCTCAACGACGTTCATCCCGATCTCGGGGTCGACGACGGCGCGCAGCGCGTCGAGGATCGCGAGCTCGGTCGCCCGGCGCTCGGCGTC
>JBBRNM010000120.1:0-3754 GCA_038230295.1 Candidatus Limnocylindrales bacterium
GGCCGGGATGGTCGCGTCGATCGCCGGCGCCGAGAGCACGAGGAGGTTCGGCCGAGCGCGTCCATCGAGCACGTAGCCGAGCACCACGAGGCCGCCGAGCGAGTGGCCGTACAGGACGAGCGGTCGTTCGGGCGCCACCGCGCGCAGCTCGGTGATGCGCTCCTCGAGGTCGTCGTGCAGCTCGGACCAGCGGCCAAGCCAGGCCCTGGCACCACCCGATGCGCCGAAGCCTCGGAGATCAAGCGCGTGGGTCTCGATGCCGGCGGCCGCGAAGTGTGCCCCGACGTGCTCGTACCGGCCCGAGTGCTCCGCGAGCCCGTGGACGAGGAGGAGCGTGGCCCAGGGCTGGCCGGACTCCACGCGCCACTCACGCACGAGAAGAGCCGTGCCGTCGTGCCCATCAACATGCCGGGTGGTGGATCTCACGCCCCGAGCGTACGACGCCTACGTGGCCCCGGAGCGGCTTCGGCGTCGCGCCCACGCAGCCGTTAGGATCTGGCCCGTGGCGGCACGGTCGGGACCCTGGATCGAGCTCGGCGATCGCGTCTTCACCCGCCGCTACGTCGAGCTGGACCAGCAGATCGGGGTCGTCCTCGGGCTCGGCGAGGCGCTGGTCGTCGATACCAGGCTCACGTACCGCCAGGCTCACGAGGTCCTCGACGACCTGCGGGAGCTGACGTTGGACGCTATCGGCATCGTCGTGAACACCCACTGGCACCACGATCACACGTTCGGAAATCACGTCTTCCGGCCCGCGACAATCTGGGGTCAGGAGCGCTGCGGACCGCGGATGCTCGAGCACGGCGAGGAGCAACGGACGCGCCTGACCGAGGCCTATCCCGAACGAGCCGCGGAGTTCGCCGAGATCGTCATCGATCCCCCAGATCGATCGTTCAGCGAGGCGGCCACGATCAAGGTTGGCGGGCGCCGCATCGAGCTGCACTACCTCGGCCGCGGCCACACGGATACGGACATCGTGGTCGTCGTGCCGGACGCGGCTGTTGTGTTCGCCGGCGACCTGCTCGAGGCTGGCGCCACGCCGTATTTCGGCGACGGCTACCCGCTGGACTGGCCCGAGACCGCCTCGCGCCTGGTCGAGCTCGTTCGCGGCCCAGTCGTGCCCGGCCACGGCGAGGTCGGCGACGCGGCGTTTGCCGAGGATCAGCTCGCGGCGTTCCTCGAGATCGCTCGACTCGGCCGCGAGGTCCACGCTGGCCGCATGAGCCTCGAAGACGCGATCGCCCTGTCGCCGTTCAGCCGGGAGACATCCCGCGAGCCCCTCGAGCGGACCCTCGCCCAACTCCGCGGCGAGCTGGACTAGGGAGCTACCTCCGGGGAGCTACCTCGGCGTCAGGCGGCCACCGCCGACGAGGCGATCGCGTCGCCGGTCTCCTTGTCGAACAGATGCAGGCGGTCGAGGGGCAGCTTCAGGTCGACGACGTCGCCGGGCTTGACCCGATGGTCTGCGTTCGTTACCGCGACAACGTCGCCCTCGTGATCGGCGATCGTGACGTGCAGGAGCTGCTCGCTGCCGAGGTACTCAACCACGTCGGCCTTGGTCCGGATCGTCGCGGCGTTCTGGATGTCGCCAAGCTCGAGGTGCTCGGGCCGGAAGCCCGCCACGAGGTTGCGGGAGCCGTTGAGTGCGGCGCGGTACCGCGCGGGCACAGGCAGCGTCACGCCGCTGCCGCTCACGCCGTTGGCGTCGCCGCTCACGTCGGCGAAGTTCATCGACGGGCTGCCGATGAAGCCGGCGACGAAGAGGTTCTTGGGCTTCTCGTAGACATCCTCGGGCGTGCCGACCTGCTGGAGCAAACCCTGGCTCATGACCGCGATCCGGCTGCCCATCGTCATCGCCTCGACCTGGTCGTGGGTGACGTAGATAGTCGTCGTCCCGAGGCGCTGGTGGATCCGGGCGATCTCGGCGCGGGTCTGGACGCGGAGCTTCGCGTCGAGGTTGGAGAGCGGCTCGTCCATGAGGAAGACCGCGGGCTCGCGGACGATCGCCCGCCCAAGCGCGACACGCTGGCGCTGCCCGCCGGACAGCTCGCGCGGCTTCTTCTGGAGATTCTCGAGGCCCAGGATCGAGGCGGCCTCCTTGACGCGGCGGTCGATGTCCGCCTTCGGCACCTTCCGGAGCTTGAGCCCGAACGCCATGTTGTCGTACAGGCTCATGTGCGGATAGAGCGCATAGCTCTGGAAGACCATCGCGATGTCGCGATCCTTGGGCGCCACGTTGTTGACGACGCGGTCGCCGATCTTGAGGGTGCCCTCGCTGATCTCCTCGAGGCCGGCGATCATCCGCAACGCGGTGGTCTTGCCGCAGCCCGACGGCCCGACGAGGACCATGAACTCGCCGTCGCCGATGTCGATGTTGAAATCCTGGACGGCGGCGAACTTGTCGAAGCGCTTCCAAACGTGCTCGAACGTCACGGTGGCCATGTCACGCTCTCCTGACCCGAGGCGCGAGTCGCCATCGCGGGCCCTTGCATCTCGTCGCGAGCGAATCGCGCCGTCGACGGGCCCCGTACGTGACGCCGGTCCTCCGGTCGGCGTCAGCCTACACCGCAGGCGCCCGGACGCGCACCACCCAGCGGCCCCTGGCGTCGCCGTTCCGGATCGCGTCGAGGGCGGTCTCGACCTCGTCGAGCGGGATCTCCGCGACCCGCTCCGCTAGCGCGCGCGGCCGGAGGTCGGTGGCCAGGCGCGCCCAGAGCCGACGCCGCTGGGCGATCGCCAGATAGGCCGAGTCCATCCCGAGCAACGCGACGCCGCGGAGGATGAACGGGAACACCGTGGTCGTGAGGGCGGGGCCCGAGGCGTTGCCGCATGCGGCCGCGGCGCCGCCTCGCTTGAGCGTCCGCAGGATGTACGGCAACGTCGCCGCCCCGACGGAGTCGACGGCCCCAGCCCAGCGCTCTCTCTCGAGCGGCCGACCCTCGGCTGAGCATTCCTCGCGACTCAGGAACCCGACGGCGCCGAGCGTCGTGAGCCAGCCGTGCTCATCTGTCTTGCCCGTGGCGGCCCAGACCTCGTAGCCGAGCTCGGCGAGGATCGAGATGGCCGTGCTCCCGACCCCGCCGCTCGCGCCGGTCACCAGGACCGGGCCGGTGGCCGGCTCGAGGCCCCGCTCCTCGAGCGCGGAGACGGCCATGGCCGCGGTGAACCCGGCGGTGCCGATCGCCATCGCCTCCCTGGTCGTGAGTCCCGGCGGCAGCGGCACGACCCACTCGGCCGGCACCCGCGCGTACTCGGCGAGGCCTCCGTGATGGTTGGTGCCCAGGTCGTAGCCATGGGCGATGACCTTCGACCCGACCCGGGTCGAGGGGTTGGTCGACGCGATGACCTCGCCGGCCATGTCGATCCCCAGGATCAGCGGGTATTTCCGGGCGACCTTGCCGTCCTCGGCGGCCGCGAGCCCGTCCTTGAAGTTGACCGATGACCACTCGACCCGGATCTCGACGTCGCCCGGGGGCAGGCCATCCGGCCCGGCCTCGCGAATCCCCCGCTCGAACACGCCGGCCGGTCGATCGACGGCGTACGCCTGAAAGCGTTCGGGAATGGCTCCCACTGTGGCTCCCTCTCGATCCCGTTGGCGATCCCGTTGGCGCTCACTTCCGGCCACCCATAGAATGGGCCCCGGTCGAGCGCCCATTCTGGTGCGCGCGCCGTAGCCGCTGGCGAGTGGCCAAACGGTAAGGCACCTGACTCTGGATCAGGGGATTGAAGGTTCGAATCCTTCCTCGCCAGCCAA
>JBBRNM010000121.1:0-3607 GCA_038230295.1 Candidatus Limnocylindrales bacterium
GAAGTCGGGATTGGCGATGACGTTCAGCCACGGTGCCGGCGTCGCCTGGCCGGGCCCGAGGATCGCGACGTACTCGCGGCCGCCGTCGGCGAAGCCGCCCAGGCCGTTGAAGAACTCGAGGTCCGGCCGGGCGATCGCGGCTTCCGGCCGGACCGGCACCGGCGGCGGCTCGGGTGCGGGCGTCGGCCCCGCGCCGGCGGGGCGCTCGAGGCGGATCACCTGGTCGGCGAGGCTGCCTCGACGGCTGAGGAGCACGGCGCGGGCGGCCGCCTGGAGGAGGATCCGGTCCTCGGCCGAGAGCTGGTCGCCGCGGAGGATGTAGACCCCACCGCCGCTCACGCCGCCGGAGCTCACGAGCGTCGACTGGCTCGTCCGGACCAGCGTCTCAAGGACGACCCGCAGGTCCTCGCTGTACGTCACTGACTGCTCGTTGATGATCACGAGGTCGACATCGAGGAGCTTGAGGCGCCAGTACTCGTGGGCCCGCAGCAGCTGGCGCACGATGTCGACGTCGGCTGCCTCGTCGATCCGGACGAGGATGATCGGCCGGTCGCCGGAGATGCCGTGGACCCACAGGTCTCGAGCGCCCCGCTCGTTCCGGGCCAGCAGCGTCGGCGCCGGCCGGAGCGAGGGGTCCGAGTAGAGGATCCGGTTCGCGAGACGCTGGAAGAGGTGGGCCTCGTCGGCATCGATGCCGAGGTGGTGGAGCTGGACCTGGGCTTGGGTCCAGGCGAGGGTCGCCGCGCGCTCGAAGCTCGCCGCGTCGCGGTACTTGTCGGCGAGGTCGAGGACCGCGTCACGCGAGTCGGCGACGACGGTCGAGAAGATCACGTGGGCGCTTGCTCCCGGCTCCAGGTTCACCCGGCAACGGAGGCTGAAGATCGGGTCCAGCACCGCGCCGACCGTGTTCGACAGAGGTCGGCCATCGATGACGGAGACGGGCGAGCGGACGGACCGGCCGCGACCGAGGAAGCGGGCCCGATCGGTCTCGTACTGGAGGACGCCGGTGCCGTATTCCTCGACCGCGACGACGTGGGCCGCCCAGACCTGGCGCTCGTCCGCGGCGCGCGGCCGGCGGGTCGCGACGAGGGCCCCGAGCTCGGTCACGAACTCCGTCTGGACGAAGAGGTTCTGGAACGCCGGATGGGCCACGTCGGCCGCCTGGGGCGCGAGGGCCAGCTCGGCGTACGAGGTCAGCTCGACCTCGCGGCCGCGGGAGCCGAGGTTCGTGATCGTGACCCGCCGGATCTCGGCGTCGTGCTCGGCCGACACCACGATGGTCAGGCCCGTGGCGATGGAGCCGTCGCGTCGCGCGAACTCGGCATGCTCCTCCGCGTAGCTGACCTCGTAGGTGTCGGCCTCGGCCCCGCTCGGCTGGTAGCCCGCCGACCAGACCGTGCCCGACGCGGTGTCGCGGAGGAAGAGGTAGCTGCCCCAGGCGTCGCGGGTGGCATCCTCCCGCCAGCGGCTGACCGCGATGTCGCCCCAGCGGCTGTAGCCGGACCCGGCGGCCGTGACCATCACGGCGTACCGGCCGTTCGACAGGAGGTGGGTCCGCGGCGTCAGGTCGTGGGGCGACTTGAACCGCCGCACGACCGGCGGCAGGAGGTCCCGGACCTCGGCGCCGCCCTTGACCTCCTCGGCTCGCGGGCGGGCCACGAGGACGTCTCGCGGCACCCGCTCCTGGAGCAGCAGCTCGGTCGCCTCGACCCTCGGGTCGGCATGAAAGCGCTCGACCATGACCTGCTCGTGGAGGACGTTGCCGATCGCCAGAAGGGCCATCCCCTGGTGGTGGGCCATGTAGCTCTTCACGACGGCGACCGAGGCGCCCTCGGGCAGCCGGCGGGCGGTGTAGTCGAGCGATTCGCGGTAGCCGTAGGGTCCGGCGGCGCCGGCCTGACCGAGCCGGCCGAAGTTGCGGATCGCCGCAGCCGGGTCGACCATTGCCGCGAGGGCGGTGGCATAGGGGGCGACGACGAGATCGTCGCTCAGGCCACGCTTGAGCCCAAGACCGGGCACGCCGAAGCTCGAGTACTGGTAGGTCTGCTCGAGATCGCGGGCGTTGAAGCCCGATTCGGAGATGCCCCACGGGACGCCGCGCTCGTTGCCGTAGCTGATCTGGCGAGAGACGACGAGCCGGTAGGTCTGGTCGATGAGGCTCCGGGCCGGGGCGCGCATGACCAGGGCCGGCATCAGGTACTCGAACATCGAGCCGGACCACGAGATCAGGGCCGAGCCGCGCCCGACCGGGGTGAGGGGCCGGCCGAGCCGGAACCAGTGTTCGGCCCCGACGTCGCCCTTGGCGATCGCGAGGAAGCTGGCCAGGCGGCACTCGGAGGCGAGGAGGTCGTAGTAGCTCGGGTCGAGGATCCCGTCGCGAACGCGAAAGCCGATCGAGAAGAGCTTCCGAACCGGATCGAAGACGATCCCGAAATCGGTCTCCTCGAACAGATCCTGGGCGGTCTGCGCGATCGCCTGCAGCCGGCGGGCCAGCGCGGCCGCCTCGCTCGGGCCGCCACCGGCCTCCGCCTGGGCCTCGGCGAGGTCGCCGAGGGTCGGGAACGTCTGCGCCATCGACGTCTCCGGCGGCAGTGGCCGCTCGGCTCGATCGCCGGTCGCCGCGATCCTGAGGAGCGGCAGGTCCCGGAGGTGGCTCGCGACAGTCCGCCTGGCAGCCTCGGCCCAGGTCACGAGCTCGGGGGCACTCGCCGGCGAGGTCCCGTGCTCCGCCGTCAACGCCGCCGCGACGTCGGCCAGGGTCCCGGTATCGGTCGCCAGCCGGCCGAGCCGGGCCGCCCAATCGGCTGGTGACGCCGGAGCCGCGGCCGTCGCAGCGAAGGGCTCGAGGGCCTCGCCAAGGTGCCGGCGGCTGAGCGTCTGAGTGCGGCGATCAGCCCCGAGCGCCGCCGCGGCCTCCCGCGTCAGGCGGATCGCATCGTCGACGCCGAGGAGCGCCGCCTCGACCGGCAGCGGCCGCTCGGAGATCTCGCGGCACGCGCTCGCCAGGACGATCAGGGCGGCGCAGAGATTGCCGCTGTCAACCGAGGAGACATAGACCGGCTCGAGCGGATGGAGATCCTGGGTGTCGTACCAGTTGTAGAGATGGCCATGGAACCGCGGCAGCGCCGAGATCGTGGCCAGCGAGGCCTCCAGTCGCTCGACCATCTCGATCGTCCCGATCCAGCCGAAGTCACGCGCCGCCAGGATCGTCAGGAGATGCAGGCCGATGTTCGTCGGCGACGTTCGATGGGCGACGACGGGCTCGGGTTCCTCCTGGAAGTTGTCCGGCGGCAGTGCATGGTCGCCGGATCCGACGAAGACCTCGAAGAACCGCCAGGTCCGGCGTCCGATCAGGCGGAGCGAGCCGGCATCGGCGACCGAGAGCCGGGCGGTCGTCGATTCGACCGGCGGCAGGCTGGCCCAGCGGGCCACGGCCGGCGAGACGAGCCACAGGCCGAGGAACGGCAGGGCGATCGGCAACGCGCTCGGCTTGAGAAGCACCACCAGGATCCCGACGGTGAGGGCGATGACCGGCCCGGCGGCCATCTGGCGGACGAACGCCGCGAGGTCGAGGTTGACCCGGGCCTTGGTCTGGGAGGCGGTGGTC
>JBBRNM010000122.1:0-3585 GCA_038230295.1 Candidatus Limnocylindrales bacterium
CGCCCCGGCGGACGACCTCAGTCGACGACCGTGTGGCTCTGCTCGCGCATGAACTGGCTCACGTAGTACATCGAGAGGCCGGCCTTGCCGGTGGAGCCGCTGCCCTTCCAGCCGCCGAACGCCTGGACGCCGGGCCACGCGCCCGTGGTCGCACCGGCGCGGCGGTTGACGTAGAGGACGCCGGCGTGGATCTCATCGAGGAACTTCTCGACCTCGGCCGGATCCTCGCTGTAGACGCCTGCGGTCAGGCCATAGATCGAGTCGTTGGCCAGGCCGATGGCCTCGTCCAGCGAATCGACCGGCGCGACGGCGGTGACCGGCACGAACAGCTCGTCCTTGAAGAGTCGGTGGCTTGTCGGCAGCCCGCCGACCACGGTCGGCTCGACGTAGAAGCCCCGCTCGAGCTGCCCGTCGGTCAGGTGCTCGCCGCCGATATAGACCTTGCCGTCCTTCCGAGCCTCCGAGACGGCCTGCTGATGTCGATCGACGGCTTTCTGGTCGATCACCGGACCGAGCCAGTTGTGGCGCTCGATCGGGTCGCCGATCGTGATCTTCTCGGTCTTCTCGACGAGGAGGCGGATCAGCTCATCGTGGACCGGCCGCTCGACATAGACCCGCGAGTTCGCAGAGCACTTCTGGCCGCCGAAGCCGAAGGCCGATCGCATGATCCCCTCGGCTGCCTCTTCGAGGTCGGCCTTGCGGGACACGATTGCGGGGTTCTTGCCGCCCATCTCGACGATCGCCGGTCGCGGCCACGCCGTGGAGAAGGTCTTGTAGAGCTTGAAGCCGACCTCGAAGGAGCCCGTGAAGACGATCCCGTCGATGCCCTGGTTCGTCTGGAGCTCGTCGCCGACGGTGTCGCCGGGGCCCATCACGAGGTTCAGCGCGCCGGCCGGCACGCCGGCGTCGACGAACGCCTGGACAAGGTTCACGCCCGATAGCGACGCGACGGTGGCCGGCTTGTAGACCACCGTATTCCCGGCCATGAGGGCCGCGGAGATCGGCCCGACGGCGAGGGCCATCGGGAAGTTGAACGGGCTGATGACGGCGAAGACGCCATGCGGCCGGAGGGTGGTCCGCGTGTGGACGGCGAGGTCCCCGAGGTTGTCCATCGGGTGGTCGTAGCCGTCGTTGTCCTCCATCGTCTTTGCGTAATAACGGATGAGGTCGGCGGCCTCCTCGACCTCGCCGAGGGCCTCGAGGCGGCTCTTGCCGACCTCCACGGCCATGTCGGCGCCGTACTTCATCTGGCGCTCCGAGATCAGCTCGGCGGCGGCCTTGAGGATGGTCAGGCGCTCGCGCCATGGAGTGTTGCGCCAGGCCGGCGCCGCGCGCCGAGCCGCATCGATCGCCTTCTGGACGTCCGTCCGGTCGCCTTTCGCGAACGTCCCGAGGAGGATGTCTCGATCGATCGGCGAGCGGATCTCGAAGGTGCCCGCGGAGCCATCGACCCACTGGCCATCGATGAGATTGCGGTGCGTCGCTCCGAGACCGGCTCGCGCCTGCTCGACGCCAGCGTCGTAGAGGGCGTGGAGCTCCTCGTTGTCGTTTCGCAGGGTCGCGTAGGTGATCTTGATGCGGGGTTTCGTTTCGGTGGTCATCGGGTCTCCACGGAGCCGCTCGATCGGCGGCGGACGGCGCGTGCGGGTCGAGGCCCGGGCGCGAGAAGTGGCACTCAGTCTACCGCGCGGGTGCGCCGCCAGACCCGATCAGGCGAGGGCGGCGACGACCTCCGCGAGGTCACGGGCCACGGCGTCGGCGCGGACAACTGATGCCACGTCCTCGCTCGCGACCTTGCCCGAGAGCACCAGGATGCCGCGCAGGCCGACCCGGCGAGCCGCCGCGACGTCGGCTTTCGGGTCGTCGCCGACCATCGCGACCTCGTCGGTCCGGAGGGGGGCGCCGGCGGCGGCTGCGATCTCGGCGCGAAGCGCGTTGACCGCCTCGCGAAACACGACGGGCGAGGGTTTGCCGCAGATCACGGCCCGCCGGCCGAGCGCCTGCTCGAGTCCGATCACGAGGGCCCCCGAGTCGAGGGTCGGGCCGCGTGCGGTGACCCACCACAGGTTCCGGTGCATCGCGATGAACGCGGCGCCGGCTCGCAGGTGGCGGAACGCGATATTGAGGTTGCCGAAGGAGAGCGCGTCGCCTGCGTCGCCGATGACGACAGCATCGACCTTCGCGCCCGACGCATCGGCCTCCTCGACGGTGACCGTCTGCTGGCCCTCCCACTCTCGGAGCGCGTCCGGCGACGCGAGCACGAGCAGCCTGGCGTTCGGATGCCGGGTCGCGCTGTAGGCCGCGGCGGCCGACGCCGCCGTGATGATCCGATGCGGCTCGGGCGGGAGGCCGGTCAGCTTCGAGAAGCTCGCAGCCAGCGTCGAGCGGTGGGTCAGCGAGAAGTTGGTGACGACCCGGTACGGGATGTTTCGTTCACGGAGGGTCTCCAGCGCGGCGACGGACCCCGGGATCGCGGCACCGCGGTAGAGCAGCACCCCGTCGGCGTCGAGGACGAAGGCTCGGACCCCCGCCACCGCGCCCCGGAGCGTCGTCGCCGCACGCGGTGAGTAGCCCTTGGCGGTCGATTTCGACATTCGCGCGATGGTAGTCTCGGACGACTGGACGGAGGGATTCGATGGGCCTGCTCGATGGCAAGAAGGCGCTGATCTTCGGCGTCGCGAACGATCACTCGATCGCCTGGGGAATCGCGAGCGCGCTGCACGAGGCGGGCGCGACGCTCGGGTTCTCGTCGATCGAAAGCCTCATCGAGCGCCGGGTTCGACCCCTCGCGACATCGATCGGGTCGACCTTCGTCGAGGCCTGCGATGTCCAGTCCGACGAGCAGATCCGGGCCGTCATGGAGAAGTGGCGGGCCGAGTACGGCGAGATCGAAATCCTCGTCCACGCCCTCGCCTTCGCGAAGCGCGAGGATCTCGACGGGGCCTACGTGGACACGTCGCGCGACGGGTTCGCGCTCGCCCTCGACGTCTCGGCCTACTCGCTCGTGGCCCTCGCGCGGGAGGCACGGCCGCTGCTCCACGCCGGATCGAGCGTCCTGACGCTGACCTACTACGGCGCCGAGAAGGTGGTCTCGAACTACAACGTCATGGGCGTCGCGAAGGCCGCCCTGGAGGCGAGCGTCCGCTATCTCGCGGCGGATCTCGGGCCGGAAGGCGTGCGCGTCAACGCGATCAGCGCCGGCCCAATCCGGACGCTCTCGGCTGCTGGGATCGCCGGATTCAAGAAGATGTACGGATCGTTTGCCGAGGTCGCACCACTGCGCTCGAACATCACGATCGAGGACGTCGGCAAGACCGCGCTCTGGCTGGCATCGGACCTCTCGAGCGCCGTCACCGGAGAGGTGATCTATGTCGACGGCGGCTTCAACATCCTCGGGGTTCCGCTCCAGGAGGAATGAAGTCGGGCGCGTCCAGCCCTGCCTGAGCGGACCCTACGCCGCTTCGAGCCGGTACAGGGTGCCCCGGGCGTTCGTGAAGATCGGCTGGTAGCCCGCAGCCAGGATCTCCGCGGTTATGCCGGCCGGCAGGTCCTTGTCCGGCTCGAAAACGAGATAGAGGTAGTCCC
>JBBRNM010000123.1:0-3512 GCA_038230295.1 Candidatus Limnocylindrales bacterium
CGAGCACGGCCATCCTGTCCTCGGCCATCGTTGTTCTCCTTGTCGTCGTCGGTTCTTCAGTCCAACGACGCGAGGATGACGCGGTGGCCGACTCCTTGGTCAGCCGGTTCGGCTGTTACACCATCATCTGGGACACGACCGTGTTCTCGAAGGACGTGTCCAAGCTCTCCTGCTGCGCGGAATGACGGCCTCGGGCCTTGTCGGGCGGTCGGTCTCATCAGGCTTCTCGGATTGCGCCTGAATCACCCGGAAATGGCGAGGGGACGGGCAGCCGATCGGTCCCGTGCGAGCACGAATCCATGGCGCGTGGCCAGGCGGTAAAGGCGCCTGACAAGCTCCTATGGTTGTCAAGCGGCCATGGCCCACTCCGCCTGATCATCCTGGAGCAGTCGGAAGACGGGTCGGGACACGCGGTGCTTGAGGCAGCGCAGCGCCTCGGCCCAGGTCTTGCCGGCAGCCCGCTTGCGGCTGATGTACGCCTTGGCCGGTTCGTGATGCCAGGCCTGGCTGAGAGCGATCGTGTACAGCGCCCGGTTGAGCCGCGGGTTGCCACCCCGGTTGAGGCGCATCCGCTGGATTTCGCCCGACGAGGCCGGGATGGGCGCCACCCCGGCGAGCATGGCGAACGCGCCCGGTCGCAGTCGAAGGTCCGCTCGTCGATGACCGCGCCGACGTCGTCGACGGCACACGCCGCCAGGGTCCGCTTATGGGTGTCGATCCCGATGGCCGCCATGGCTGACTTCCTGCGCTCCGCGTACGATGGCCGCGGGCCGGCCGGGCAGCAGTGCGTTGAGTCAAAGCCACGCTCCTGACTTGTTTAGATGCCCCCAGCATCCGTGGCCTCGCGGGCCTAGGGTGCGAGGTCGGTGACCGGCTGGCTCCCACGCTCCTTGCCCAACCCTTCGGGGATGTGGCTCGCTCATAGCGTGCCCGCCGGCCCCGACCGCCGCCGGCGTGGCTCGATAGAGGCGTGAGACGCTCCCCGGAACTCAGGTTGCCCGCCGCGGTGCCCAGCCAGCGAGTGCAAGGAGGCAGCGCGTGATCACGATCGGCATCGATCCCCACAAGGCGTCGCACACCGCCGTCGCGCTCGATGCGACGGGACGCGTCGTTGGCAAGCTGCGAGTGGCAGCGACCAAGACCACCCTCGAGCGGCTCGTTCGCTGGGCGGAGCGCTGGCCCGACCGGATCTGGGCCGTCGAGGGTGCTGCGGGTCTCGGGCACCTCCTGGCCCAGCGACTCGTCGCGAGCGAGGAGACGGTGCTCGACGTGCCGGCGACGCTCGCCGCTCGGGCTCGCCTGCTGGGCCGCGGTCACGGCCGCAAGACCGACGGCATCGATGCCGCCAGCGTCGCCCGGGTGGCCCAGAGCCAGCCCGACCTGCGCCGCGTCGGCCCCGAGGACCACAGCATGCTGCTGCGGCTCCTGTCCGACCGCCGCGACGAGCTGACCGGGGAGCGCCGCCGGGTCATCAACCGGCTCCACCGCTTTCTGCGCGACCTGCTACCAGGTGGCGCCCCGACCGAGCTCTCGACCGAGGCGGCCGCGCGGCTGCTCAACCGGATCCGCCCCACGACCGCAGTCGACCTCGAGCGCAAGGCGATGGCTCGGGCGCTGGTGGCCGACCTGCGACGGGCCGACCGGGCCCTCGTCGAGAACCGGGCGCGGTGCACCGTGGCCGTCGCCGCGAGTGGCACCACGCTCACGACCGTCTTCGGCATCAGCGACGTCCTGGCGACGAAAATCCTGGGCCATGTCGGTGACGTCAGCCGCTTCGAGTCGGCCGATCGCTTCGCGAGCTACTCGGGCACGGCGCCGATCGAGGTCTCGAGTGGCGAGGTCACCCGCCACCGCCTGTCCCGGAACGGCAATCGCGCGCTCAACAACGCGCTCCACCTCGCGGCCCGCGTCCAGACGATGCACGCAGGTCCGGGACGCGACCACTACGAGCGCAAGCTCGCCGAGCACAAGTCCTCGCGAGAGGCACTCCGCAGTCTCAAGCGCCAGCTCGCGAAGGTCGTCTACCGCCAGCTGGTCGCCGATCGGGCCGACCGCCTGACTCACGCCGTTTGACATAGAGGCGCTATGAGGCCACGGCCGGTCCACTCGCTGCGGGGACGGGGGCACTTGTCAAAGAACGAGCCATCCCCCGTGGGCACTCTGGGTCCGGGCCAACCCGCCCCCGTCGCGAGCACCTTCTCACCCCAAGGAGAAGGCGGGGTCAGTTACGCACTCTGGATCAGGAGACGGCCGCCGGGGCGCCTCTCAGCTGTCTTATGCGCTCTCCCGCGCGGCCAACCGCCATTCGTCAACACCCTCGATCAGAATCTGCCTGAATCCTGAGTGGGCATGCGCACGTCCGACTCCTGTCGTGCGCGCCAAACGAATCATGATTGAACTGGCGCGACGGCAGTACACACACACGTACACACTAGCCCTTGTCCCAGGCCCAAGCAACCGATAGGGTCGGGTAGTGACCAACCCATCCTCTATCGACTCAACGCGGGCGGCCTGGCATCGGCCAGCCGTGTTCGAGACTGCCCTCGTCCTGCTCATCCGAGCGGCGGAAGACTGCCGCCTGGCTGCGCCCGTTGAACGGCCGGCTACACTAGCGGACAGGTACGCACCGACGAAAGGAGCGCCCCGTGCCACGACGCACGAGGCGCCGCCGGATCGGCGTACCCGACGCATTCCGACGGCTTCCGATGAACGAGGAGGACCTCGCGGGTCTTCCCTCGTTCCGGGTCATCCGGGTCTCGACGGAGGCACAGGACTACCGGGGCGGACCCGAAGGGCAAGCCCACGAGCTCGATCTGGCCGAACGGCGAACCCGCGTCGAACCGTCCGAGCTCGAACTCCATGACGCCTCCCCGGGCTGGGACGCCGGGCGACTCGAGCCAGCGCTCGTCTGGGCTGCCGAAGGGCGCGTCAAGGTCGGCCTCGTGCCGTACTTCAGCCGGTTCATGCGCGACCCGGCGCTTGCCTTCGCCTACCGGGACGCGTTCCACGCCCGAGGCTGCATTCTCTACTTCGCCGATCGGCGACTCCTGAGCTCTGACCCTGCTCGCCAGGGCGACTTCGGCGAACAGGCCGTCAAGGCCCAGATCGACAACCTCGATCGGGCTCGTGCGATCGCGGGTGGCATTGCCGCCAAATTCCGGACCTACCGTGACCCGGGTGGCCACCCGCCGTTCGGGTTCCGTCGGAGCGGTGGAGCGCGCCCAATCCTCGAGCCTGATCCCGACCAGATCGCGAAGGCCCGATCGTTCTTCGAGCTGTACGCGAGCGGCAGGTACAGCGACGACACGCTTGCGCTCGAGGCCGCTCGTCGCGAATACCGCTCGAGCCTGACCGGCCGGCCGCTGACGGCTGCCGGGATCGCCGAACTCCTCCGCAACCCGATCTACAACGGCTACCTCGTCCGCTTCCGAGGTTTCGCCGACGAGGAACGGGTCGAAGCCCCGTGGCGGCATGGGCCACCGAACGGCGCTGAGGGCTCCGAAGAACTGGAG
>JBBRNM010000124.1:0-3439 GCA_038230295.1 Candidatus Limnocylindrales bacterium
CCGGCCGCCATTGGCGTCATCGCGGCGCTGTCTGACCTCAATGCAACGTACGTCGCGAGTCAGACCGGCGTCGGTGTCGCTCTCCTGCTCGAGGGCGTGATCCTCATCGCCGTGGGCTTCGCGGCTGACCGCCTGCGGCGTCGAATCTGGGGCGAGTCGAAATCGGCCGTGGTCGAACCTGCCCCAGTCGAACTTCCAGTCCTCGAACCCGCCGTGGTCGAGCCGACACCTGTTGAGCCTGCGCCCGACGAGCCGACGCCCGACGAGCGCGCCCGCGTCGAGCCCGCGGAACCGCAGTGACGCCGGGTCCTCTCGAGCGGTGAGCCCGATCGACGAGGGCGACCTCGGGACGCTCCGGCCCGCGCCGCCGGGCCTGCCGGAAACGGCGATCCAGCCGCCCGTCGTCGCCGAATCCGGCGACCCATTCACGACGCTGCGAATCATCGGCCTCGTCGCCCGCCTCGAGCGGGGCCGGCCGATCCGGATCTCGGCGATCGTCGACCGCCTGAACGCGACGAATCTCGATTGGCTCTTCGAGGCCCGGGTCGTGCTGGACGCGCTCCTCCAGCTGCAGGCGAACTGGATGGCGGACTACCGCAACAGCGCCGGGATCGTCCTCGACGAAGGCGCCCGCGGAGCCACCCTGGCGATCGAGGACTCGAGCCGTGTGGACCCGTGGATCGTTCGGCAGGCGAAGCGCGAAGCCGATGCCTGCCGGGAGGCACTCCTGGCCTTCAGCCGCCGGGATCGACCGACCGGGGAGTAGCCGCGGTCGACTCTATGATCGGGGCGTGACCAGCGAACGGCCGACCGCGGTGTGGCTCAACGGGCGCATCGTCGATGGCGCGGGCCCGCACCTTTCGGTCTTCGATCGAGGCTTCCTGCTCGGCGACGGCATCTTCGAGACGCTGAGGGCCGCTCATGGGGCACCGGCCGAGCTCGAGGGCCATCTCGAACGGTTGCGCGACTCCGCCGCCGGCCTCGGGATCCCGCTCCCCGATGACCTCGAAGCCCAGATCGCAGTGGGGATCGTCGATCTCCTCGCCGCAAACCAGCTCGCCGGTCCGACCGCTGATGCCTCTATCCGCATCACCGTGTCCCGCGGCGTCTTCGCCGCGCGAGGCCTCCTTCCGGCCGACGAACCCGTCGAGCCAACCATCGCGATGCAGGCGTGGCCGGTCTCCCCGCCTCCGCCGAGCCATCTCGAGGTGGGCCTTCACCTCGTGGCGAGCACCGTCCGCCGCGATCCTGAGAGCCCGCTCTCGGGGCTGAAGACGACGAGCCGCGCCGACTACGTCTATGCCCGCCTCGAGGCTCGCCGAGCCGGTGCCGACGACGCGCTCTTCCTCACGGTCGACGGCCACCTTTCCGAGGCCACGAGCGCCAACCTTTTCGTGATCCGGGGGTCCGAGCTGGCCACGCCATCTCTCGCGTGCGCGATCCTGCCGGGGACCACCCGCAGCTGGATCCTCTCGTGGGCCACAGAGGTCGGCCTCGCTACGCAGGAGGGCTGGCTCACGACGCGCGACCTCGCGGAGGCCGATGAGGCATTCCTGAGCTCGAGCGTGGCCGGAATCCTGCCGGTGACCCGGTTCGAGGGATCGCCGATCGGATCGGGAGCGCCGGGACCGTGGACCGCCCGAGCCCGGGGCGCGCGCGAGGCCTTTCTCACCGGTCGCCCCGAGCCGGCGGGAGGTCCGGAGCGGACGTGACGCGCGACGAGCTCATCGCCGCCACCGACCGGCTGGTCTCCGAGGGCGATCGCCTGGTGGCGACGCCGAGCCTCCCGGGTATCCGGGTCTGGCTGCAGCTCTCCGACGATCTACTCGCGGCAGCGTGGGGGCACATGGCTCGCTACCACCTCTCGTGGCTCCAGGTCGGCCGCCCCAAGGCGATCGTTCGCGGCCGCCCGATGACGCCCGACGAAGAGGCCGCCTACGTCCGCGAGGTCGCCACGGCGAAGACCGCGGTGCTCCGGATGAGCCGCGACGCCGTCGCCCGCCTGGGGATGCCGTTCGTCGGTGAGACACCGGCATAGACCTGAGGCCCCGACCCGGCCGTTCAGAGTCGCTTGACCAGCACCGTCCGGTCGTCCTGCTCGCGGTCGTAGCCCGGGTACGCCGGGATCCCGTACAGGTTCTGCGTTTCTCGTCCGGTCTGGATCTCGAAGCCGAGCGCCTGATGGAACCCGACCGAGGTCCGGTTCCCGGGCCACGTCACCGCGCCGACCCGCGTTCGACCGCCGGCCCTGGCATCGGCGAAGAACCGCTCGTAGAGCTCACTGCCGATCCCGTGGTGCCGCAGGTTCGGGTTCGAGGCGACCATGTGGCAATAGGCCTCCTCGGGACGATCGGGCGACAGGAAGCCGATGAGGAAGCCGGCGAGCTGGCCGTCGGCGGTCTCGGCGAGCCAGGACGTCCCGGTGAAGTGCTGCAGCCAGAGGCGCGGCAGGAGGACGTCCATCTCGCGGCCGGCCCACCAATCGTTGATCACCTTGATCATCGCCCGGTAGTCGGCCTCGGTCGGGCGGCGGTAGCGGATCTCGGGCGGCGCGCCGGTCATGGCGCGATCGTACCGACCCAACGATGGCGGCGGCGAGAACGGTCGCACGCTAGACTCCGGCGCGTGACGCACCCCAGCCTCGGAATGCCGCCGGCCGACGTCAGCGCGGGCCATCCCGCGGACGCGCGGAGCCTGCGACAGGCCCGAGTGCGCGTCGCGTCGCGCGCCCTCGAGGCTGCCGTCGGGAGCGACCCGACGCTGCGCGATCGATATGACGACCTCGCGCTTCGGGGGCTCCTCGCCGACCTCGAGGCGATGGCCGACATCCTCGCGACGTCGGTTGCCACCGGCGATCCGGTCCCGATGGCCCGCTGGGCCGAGGCCGTCGCCGTCCGCTATCGGAAGCGCCGCGTCCCGATGGACGACGTGGTCTCCCTGTGTGAGGGCCTGCGCCGCGCGTCGGCCGCCGTCGTGACGCCGACCGCGATGGCCGCCGTCGATGCCGCCCTCGATGCGTCGATCGCGGTCCTGCGCTGGCACCGCCGCCTTGCCGGCGACGCCAGGAAGCGGAACCCACTCATCGACTTCATCTACAAGGGCGCCTGACCCATGACGATCAAGTGGGTTGTGACGGACCCGCTCGTCATGAACGGGGAGCCGTTCTGTTACGGCAGCCGCCTGACCGTCCGGAACCTCCTCGAGCTGCGCCGCTCGGGCTACTCACTGACCGAGATGCTCAAGGACCATCCCGAGCTCCGGCCGATGGGCGTCGCTGCGGCCTACGCCTACGCGGCCGCGAACCGACCGCGGTATGCCGAGTTCTTCGAGGCCGATGGGTCGCTGGTGGGGCCCGGCTACACCGAGGCGGAGGCGGAGCGACTCCCGAGCCAGTACCAGCTCGCCGGCGTCGTGATCAAGCCCGCTCGCTAGACCTCCG
>JBBRNM010000125.1:0-3433 GCA_038230295.1 Candidatus Limnocylindrales bacterium
CCCTCACCGCCAATTTCCAAACGGTCCGCACGAGCTTCGACCGCCTGGCCTCGAAGATGCGTGACGACCCGCTCGTCTCCCTCCTGCGCTGGTTGCCCGTAACCGGCGACCAGGTTCGTGGCGCCGATCACCTGCTGGCGGCTGGTCAGAGGCTCATCGATGCCGTCGACGTGGGCATGCCCATCGCGCAGGGATACGTGGCGGCCCGCGAACGCCACCAGGCGGATCCCGCTCATGACTCCCAGCTGGCCAGCCTGGTGGCGCTCATGGCGACCACGATCGACGATGCCCGGCGTGCCCGGGCATCGGTCGGTGAGGCCCGACGCGAGATGGCGGCGATCCCGACCGGCCTCGTCAGCCAGATCGAGGACACCCGAGTCCTCGTCGCGACCGAGCTCGACCGCTACGAACCGCTCCTCGACGCATATCTGGCGGCCGCAGAGGTCCTGCCTTCGGCGCTCGGCTGGGATGGCGAGAAGCGGTATCTCGTGCTGGCCGAGGATTCGGCCGAGCTGCGGCCCAGCGGAGGCTTCATCGGGACTTACGGGATCATCGGCTTCGACCGCGGGCGGATCGTCGAGAAAGGGTTCCGCGACGTCTACCTTCTGGAGAAGGTTCGAGGACTCCCCTTCGTCAAGCCGCCGGAGTCGCTCGCCCGGCACCAGCTGGGAACCAGCCCATGGAGGATGCGGGACGTCAACTGGTCCCCGGACTTCCCAACCGTCGCCCAGGAGGCGCTCCGCCTCTATCGCCTGGAGTCCGGGGACTCGCGCATCGACGGCGTGATCGCCATGACCACGTTCGGCATGGATACGCTGCTCCAGGGGACCGGTCCCATCACCGTTGCCGAGTACGGCGTGACGGTGAAGCCCGGGGAGACGGCGATCACCCTCCTTCAGCACACCCGCAACGACCCGGCACCCGGCGTCAACCGCAAGACCTTCGTGGCCGACTTCGCCGACGAGGTCATGCGCCAGCTGCTCGAGACGCCTCCCGGCAAGTGGTCCGATCTCGCTCACGTGCTGGGGGATATGGGACGGGCCCGAGAGGCGCTCGCCTGGCTCGCCGACCCCGCGGTCCAGCGGCTCGTGACCGCGTATGGCTGGGACGGCGCCGTTCGGCAGGATCCCGGCGATTACCTCTTCGTCGTGGACGCCAACGTCCGACCCGGTAGCAAGCTGTCGGCCGTCACCAGCCGCAGCGAGCGGCTCGACCTCCAGCTGAACGGGGACGGAACGGCCCGCGAAACGCTGGCGGTGAGCTGGACGAACGCGTTCGGAGGGGACGGCGGCATCCTGAAGGGCGTGCAGCCCTTGAACTTCCCCAACCTCGGCTCCTACGTGCGCATCCTCTTGCCGATCGGAAGCGTGGTCACCGGCCCAACCGGCGATCGGCCGTGGAAGATCGGGAGTCCCATGGATCTGGCGGAGACGGACATGACGACGGAGGCGGGCCGCCTGTCGGTCGGCCACTACCATCAGGTCCCACCCGGGACCACGACGCTGACCTATCACTGGACGACCGGCGTCGTCGTCCAGGACGAACCCGCTGGCAAGGACTATCGACTGACGATCCAGAAGCAGCCGGGAACGCCGGCCGATGTGATCGAGGTCTCGATCACGCTGCCGCCGGGTGCGACCCTCTTGACGGCGTTCCCCGGCCTGACCGTCTCCGGCTCAACGCTCACGCTGGTCACGACCATGACCGGCGATCTGACGATCGACATCCGATACAACGGTGTGTGAGAACATCCCCGAGAAGTGTTTCCATAGCGGTGTCAGGACCGAGCGGTCCCACGCGGGAACCCAGCGAGCGAGCTGATCACGTGAACGAACCGCGCGCGGTCATCGACCTCCATTGCCATACCGACGCAAGCTTCGACTGCCTCGCCTCGCCCGAGTCCGTGGTCCGTGCGGCCGCGACCCGAGGACTCAGCCATCTCGCGATCACGGACCACGATCGGATCGATGGCGCGCTCCGGGCCCGGGACGCCGCGCCGGCGGGCCTGACGGTGATCATCGGCGAGGAAGTTCGAACCCTCGGGGGCGATCTCATCTGCGTCTTCCTGGAGCGCCCGGTCGCGTCCGGATTGTCTGTCCTCGAGACGATCGAGGCGGCTCGGGATCAAGGTGCGCTCGTCGGCATCCCTCACCCGTTCGACCGACATCGCGCGTCGCTGCTCGTGGACCCCGAGCTGGAAGACCTTGCCGAGCGCGTCGACTGGCTGGAGACGTGGAACGCTCGAATCCTCGCCGGCGAGGGCAACAAGCAGGCGGCGACATTCGCCCGGACGCGCGGCCTGCCCGGTTTCGCGGTGTCCGATGCCCATTCGATCCTGGAGGTGGGCGTGGCGCATTCGACGCTCCACGGCGACCCCTCGACACCGGCGGGCCTTCGCAATGCCCTGCCGTCCGTGACGTATAGCTTCGGTGGTATGCCGGACATGGCTCGTGCCAGCACCGGGCGGCGCCACCGGAGGGCATCGTGATCACCGCAGCGGCGGAACGGACGGATCTGATCGTCTGCCCGTACCTCGGACTGGCCGACGATCCCCGCACGCACTTCGCGTTCGCGACCATGGATCATCGGTGCCACAGCAGGTCGAGTCTGAAACAGATCGAGATCACCCACCAGGTCAGCTTCTGCCTCAGCGCAAACTACCCTGGCTGCCGACGCTACATCGTTCCGGCTCCGGCGTCGGCTCCGGCGGCGGGGTTGGCCGTGGTCCCCGGTCGTGCCGGGGCACCGCTCGCCCGCGTGAACGGCTCGGTCCGCCAGCGGAGCGGACCGGACGGACGACGCGGACTCGTCGTCCGCGCAGCCGTCCTCGTTGTGGCCGTCGTCACCATCGCGATCGTCGCGGCGTGGTTCCTGAGCCAGGGCGGATCCCTGGCCGCCGGTCCAGCCGGTTCCCCCAGCTCAAGCCCGGCCGCCGGTCTGGCCAGTCCCACCCTGAGCCCGCAACCGACGTCCACGAGCTCGCCCCCGCCGACAAGCGCGCCGCCGACAAGCGTGCCAACGACAAGACCAACCGCGAATGCCTCCCCACCAACGTCCCACGTCGTCGTCCGCGGCGAGACGCTCAGCTCGATCGCCAGCCTCTATGGCGTCCCGGTGGCCGCCATCCAGGCGGCCAACGGGATCAAAGACCCGAACTACATCGCGATCGGCCAGCGCCTCATCATCCCGGCGCCCTGATACACCCCGCGACCCGTAGCGCCGGTCGCCACCATCAGCTGCGCCCGCGCCGCCTCACGGCCGGCGCGACCGCGCCGACACCGTCCGGAGGCCGTGGCCGACACCGTCCGCAACGTCCGCCAGTGTCCGAATTCGGCGCGCCAACTCCGCGGCCTGCTCGTACCGGCCGAAGCTCGGCATGATGTAGGTGCCGGCCACCAGGCCGCGGACCTGCTGCACAAGCGCAAGCGCCATC
>JBBRNM010000126.1:0-3428 GCA_038230295.1 Candidatus Limnocylindrales bacterium
AGGCCCCGATCAAGATGCTGTTCCCGCTCGTCGGGTGCATCTTTCCCTCGCTGTTCGTCGTCATTCTTGGGCCCGCGATCATCCTGATCGTCCAGAACCTGGGCAACGGCGCCCCGTGACCGAGGCACCGCGGTCTCACGCCTAGCGCGTAACGAGACCCGCGGAACGGTCCTCGCCTCAAGCGTCGCCGTCGGCGATTCGCTGTGGGGCAAGTTCCTGGGGCTGATGGGCCGCCGCTCGCTGCTCGCGGGTGAGGCGCTCTGGCTCCCGCACGAGAACGGGATCCACATGTTCTTCATGCGATTCCCCATCGACGCGATCTTCGTCGGCCGGCCGGATGCGGACGGGTATCGCGGCGTCCTCTCGCTCCACCGGGGGCTTCGACCCTGGACGGGGATCGTGCCACTCATTCGCGGCGCGGACGGGGTGCTCGAGCTGCCAGCGGGTGTCATCGAGAAATCGGGGACGGAGCTCGGGGATGCGATCCGCATCGACTGAGGTGAACCGTCTGTGGGGCGCGTTGTGGGGCGCCCTGACTCGTCGCCCGGAGATCGGCGGGCGACGATTCCCGCCGATTGCCCTCGTCGTCCTCGCGGTGATCGGCGGTGTGCTGCTCCTCGTCGTGGCCACGACGGCCTGGCGGATCGGGACGGACGAGCAGGCGTATTGGCAGGCAGCCGAGCGCCTCGCCGCGGGTCGGCCGCTGTACGACCCGTCGGCGGCCCCGAATACCCCGTTTGCCTATTGGTATCCCCCGCCGCTGGCGCAGGTCCTCGTGCCGTTGACGCCGTTCATCTCGGCCGACGCCTTCACGATCGGCTGGACGATCGTGCTGCTGGCCTGCCTGTGGTGGCTCGCCGGTCGCGACGTCCTCGTCGTCCTCGCCCTGATCGCGTTCCTGCCGGTCGCGGTCGAGCTGCGAACGCGGAATGTCCACTTGGTCCTGGCGGTCCTGATGGTGCTAGCGATGCGGCGGTCGTGGATCTTCTGGGTGCCCGCTGCCGCGATCAAGATCGCGCCCGCGCTCGGCGCCGTGTACCTGCTCGCTGCCGGCCGGGTCCGCGAGGCCGTGGGGGTCGGGCTGCTCGGGGGGGCGGTCCTGGCTATCAGCTTCGTGCTGGCACCTGGCCCGTGGCTGGATTTCCTGACGATCGTGGGCGCTCGGGCCGGCACCGACGGGGGCGCGCTCGTCGCCATCCCGTTCCCGGTTCGGTTTGCCGCCGGGGCTGCCATCGCGGCGATCGCAGGCCGGCTGGGTGGACATCGCGGCGAAGTCCTGCTCGTGATCGGCCTGACGCTCGCAAACCCGACGCTCTGGGCGACGGCTTTGAGCCTCCTCGTGGCCGTGGTCCCACTGCTGCGGTCGCGGCCCGGTCCGCGCGGGGTACCTGCCTCGATCCCATCCTCGCCCGCGCTGGCGGAGGCCTGAGCCGGCGCGAGCCACACCACGCCCACGCGCCTCGAGCCTCCTACGGCCCGGCGCCGCTTCAAAACCTGCCCCAATGCCCTCCCGGTGGTCGTATGGCGCAATTCGGGCCCACGTTGTGCCCCAAGTTGTGCCGCACGGCGCCGGGGCACGGCGTGGCTTTCGTCGCCCGCGCACGGCATCATCACCGGCGTGGCTTTCGTCGCCCGCGAACGGCATCGTCCCCGGCGTGGCCTTCTGGTCTATTCGTCATCCCCGGACGACTAACCGAGTTTCACCCGCGGCGCGACGCTTCCGGCGACCTCGAAGCGAGGCATCTCGTGTTCGATAGCCGTGCGGATCGGCTGCACGGGCCCCATCGATCCGCCGGCGGCGGCAAACATTGCTGTTAGTCGTCCAGCGAGGACGAATAGCGAGGAAGTCAGCCGAAGTCGTGCGAAGTCCGGCGAATCCGGCTCCCAGGTTGCCGAGGCACGCGAGCGGGGAGGCGGCAAGTCTATGCACCATGGGCCATCGATCCGGACAGCGGAGGGCCATGGACCAGGGGCGGCGCCCGTCCGCGTTACGGGGCCGATGACCTGACGTAATCCGCCGGTGAGCGCCCCGGCGCATCGTGGTGGCATGTCGCTTGTTGCCGGCCTTCGCCTCGCGGTGGGATCCGTCGCCGATCGCGCCCTGGACCTCGCGCTGCCGCCCACGTGTGCCGGCTGCAATCGGGAAGGCCAGGTGCTGTGCCGCGAATGCCGGCCGGCGCTCGACGTGCGCCTCGGCGCCGTCCCCGGGGTGCCGATCGGGCTCCCGGCCGAGCTGCCGGCGCCGCTGCTCCAGCTGGAGTGGTGCGCGCCGTTCACCGGGGTCACGCGGCGGGCCGTCCACCGGCTCAAGTACTCCGGCGAGCGTCGGCTCGCGGCGCCCCTCGGCCAGGCGGTTGCCAATCGCTGGCGTGTGGCGGGAGCGGGCGGCGATGTGCTCGTCCCCGTGCCGGCGTCCGCGGATCGAATCCGCGAGCGCGGCTACGACCAGGCGGTCCTCATCGCCCGCGTGGCCGGCCGCCACCTCCAGCTGCCGGTCGTCGAGGCCGTTCGCCGGTCGCACGAGACCGCGGCCCAGTTCGACCTCGATCGCGCGGACCGCGGCGCCAACGTCCGCGACGCCTTCGAGGTCCTCGCAGCCGACCAGATCCGGGACCGTTGGGTGGTCCTCGTCGACGACATCGTTACCACGGGCGCGACGCTCGCGGCCTGCGCGAACGCCCTGCTTCGAGCCGGCGCGTCGGCCGTTTCGGCGGTGGCGGTGGCCCGGGAACGCTGACCGCCGACACCGGCTGCGCGGCCCGCGGGCGTCGAGAGCGCAGACCGCGACCGGCGCTAGGATGGGTTCCCCAGGAGTCGGAGGTCGGACGTGAGGACGATCGTCAAGGGCAAGAACTACGACGTGCCCGACCGCGTTCGCGAGTACGCCGAGCGCAAGCTGACCCGCCTCGAGCGCTTCCTGGACGACCGCAGCGACGCGACCGTCGAGCTCTCGGTCGAGCAGCATCGAAGTGCCGAGCGGTCCCACATCGTCGAGGTGACGCTCGTCATCGACGGCCAGGCCCTGCGAGGCAGCGCCTCGGCGCCGACGCACCGGGCTGGCATCGACGATGTCGTGGACAAGATCGAACGGCGGGCGGTCGATTACCGCGACAAGCTCCGAACGCCGGGCCGCGCCGGAAACGGCGAGGACCATGCCCGGGACGGGGACACGCGCCCGGAGGTCGACGACCGGGTCGGCGAGATCGTGAAGGTGAAGCGCTTCGACATCGAGCCGATGTTCAAGGAGGATGCCGTCGCCCGAATGGAGGAGCTCGGTCACTCGTTCTTCGTGTTCGTGAATGCCGAGAACGAGCGGATCGCGATCCTGTACCGCCGGAACGCGGGCGATTACGGCCTCATCGAGCCGATGCTCGGCGGCGACTACACGAAGGGTGGGCCGCCCGGTCGGTCGGTGGGCGGCTCCGCTC
>JBBRNM010000127.1:0-3395 GCA_038230295.1 Candidatus Limnocylindrales bacterium
CTCGCCACCTGGCTCCGTCCGGAGGGATCGATGGACCTCGTGCGTTTGCTGCTATTCCTGCACATCGCGGGCATGTTCTTCGCGATCGCGATCTCGATCGGGTCCGGGATCGTGTTGCAGCTCGCCTACCGGACGCGCCAGGTCGCGCCGATCCGCGGCGTGCTGGATGCGGAGATGCTGCTCGGACCGTCGATCCCGATCGCGTTCCTGGTGGCGGGGATCCTTGGGCTGCTGACCGCGATCAACTTCGGCTACGACCTGCTCAGCCCGTGGCTCGTCATCGCCTACGTGGGATTCGCGGCCGAGGTGGTCCTCGGAACGAGGGAGTCCCTGCCCTGGCAGATGAAGCTTCGACAGCTCGTCACTACGACGCCCGACGGCCCGTTGACCCCCGAGATCGTGGGCCACTTCACGGCCAGTCGGACGATCGTCTTCTCGATCGTCGAGTACGCGATCATCCTCGTCCTCATCTTCGACATGGTCGTGAAGCCGTTCTCGGCTTGACCGGGATCGTGACGAGGGCGGCTCGGCGATGACCACGGAGACGGCTCAACGCGTCGGGCGGATCGCGGAGGTGAGCGGGATCGTCGCGGCGATCAGCCTCGCGTTCCTGCTCGCGATGTTCGCATCCTTCGCGGCCGGCGCGACGGTCATCGGGCTCGTGTTCGGCTGGATCAACGACGTCCTGGCCGTCGTCACCGAGGTGCTGATGCTGCCGATCGCCGTTGCCCTTCACGTGCTGCTCCGGGCATCCGTGCCGCGGCTGAGCCTTGTCGCCATGTGGATCGGGATCGCCGGGATGCTGGCGATCGCGGTCCTGCAGACGCTGCTGGTGCTCGGAATCCTGACGTTCGAGGAAGAGATCGGGCCGGTCTCGATCGCGTTCCTGCCGGTCGTCGCCTGGTTCGTCCTGACCGGCTATCTGGGCAGCTCGAGCGGGGTTTTGCCGCGCGGACTGCGCATGGGGATCCTCGGCGCGACCTACGCTGGGTATCCGATCTGGGCGTTCTGGCTGGCTCGGCGCCTCCGGAGCCTCCCGATCGGTTGACTTGACCTACCGACGGTCATACCATCGGTAGCATGCCACGGAACCTCGCCGAGACGGCCGCCGCCTACGGCCCGGACGCTCGCGCGCCCCACACGAAGCTCTCGATCAGCCTTCCGACGGATCTCGTCGAGCAGCTCAAGGCGGCTGCAGCCGAAGCCGGGCTCGGCGTGAGCGGCATCGTCGCCGCGGCGGTTCGGCGATCCATCGCGGCGGAGGAGCAGGCGCGCCTCGATCGTGCGCTCGAGCTCGACGCCGAGGACAACGAGGCATGGGCCAATGCCGCCCTCGCGTTGACGGCCAAAGCCTGGGCGAACCTCGAGTGGTAGGCATCGGCCAGCGGCCGCTCGACGCCGGCCCCCGACGCGGCGACATCCACTTCGTGGCATTCCCGGACGCGGGCGGGCACGTCCTCCGCGCCCCGCATCCCGCGGTCGTCGTGCAGACCGATCGCCTGCATCGATCATCGACGGTCGTGGTCGTGCCGATGACGAGCTCGGTTCGATCGGCGTCGGAGGCGCCCGCGTACCTCGTGCCGGTGACCGCCCACGAATCCGGCCTCGATCGGGACGGGTTCGCCAAATGCGATCAGCCGGCGACCCTGCCGATCGTCGTGCTCGGGCCGCGGGCCGGCCGCCTCACGGCGGCGGTCATCGATCGCCTCGACGCCGCCCTTCGGTTCGTGCTAGAGCTCTGACAAGCGCTTGACAAGTTAGGCACGTTCGTCATAGTCCCTGATACGCAACACGCTGAATAGCATGAGACCAGAAATCGCAGGGGATTCGATCGATGACACTGGCGCCGTCCGGTCGCGCTGACGCGATCATCTTGATCAAGGCCTTCTATTCGCCAGGAGAGATCGCGGAGCTGGCTTCCGTCTCGAGCTCAACGATCCTCAACTACATCAAGGCAGGGAAGCTTCCCGCCGTTCGGCTTTCGGAGCGGACGTTCCGGGTTCCAAGGAAAGCAGTGGTCCGCTTCCTGGGCCTCGACGAGCCCGCGCCGAAGATCGTCGATCGCCCCGACGCAGAGATCGACCTCTAGTCTCGGCCGATTCCAATCGTGACCACCTCGCGTTCACTTGTGAACTTGACCGATTCACAGGTCCGGTCTCGGTTCGAGGGGCTGGTCCGCCACCTGGACCACTGGGGTGATGTGGTCGCCAGCGACGAGGGCCGGAACCACGACCGCCGGTTGCTCACGTGGGGTTTGGTCGCCCCGGGTGGCGGCCTGTCACCCGAGGTTCGCGCGCGCTATCGCGAGTATTTTCGAATGACGAGCGGCGGCGATTGGGAGCTCATCAAGCACACCTATGAATATCTCGACATCGGTCGTGGCTCGCGATTGGCGTTCCACCTGCACGACCTGCCCGGACGGACTCAGGTTCCACATGCGCATTGCGAATCGGCAAGTGATATTCCCGAGGCGGAGCGCTCTCCCCACCTGCGTTCGACCGAGTACGAGCTCCGCGAGGCGCATCACGAGTTCATGACGCTCTACGCCTCGGAGCGAGCTCCGGACTGCAGTCGGTTCCTACCACTCGAGATCGATCGAAGGCTGCGCTCGTCCCCAATAGGCCTCAGGATCGACGTCACCAATATCGCGGACGCCATCGAGAAGCTCGAAGGATCCGAGGCACGCTGATCTTGCTCAGGCCTCGACGTGATGGCCGCCTGAAGCGGGACACACACGGACGAGGCGGTAGCATGTCGCGGCCCAAACACTGATCCTAAAGGGGTACACCCGTGATCTCACGACCACGACTGGCCGTCGGCGGATTCCTGTCAGCCATCCTGGTATCCATCGCCGCGTGCGGCGGCGGCGCAGCGACCACGGCGCCAGCAGTGGTGCCAACAGCTGCCCCGACTTCGGCGGCGACGCAGTCGATGGCGACCATCCCGCCCCTGCCCGGCACGACGGCCGGCGCGGGCGCCCTCGACCCTTCGACGATCGTCACCGCCGAGATGGCGGCGTCGATCATCGGCGGCACGGTGACCAAGACGGCCAGCCCCATCGGCGGCCCCGGGATGGGCGTCGTCCTGTACACCAACGTCGCGGGTGACAGCGTGACCGTGCTCGTCGAGCAGGTGCCCTCCGGCGTCGGAAACGCGATTCTCCAGGCAGCGATTCAGTCGGCCGGCGCCCAGGGCACGCTCGAGGCGATCTCCGGACTCGGTGATGTCGCTGGCAAGGCCGTGACCTCGAACGAGGCGACCGTGGCCTTCGTGAAGGGCGCGAACCTCGTTGTGCTCGCGGCAACATCCTCGACCACGACCGGCGCGGACCTCGAGCCCAAGGTCGAATCCGTGGCGCAGCAGGTCGCCGGAAGGCTCTAACGCTCGGGCGTCGC
>JBBRNM010000128.1:0-3349 GCA_038230295.1 Candidatus Limnocylindrales bacterium
CATCGGCTTCTTCGTGAGCTCGCTCGTCCATGACCTCGCCCACGCGCTCGTGGCCCGCCGACGGGGCATGGCGGTGCCGTCGCTCGCCATCTCGTTCTTCGGCGGCTCGACGCCCCTCGACCCGATCGCGGCGAAGCCGGCAGACGACCTCGCCATCGCCATATCGGGGCCGCTCGCCAGCATTGGGCTGGGGGTGGCGCTCCTCGCCCTGGCCTTCGGGGCAAACGCGGGGAGCGGGACGGACATCGCGACCGTTGCCGCGACCATCGGGGTCCTGAGCGTCCTGAACTTCATCCTCGGGTTCGTGAACCTCCTGCCGGCCTACCCGCTTGACGGCGGCCGGATCATCCGGGCGATCGGCTGGAGCCGCGGCGGGACGCTCAACGCCGGCTGGCGCGCGGCCGGTCGGAGCGGCCGCCTCACGGGTTACGCCGGCGTCGGGCTTGGGATCGCGGTGATCGCGTTCAGTGAGTTCACGAGCGGCGCCATGATCGCGCTGAGCGGCTGGTTCCTCGCCCTCTCGGCGCGCTCGATCGCCGAGCGCCTGCGCGTCGATGCCCTCATCGGCGGCCTCCACGTGGAGGACGCGATGGAGACCGGCTCGGTCAGCGTCAGCCCGGGCCTGACGGTCGATACGTTCGCGAGCCAGCTGCTCGACGACGAATCGACGATGACCGCCCTGCCGGTCGTGAGCGCCGACACGGTGGTGGGCGTCCTCGGCGTTCGCGAGGTCCGTCGCCTCCGTCGCGACCGCTGGGCGACGACGCGGGTCGAAGAGGTCATGGCGAAGCCGCCGCGCCTGGGGATCCTCTCCGCCCGGGATAACCTCGCGGCGGCGGTCGAACGCCTCCAGCGCGCGGGCGTGGATGGCCTCCCGGTCGTCGACGGCGGCAGTCTGGTCGGGATGCTCACGCGCCGGTCGGTCGGGAAGCTGCTCCACGAGCGCGGCCTGCTGGCGCGCGAGGGCCGAGCCGCCGGATGACGCCGGCCGCGTCCCGCCTCGACCTTGCCGCGCGGGTTGACCCCGAGCCCGGATTGGACGGCCTGGTCTCGGTCGATGCTGCCTGCGAGGCGGTTCTCGCTGCCGTTCCCGGACCGACCGAACCCGAGGTCGTCTGGCTCCCGGACGCGCTCCGGCGGGTGCTCGCCAGCGATGTGGTCGCCGAGCTCGACCTCCCGCCGTGGGACAACTCGGCGATCGATGGCTACGCGGTACGGTCCGGCGATCTTGCCGCTGCCTCGGCGACGACGCCGGTTCGGCTGCGTGTGGCCGGAGATATCCCGGCCGGCGTCACCCCGAAGGGCCACGTCGAGCGTGGCACGGCGCTGCGAATTGCCACCGGTGCGCGTATTCCCGCCGGCGCCGACGCCGTGATCCAGGTCGAGCTCACGGCGCCCGCCGACGCCGACGGCTCACCGCGCGCGCCGGCGAGCCGCGATGCGAGCGGCCCCCTTCCGGAGTGGATCCTGGCCTACCGCGCAATCCCGGCCGGCGCGGCGATTCGGACCGCGGGCAGCGATCTGCGCAGAGGAGATCGCGTCCTCGAGGCCGGGACGCTCGTCCGACCGGCAACGGTCGCGATCGCCGCAGGGGTCGGCCTGCAGCGTCTGTCGGTGCGGCGGCGCCCGATCGTCGGGGTGCTCGCGACCGGAGACGAGGTTCGTCCTGCGGGTCAGGCCCTCGGCGACGCCGGTATCCCGGACGCCAACGGCCCCGCGCTCATGGCCCTCGTGGAAGACGCCGGCGGCGACCCGCGCTTCCTCGGCATCGCCGCCGATCGGCTCGACGACGTCCGCGCTCGCCTCTGCGCCGGCCTGGCCGAGGATCCCGACGTGGTCATCGTCTCCGGCGGCGTCTCGGTCGGTCCGTACGATCATGTTCGGGCGGCCTTCGAGGAGATCGGGCATGTGGACCTGTGGCGCGTCGCCGTTCAGCCGGGCAAGCCCTTCGCCTTCGGCACGACGCGCTCGGCGGGACCCGCAGGTCGGCCCGAGCGCGACCGGCCGGTCCTCCTGTTCGGCCTGCCCGGGAACCCGGTGTCGACGTTCGTGACGTTCGAGATCTTCATCCGCCCGGCGCTCCTCGCCCTGAGCGGCCGCAGCGAGATGCGGCGAGCCGTCGACCGGGGGGTGCTCCTTGACGACGCTCGAACGTCGAGCGGGCGGCGGGCGTACGTGCGCGTCACCGCGGAGCGGGATGCGACGGGCGCCGTCGTCCGCGATGGTGAAGGACGCGCGCACGTCCGGCTATCGCGCGGACCGGCGGGGCAGGGGAGCCACGTCCTCTCCGCGTTGGCCGCGGCCGATGCCCTGGCGGTCATCCCGGAGAACGTGACGGTGCATCAGGCCGGCGATGCCGTCGAGCTGTGGTGGCTCGCCTCGACCTGACGCATGATGGGCAGGACGCGGGTAACGATCGGAGGCTCCATGGATCGCAACGTCGCCGGCCCACGCAGCGGCCCACCACCCCGAGCCGAGCGCCGCCGCCTGACCCACATCGATCGGTCCGGGAGACCGCGAATGGTCGACGTGAGCGAGAAGCCGGCAACGGCGAGGCGAGCCGTGGCGGAGGCGTTCGTCTCGCTCGGGGCGGAGACGCTGAGCCTTGTGATCGACGGCCACACGACCAAGGGTGACGTCCTCGGCGTTGCCGAGCTGGCCGGGGTGATGGGCGGCAAGCGGACGTCCGACCTCATCCCGCTGTGCCATCCCCTCGCCCTGACCGATCTCGTCGTCACGGTCACGCCCGATCGGGCCGCGAGTGGCCTGCGGATCCGTGCGGAGGCGGCAACCACCGGCCCGACCGGCGTGGAGATGGAGGCCCTGACGGCGGCGTCCGTGGCGGCGCTGACGGTCTATGACATGGTCAAGGGCGTGGAGCGCGGCATCGAGATCCGGTTCGTGCGCCTCGTCTCGAAGTCCGGCGGTCGCAGTGGGGAGTGGCACCGAGAGGCCGATGCGGACGCCCCCCGGCCCGTGCATCGGCCCGGTGAGCGGGTGGCCGGCCGCATCCGAAAAAAGGCCTGAGCCGATGCCGATCCCATCCGGCACGCGGGCCCTCGTCCTCACCGTGAGCGACGGCGTCGCGAACGGCAGCCGCCAGGACGACTCCGGGCGTGCGCTCGGCGATCGCCTCGCGGAGATCGGCTTCGTCGTGGATCGCGCGACGGTGCCGGACGACCGCGGGCTGATCGCGTCGGCACTTCGCGCCGCCGTCGGTGGGAACGCCCTGATCGTCAGCACCGGCGGAACCGGTCTCACGCCACGCGACGTGACCCCGCAGGCAACCCTGTCGGTCGTCGACTTCGAGGTTCCGGGGCTCGCGGAGGTCATGCGCGCCGCGGGTCGA
>JBBRNM010000129.1:0-3314 GCA_038230295.1 Candidatus Limnocylindrales bacterium
CCTGTCCCGTTGCGAGAGCGGGTCGCGGTCCGACTGCGAGCACCCGGGTCGCGGGAACTGGTGGCTCGGAGTCTCACCCAGCTCGTGGAAGATGCCTTTCTTGTCGACGCCAGTTCGCCCATCCCGCACCTGCGGGATGCGCTGGACGAACCGATCGCGGCGGCGACAGAAACGGCCCTCGATACCCTCATCGACGAGCTTGCGGACCTACTCGATCTCCTTCCCGAGACGGCCGAGAACGCGTGGAACCGCGCACAACTCGAGGCCGACCTCGGCTACGAATAGGCATTGCCCGGTCGGGAACGGGGAACCAACCGCGCTTCGCCATCGTACTTGCGGTATGAGACTTGGCGCGGAGTCATAGCCGTTGTCAAGACGGATCGCGGTCGTGCGTCTCGCCTGCCGCTCGTGTTCGGGCGCCACGCTCAGGAGCGGCCGCATGGGCGACCAGGTGAGTATTGCTGGGTGGGGCGGTCTTTTCCTGGGCGGCGCATCAGATGAGGTGGAGGAACGAAATGAGCGAGAAAAGCCTGTACGAACGACTCGGCGGCGTGTTTGCCGTCGCCGCGGTGATCGATCACTTCAGCGATGCGGTCGTGAAGAATCCGATCGTGGGCCAGGGATCGAAGAACACCGACCTTGCACAATGGCATACCGAGCAGCTGGGCCAGCTGCCGGGGTTGAAGTTCATGCGCACCCTGTGGGTCTGCAACGTCGCTGGCGGACCGTTCGAGTATGCCGGCACGCACCCCGGGAAGACCGTGATCGGATTGGAGGAGGCCCATCGCCGCTTCCACATCTCGCCCGAGGAGTTCGATGAGGTCGCGGCTGAACTTGGCCGCACGCTTGACTTCGTAGGTGTCCCGGAGCGCGAGAAGGGCGAAGTCCTGGCTGCGTTTGCGGCCCATAAGGGCGAGGTGACTGAGGGGGCGAAGCCCATGGCCAGCGTCGGTGGGTGAAGTCGTCGCCTGGAGGTGACCGGCGCTGGTTCAGGGTCGAGCAGGCTGGACGGCGGAGCCCTGGGCCTCTGGCGCCGTTCCGCTGTCGCCGATCGAGAGGTACAGGTCCTCCTCCTGGGCCTGGTGCAGTCGGACGATCGCCTCGAGGCCATACAGCACGCGCTGCAGGTCCGTCCGGTCGTCGGGGCTCGGTCCCTCCCGCGGAAGGTCGCTTACGAGCCGATCGAGCAGTCGGGCGTGCCGGAAGATCTCCTGGTGCGTCCGATGCATCGACGCAGTCGCGTCGTCGGAGCCCATCGCCGCGGCGAGCATCGGGTAGATCGTCCGATCCTCGAACTGCTCGTGGGCCAGCAAGTCCTCAGCCACGAACCGGCGGACTTCTTCGAGACCGGCCCGCGCCGTGTCGGCCGGCAGGCCGTCGAGTCGGTCGGCAATGGCACGGATCCGGGCGATCGGCCCCTCGAGCTCGAGATGCTCGGCCCGTAACCGGGCGCTCGTCTCGCTCCAGCCGGGGACCCGGACCGGAGCAATCACGCCTCCCCGCACCGCGCGCAGCGCGTTGAGGATGACGGCCACGTCGATGGCCTCCTGCAGGATCGCCCCGGCGACGACCGGCAGGAACCCGAAGGCCGCGGCGACCATCGCAAGAAGCGACAGGCCCATGCCGGCGACGACGCTCTGGACCGCGATCGAACGCGCCCGTCGGGCGACCTGAACAGCCTCGGTCAGGCGGTCGAGCCGGTCGACCGTGATGACGATGTCTGCGGCCTCGGACGCGGCGGTCGCTCCACGTGCTCCCATGGCAACCCCCACATCGGCCAGGGCCAGGGCCGGGGCGTCGTTGAGCCCATCGCCGACCATGACAACCGGTCCAGAGACGTCCGATCGCTCGGCCCGCACGGCATCGACCTTATCTTCCGGCGCCCGTTCGGCCAGAACCGCATCGACGCCGATGGCCGAGCCGATGATGTCTGCGACTGCGGCATTGTCGCCCGTGACCATCACGATGCGAGTGAAGCCGACTCGCCGGAGTGAGCGGATCGCTCGAGGTGTCTCCGGGCGGAGCGGGTCATCCAGCACGAGCGTGCCGCGCACCTGCCCATCGATGCTGACATAGGCGCACGTCGAACCCTCGACCGAGGCTCGCCGCCGGACGTTGCGCGCCCACCGCGGCAGGCCGCGGTCGCCGGCACAGAAGGCTGCGGTGCCGACAGTCACCCAGCGCTCGTCGACCCGTCCTGCAACCCCGGCGCCGGGAGTCTCGACGACATCGGCCGGCATGGACAGGAGCAGGCCCCGCTCATGGGCTGCGTGGACGATCGCTCCGGCAAACACATGGGGCGAGAGCTGTTCGACCGAGGCAGCAAGACGCAGGACCTCGCCCTGCTCGAGATCGATGGACGCGGAGCCTTTGATCCGGACCCCGGCCGGCCCTGCGGCGGTGCCTTCCGGCGCGTCCGCATCGGTCGGGCCGACCTCGATCCCGGCCAGGCGCGGCCGGCCGGCGGTGAGCGTCCCGGTCTTGTCGAAGAGCAGGACCCGAGAACGAGCGAGGGTCTCGAGCGGACCGCCGCCCTTGATGATGATGCCGCGGCGGGCCGCCCGCGAGATTCCGGCGACGATGGCGATCGGTGCGGCCAACAGAAGCGGACAGGGCGTCGCGACAACGAGCACGGCGAGGCCGCGGACGGGGTCACCCGACGCGAGCCACGCGGCCGCCGATATGCCCAGCGTCAACGGGATGAACAGGAGGGCATATCGGTCGGCCAGCCGGACGAACGGGGCCTTGCTTCGCTGCGCCTCCTCGACCAGACGGACGATTCCCGCATACGTGCTCTCGGCGGCGGTTGCCATCGACCGGAGGTCGAACGATGAGCCCGCATTGACCGTGCCCGATGAGACCGGGTCCCCCTCGTCGCGGGTCACGAGGAGCGACTCCCCCGTGAGGGCCGACTCATCAAGGACAGCGGCGCTCCCGACGACGCTGCCGTCGACGGGGATCACCTCGCCGGGCCGGATCGCCAGGAGATCGCCCACGGCGATGGCCTCGATCGGCGTCGTCTCCAGGCTACCGTCGCTGTAGCGCTGGACGTCGCGTGGCGCCCGTCCGAGGAGCGCGGTCAGCTCGCGCTGGGCGCGCCCCTGCGCATAGCGCTCGAGCGCCTCGCCGGTCGCCAGCATGACCCCGATGACCGCCGCCGCGAGGCGCTCCCCGAAGAGCAGCGCCCCGACGATGGCAAGGATCGCGATCACGTCCACCCCGACCTGGCCGTCGACGAGATCGCGGACAATCGACCAGGCGAGCCGGATCGCGACCGCGATCGACGGGATGGCCCAGGCGAGGGCCGCTCCTTC
>JBBRNM010000130.1:0-3241 GCA_038230295.1 Candidatus Limnocylindrales bacterium
GGCCGGCCAGCGGGCGACCGCGAGGGCCCCGACGATCATCGACAGGCCAACCATCCACAGCACGGGCAGCGCGAGCATCGACGCGATCGGGACGGTCCATGGGCGATCCGTGCGGGCGCCCCAGATCACGACGACGATCGCGATCGGAAGTCGGATCAGGAGCGGGATCGGGACCCAGGCTGCCGTCCCGACGTTCGGGGCGACCCCGGTCTGGAGCACGTAGTTGATCCAGGCCGGCCACAGGCCGGGCGCGAGGATGAATGACACCGCGACGATCGCCGCCGTCGTCCCGAGGGCGATCACGAGCCGGCGCCACTCGCCACGCACGACGAACCATAAGAGGCCAACGCCGCAGGTCGGCTTCGTGAGCAGCGCGAACGCCCACAGCCCGGGCCATCGGAAGGCGCCAACGATCGCCGCCGCGAGCAGGATGTGGATGTTGCCGAGGTACAGGTCCGAGCTCACGATCGGGATGGCCAGGAACAGGATCGACCAGGGCCCGACCAACCACAGCAGCGCAAGCCCGATCAGGATCGTCCAGAGCGCCTGGAACACCTCCCACGGCAGGTGTCCCAGAACCGAAAAGACGAGCGCTGCTGGCGGCGGGTACGTGAACGCGTCGGTGGTGGCGATCGGTCGCGTGTAGGGCTCCGCGATGTTCACGGCCCAGTAGGCGTGGGCGTCGGCGGCAGCCATCGGACGGTAGATGGCGAAGATCACGAGCGCGACGACGAACCCCGCCCGCAGGCCGATGTCGAGGGTGCGCATTCGGCGGCGGCCGATTCGGGTGCGAAGGCGATCCTGCGCCGCGCGGATGCGCTCCACAGCGGCGACGGGTGCGGCCAGCCCCTCGGTCATAGGGGACCCTCGGTCATGGGCACGCACTCCGTCATGCGAGTCACTTTCTCACGGCCGGTAGATCGAGATCGAGATGCGTGTAGACGCATCAAAGCGGGTCACGAGCGTCGGCTCGGGATGGGCCCCGTCCGCGACCAGGTATCGCATCTGTCGATCCTCGGCTGGGCCCGCGCACTTCAGGCCGACCACCGATTCGAAGAGCCGATCGCAGGGCACGACGATGAACGCCGCCGACCACACGTCGTCGGTGAGCGTGCCGCCCGCCTTCACGATGGGGAAGCCCGTACCGGCGGGCGTCTTGAAGGCGGGCAGGTCCATCAGGGCGACCGGATTGCTGCCGGTCGTGGCGACGATGCGCGTTCCCGAGGCCGAGGCTGCCGGCCAGCCGCCGTTCGGGTCCGGGATCGGCCAGCGCGAGACCTCGAGGGCGATGCCGAGCGCGAAGGCGGCCCCGAGCAGCGCTCGCGCCGCGACGTCCACGCCGGGCCGCAGCGGGGCCCGGCCTCGGTCGCCGGGATCTGCCGTTGCGAGAGCCGGCGCCGAGGAGCGCGCCGGCATCGTCCCGGGTGCCGCCATCGCGACGGCAGCGACGCTCACGAGGATCACGACCACCGGATCGAGAAAGGCGTGGTAGTGATCGTTTGGGAGGCCCGCGACGACCGTCTGGAGCGACGGCGCGAGGACGCTCAACGCGATCGCGCTCCAGGCGACCGTCCCGCCCAGCCAGCGTGCCGCGACTCCGAGGTCGCCCCGCAACGTGGCCGCGGCCCACGCTCCGAACGTGACCGCGAGCGCCACCACGACCGTGCTCGCCAAGGGCGCGTCGGTCACGACACCCACCAATGGCCAGCCAACGATCCGGAACAGCGTGAAGAAGATGCGCGCAAACGGATCGAGCCCGGCCGCATTGTCCGAGCCGGCGGTGAAATAGGCGACCGCGTGGCGAATCTCGCCGAAGTCCGTCTGGAGCTCGTGGATCGCGAGCGGCACGAACAGGAGGGCGATGACCCCGAAGCCGGCGAGGCCTGCCCGAACCAGCCGCGCCGCCTGCCGCCGATCGCGCCCCCGGATAGCCCGCCGGACATCGACGACAAGGAGTGCCACGACCGGCGGCAGGAAAACGACGCCGAGGACGTGGAGCTGGAACACGATCCCGGCGCTCGCCAGCGAGACGATCCACCAGCGAACGCGTCCGGTCCGGTGGGCGTGCCACCCGGCCGCGAGCGCGATCGCCGCGAAGAGCGGGATCGGGTTCGGGTTCCAGAGGAACGTCGATTCGTCGATCGCCGCGGGGGACAGGGCGAGCAGCACGCCCGCCACGAGCCCGGCGATCGGTCCGCCGATCGAACGGGCGAGCCACCAGCTGACCCCCACCGCCGCCACGCCCATGAGCGCCAGCGCCGTCACGACCGCGATCGGATCCGAGCCCGAGATCGCCGCGACCGGGGCCAGGAGCAGGTAGTAGAACGCGCCGTGGTGGAAGTCACCGATCGAGGTCGGTGGGCCCAGCAGCGGGAAGACCCCGTCGCGGGTGAAATGGAGAAGGGTCAGCATGTCGTAGCCCTGGTCGCCGTCGAAGCGGCCGCGGGTCGCGATTCCCGGCAACCGAACCGCCGCGGCAAGGACCAGAAGCGCGCCAAGGACGACCTTGTCCCACGCCAGGAGGGCCCGCGCCGCCGAGCTCAGGCGTCGGCGCTGGGCGCCCGGCTCGCTCTCGGCATGGACGAGCGTTCGGCGAACGGTGAGCTCGTCGGGATGGACGGCCTCTCCGGGCGTCGGCCGCAGGCTCCCGAGCCGATCGCGACCGGGCCCGGGACTCCGGCGACGTGGCTTCATTCGGGAATCGTACGATGGCGACCTATGGACGACATCCCGCCGGACGTCCTATCGGGCTTGGGACAGGACGACCCGGCGTTCGAGGCGCGGGTCCTGCGTGCGTTCATCCGCAAGGGCCGGCTCGTGTCGATCCCGGCGCGGGACCGGAAACGGCGCGTTGTCCTGAGGTACCTCCTCGACCAGGTCTTTCCGGACCTCGAGCCGGTTGCGGAGCGCGACGTGAACATGCGGCTCGCGCTGTGGCACCCGGACGTCTCGGCGCTGCGGCGCTACCTCGTGGATGCCGGGCTCGTGACGCGCGCCGAGATGGTTTACCGCCGCGCCGAGCCGCTCGCAGACCGAGAGGAGCCGCCGGGGGCGCGCGCGGAGCCGCTCGAGCCCGACCGACCGGAGCCGCCCACCGAGGGAGCGGAGCCGCCCACCGACCGACCGGGCGGCCCACCCTTCGTGTAGTCGCCGCCGAGCATCGGCTCGATGAGGCCGTAATCGCCCGCGTTCCGGCGGTACAGGATCGCGATCCGCTCGTTCTCGGCATTCACGAACACGA
>JBBRNM010000131.1:0-3198 GCA_038230295.1 Candidatus Limnocylindrales bacterium
CCGAAGCGGTTCAAGATGAGGCCGAGGAGCCAACCCACGATCACGACGACGCCGCCCTGCGCGGCCATTCGCTCGTTCGCGTTGAGCTTGTTCCACATCTCCTGGATCTGTACCACGGACATCCTCCCGGCTCTTGCATGCTTGGCGCGTTGGGCGCGGCGCAAGGGTAGCCCCGCCGCCAAGCCCGCGGAAGGGGGTGCGGTGCCCCGTCGCATCACCTCGATCAGCCGCGGGGATCGAGTGCCTCGAGGTCGGATGGGGCGTCGATGTCGACCAGGGTCTCGGAGTGTGGGTCCAGCACGTGCCACGATTCCGGATCCAGCTCCTCGACGGCGAGCCGGGCGAGCATGCCTCGGAGCGATCGTTCGCCGGATTCGAGGGTCTCCGCGACGGCGCGTCGCGCGGCCTCGACGCGGAGCGCGACGGGCAGCGGTCGGCGCACGCCATCGCTCGTCAGCACGATCGCTTCGGGAGCCTGGTGATTCGGACTGCTCGCGGGCTGCCCGAGCCGGTCGAGCATCGCCCGCAGCACACTCGGCTGGAGCCTCGGCATGTCGCCCCCGACGACGATCGCCAGCCGGCCGCTCGTCGCCTCGATGGCCGCGGCGAGGCCGGCGAGCGGGCCGCCGAACGCCTCGGGGTCTCGACTGAAGCGCACGCGCGGGTTCCCCGTGATCGCACCGAGCTCGGGGTCGTGCCCGGCGGGGTCCGGCGGCAGGGCCACGATGATCTCGGTCGCGACGCCGGCAACGGCCCGGATCGCATGTTCGAGGAGGCTGGCCCCGTCGAGCAGCACCTCGAGCTTCGGGCTCCCGAACCGCGACGAGCGACCGCCCGCGAGCACGATCCCCGAGGTATCGCCGGCGCGCACGACGGTCAAGCGACGGGTCCGGCGGCCGGTTCCGGCGCCGGTTGGGCCGCGCGTGGCGCCCGGGGTCCCGGAATGTGCCCCGCCGCCGTGCGCACGAGGATGCCACGGCGATCGAGGTCCTCGAGGATCGCGAGGACGTATCTCCGGCTCGTGCGAGTTTCATCACGGAAGGCGGCGGGGCTCAGCGGTGCCCGGCGGGCAAGGGCGAGCGCCCGTGCGGCGAGCTCGTGGTACGTCGGGCTGGCCCACGCCAGGTCGGTTGAGATCCGGACGATCCGGCCGGCGGTCACGAGGGCTTGAACCCCTTCGGGTGAGCAGCCAGCGGCGGCCACGGCCTCGGCAAGCGCTGGCGGTGCGGGCACCGCGAGCAGGACCTCGAGGCGGTCCATGGCGGCGGCGAGCTCGGGCGTCGGACCGGCGCCTCGAACCGGATCGCGGACGCGATCGCCCTCCCGAGCGATACGACCCCGGCCGAGCAGGCCGTCGACGACCCGCTCGACGGCCCTCGCCGCCTCGGCCGACATCGAACGATCGATCGTGACGAATCGCCGGAGGGCGACGCCCAGGGCGGTCCGAAGCTCCTGCAGCGGGATCCCGACGCTCGCCGTGTCGGCCTCGTGGTGGGCAGCGACGAGCGCTTCGGCTCGCCCCTCGAGCGCCGAGACGACATCGGCGGCCAGGAGCAAGCCGGTCCCGGAGGCCGTGGTCGCCGGGCGATCGGCGGGCAGCGCGAGCGCGCCCACGGGCGCGAGCGCGGCCACAGGCGCGAGCACGGCCACCACCGCGGCGATTCGCGTTGCTGCGATCGCGCCGTGGAGGCCAACGAGCGCGCCTGACGCCGCTCCGGCGTCGCTGTCCTCGATCGCTCTGGCAAGCGCGACCTGGCGCTCGGCGGTGACGCGGCGGCGCGAGACCCCTCTCGGCGGACGCGCGTCGAGCACCCGGATGCCCGCCACCGCCTCGCCCGGCGATGGCTGGCGCAGCACGCCGCGGTCTCCCGGGAACGTCGCGACAGGGGCTCCGAGGCGGAGAATCGCCGTGACCGCATCACCGGGCAGCTCGGGCGATTCGAGGCCTCGCCGGCCGACGACCGCATCGACCTGCTCAGTCCCCAGATGGAGGCGCAGCCGTGCTCCGTCACGAGGGGGATCGCGGCGGGCGCTCCCGCTCCCCCCAAGTCCGCGCAGGATGATCGCGGGTCGCAGACTGACCAGCAGCCGATCGGTCCCATCGATGCCGTGGCCCGCCGTCAGGATGGCACCGCGGCGCAGCAGACCGGCCTCGAACCCGGCGAGGTTCAGCGCGATCCGGCCGCCGTCGTGGCTCGGCCTCGTGCCGCCGTGCACCTGGATCTCGCGGACGCGCCCCTCCCGCTCGCCCGGCGCACTCGGTTCGACGCGCAGGCGGTCGCCAGTCGCGATCGGCCCGCCCCGAAGCGTCCCCGTCACGACGACGCCGCGACCCCGAACCTCGAACGCCCGGTCGATGGCGATGCGCTTCGAGCCCGGCGGCCGAGTTAGCGCGCGGGTCTCGACGCGCCGTGCCAGCTCGCGAAGGAGGTGAGCAAGTGCTTCGATCCCCTCGCCCGTCACGGTCGACGCCGTCACGATCGGCGATCCCGCAAACGAGGTTGCGCCAATCAGCGTTCCGGTCGCCTCGACCACCGACGCGACCCGGTCGGGCTGGACGGCGTCGATCTTCGTGACGACCACGATCCCGTCGCGGATCTCGAGCGCGTCGAGCAGCTCGATGTGTTCGATCGTCTGGGCGCGCGGCCCGTCGTCCGCGGCGACCACGAGGAGCGCCGCATCGATCTCGCCGGCCCCCACGAGCATGTTGCCGACGAGCCGGTCGTGGCCCGGCACGTCCACGAAGTCGAGGCTCGTCCCGTCCCCGAAATCGAGGTGGGCATAGCCGACATCGATCGTCATGCCCCGCTCACGCTCCTCGGGCAGCCGGTCGGCATCGATGCCGGTCAGGGCGCGAAGGAGCGTCGTCTTGCCGTGGTCGATGTGGCCGGCGGTCCCGACCACGACGGTCGGCATCGGCTCAGGGCTCCAAGGTGGCGCGGACGGGCCGGGAATTGCCGCGAACGGAGCCGGCGACCGCGACCCGAACCGCACCGTCCAGCTCATCGTCGCGTTCCGGCTCGACGGTCCGAAGGTCGAGCACGAGCCGTCCAGCCTCGATCCGGCCGACGACCGCAGGGTGTCCGGTGCGAAGGGCGGCCGCGAGGGCGTCCGGCTTCGAATGCGCGAGCGCGATCCCAAACGACGCCAGGACCTCGCCGGGCAGGGCGCCTCCGCCGAACGTCGCCTCGGTCGGAA
>JBBRNM010000132.1:0-3073 GCA_038230295.1 Candidatus Limnocylindrales bacterium
GCGGCGGCGGTGACGGTCAACTGCGATGAGACGACCTTGAGGACGGCTACCCGATGCTTCGACATGCACCGGACTGTCACCTATGTCCCGACTCACCTGTCACCTATCAGTTGTCACCTATGTCGTGGAGTCAGACACCTCCGGGCGCGCCAGCACGGCTTGCCTCGTGCCGACTGCATGTCGCGCCGCATGCGAGTAGGACTTCTCGCCAACCGATTTGGGCGATCCGTGGCTTCGCCGGTGGCCTACGGTCGCCGAGGCGCCAAATTCGGTCACCGGGGGCTCGCTCGCATGGTTCGTCGTGTTGTCCTCGCCACGCTGGCCATCTGCCTCTTTGCCACGGGGGCACTGCCACTCGTCGCGCCCGGGACATCGGCGGCAGACACGCTGCCAACGCTCACTCTGAGCTCGCACGCCTTCAATGCGGGCGTGAGCATCACGGTCTCGAGCTCCGGCTGGGACCCCGGCACGACCGTCAATTTCACGACCGACCCGGTCGGGACGCCGGCCGGCATCGCCTCGGCAACGGCCGATGGAACCGGCGTCGTGGCTGACTTCGCGGTCGTCGTCCCCGCGGATGCCTTCGCGCCAGGCACGGTGACGCCATGGACGCTCACGGCAACCGGAACGACCACCGGAGCGACGGCTTCCGTGTCGGACAGCGCGTCGGTGATGACGCCGTCGACCACGGTCAATCCGGCGGATTACGCCTTCGTGAACCCAGCCCCTCTTGCCCTCGTGACCCTGAATACGCCGACAACGACTTCCTACGACGTCAAGTGGACGCACACGAAAGGTGCGAATGAACAGGGCCTAGCCCTGCAGACGTTTCGGGGTTTCCAGGCCGGGGGCCTGTGCCCGCCGATCGCGGCGATGGTCCTCTCTGCCACGGCTACGGTCAGCGGCACGTCCGCGACGGTCGTCGGGCTGCGGCCCTTCTACTGCTACACGTTCCGTCTTCTCGTAACCCATAGCGGCGCGACGTTCACCCTCAACGGCACCGGAGTTGTCCGGATCCTGCGCGGGCCGGCAGTCATCGCCACCTGGAGCGGCAAGTACGACCTCTACCGCTGGGGCGTCTTCTCGACCCAGTCGAACTGGATCAACTGCGTTCCGGCCGGCGTCCAGATGATGCTCAACATCGATCTCCACCAGTCGGATCACTCGGCCACACGGCAGCAGATCTACTACGACTACGGCCGCTATCGCCGTCGCTACCTGTACGACGAGCCCGGTGGCGACCCGCAGTCACAGAAGCTGACCCTGAACCACTTCGGGCCGGTGGGCTACCACATCATCACGTCGACGAGCATCACGACGCTGCTCCGGGCGGTCGCGGTCCGGATCCGGATGACCGGCTCGCCGGCGGCGCTCGTCGTCATGTCCGGGCAGCACGCGTGGGTGATCAACGGCTTCAAGTCGAACGTCGATCCACGGGCGACGAACAACTACACCCTCACGGGTGTCTACGTGATGGGTCCGCTGTGGCCGAAACAGACCCTCCGGTACAGGTACTACGACCCGTCGCCGGACACGTTCTACAACGTCGCGACGATGGGTATCCTGATCGGCCACTACCACGATCCCAAGGGCCCCACGATGTGGGACGGGCAGTACGTGGCGATCGTCCCCTAAGCGCGACCCCTTGCGGCCCAGGCGCGGGCCGTCACGACGAATGGCTCGTTCGGGAATTGTTGGCGACACAGCTCGCGCAGCCGCGCCTGCCAGACTGGATCGAGGCCGGTCGCGAAGCTGCCGGCCGGCCCAACGCCAAGGGTGAAGGGCTCCCACCACTCCTCGAACGTCGGGTGCTCCACGCTCACGTCCAGGACCGTGGCCTCGACATCGCGCAGGCCCGCCGCCGCGAGCAGGGTCGCCAGGTGCCCCTCGCGGACGCCGGCAAAGTCGGATTCGTCATGAACCCCGGGGTCGAGGACTCGCGCCGCCTCCCAGAACGCGCCGAGCGGTCCCTTCCCACCGGCGTGATCCCAGACGCAGGTCGCGACGACGCCTTGGCGGCGGGTCACTCGTGCCATCTCGGCCAAGCCGGCCACAGGATCTGTCATGAAGTGGACGACGAGCTGCGCCATGACCGCATCGAAGGACTGGTCCGGGAAGGGCAGGTGCTCGGCGGGCGCTTGTTCCACCCGGACGCCGGGGAGGCGTTCTCGGACGGCGCCGACGAACGACTCGGACGGGTCGACGGCCGTCACGGCGGCCGGGCCGACAAGCTTCACGAGCTCGGTTGTCAGCGCGCCTGGGCCGCAGCCCACATCCAGGACGCTCTGGCCGCTGGCGACGCCGGCGAAGGACGCGAGCTGCGGAGCGAGCGGAACGGAGTAGCGGCCCATGAAGCGGTCGTAGGACTCGGCAGCGACCTCGAAGCTCATCGGCTGCTGGAGTCGGCGCTGATCAGCTCGCGCACCCGACCCATGGCTTCGAGGGCGGCAAGAGTCGGCGGCCAGAGGAGCATCTCGACCTGCGTGAATCCGCCATCGCGGAATGCACGAATGCCGTCCGCGATCTCCTCGGCTGAGCCGCGGATCGGGGCGCCGAGGACCTCCGCCGCGCCCGTGATCGATGTCGGTTCGACGACGACGCCCGCCGACCGTCCGGCCGTCGCAGGATCGCGCCCGACCTCGACGCATGCCGCCTCGAACGCTGCGAGCCGCGGCCCGAACTCCGCCATGTCGCTGTGCTCCTCGGCGAACCAGCTCCAGATGTCCGCGTGAAGCGCAGCAAGACGAAGCATCTTCGGGCCCTTGGCGCCGATCATGATCGGGATCCGGCCGGGGCGCGGTCCGACCGGTCGCTGCTCCAGGTCTCGCGCGGCGTGGAAGGTCCCCTCGAAATCCGCGCGTCCCTGGCGCAGGAGCGGCACGATGATCTGGACTGCCTCCTCGAACCGCCCGACAACGTGGTCTTCGGGCAACCCGAAGGCATGGGCCTGGCGTCCGGCGTGCCCGGCACCGAGGCCGAACACGAAGCGGCCGCCGCTGATCTCGTCGAGCGTCTCGGCCGCCTTCGCCGTGATCCCGGGATTGCGGTGGAGCGCGGACATGATCCACGTACC
>JBBRNM010000133.1:0-3042 GCA_038230295.1 Candidatus Limnocylindrales bacterium
GAGCGAGCGATCACGAATGGATCGCGGAGCGCGAGCCGCAGGACCTCGTGGCGAAGGACGAGGCTCACCGCTCCCCTGGCAGCGCCGTGACGGCCGACCGGATCTCGTGCCATAGCCGCTCCCCACCGAATCGAACGGGATCATCGGCCGGCAGGCCCGTCTCGGCGGCGATCGAGTCGATGACGCGGCGTGCCTCTGCCTCGTTCTCGTAGAGCGAGGTGTTCAGTGCGACCGCAACGACCTTCGAAGGGGCCACGAGGCCCGCGACGCTCTCGTGCAGCCGGATGAAGTCCGGCAGGCGGGCGATCGGAAATGATGCCTCGGGGAGATGGTCGAAATCATGCTCGACGAGGCCCGGCTTGTGGACCATCACCATCGCCTTGGGCGTCGCGCCGTGGATGAGCCCGAGCGTGACCGAGGAGTAGGCCGGGTGGTCGAGCGAACCCTGGCCCTCGACGATGATCCAGTCGCCGCGCTTCTCAGCCTCCTCGACCAGCCATTCGACCGTGCCCTGGACGAAGTCGCTGATGACCCGATCGACCGCGACGCCCCAGCCGTCGATCATCATCCCGGTTTGGCCGGTCGGGACGAAGACGGCCGAGTCGCCCGCCGCGAGGGAGGCCTTGCGGAGATCCAGCGCCACCGACATTTTCCCGATCGCGCAGTCCGTCCCGACCATCAGGATCACGTGCTTGCCGGCTCCATGGTGCCGGCCGACGGCCGTCTCGTGCCGCTCCGGCGGGCGCCGGTAATCGACGATCTGGCTCCCGGAGACCGCCGCCGCGGCCGAGAACTCAGGGTCGTCGCCGAGGAACGTATGCAGGCCCGAGTGGACGTCGAGGCCGGCGCCGATCGCCTCGAGGATCGTCGCGCGCCACTCTTCTGGCAGCTTGCCGCCCGTCGGCGCGATGCCGATGAGCAGGGTGTCGGGCGGCGCGGGCATCGCCAGAGCCTCTGCGAGGGTCGCGACCGCGGGGATGTCGTGACCCGGCAACCATTCCGATACGTTCCGGCCCGCGATCGACGAGTCGACCAGCGCGACGACCCGATCGGTCCCATACCGGATGACGCCCATCGCCGTCTTGGCGTTGTGGACCCGGAACTGGCCCTCCGTCAGGATCGCCAGACGTCGTGGCTCGGAGGTTTGGGTCACGCTCCGAGTCTACGAGAGACCGACCCGGCGTCGATGTCGAACCGCACCGGGTAAACTCAGCGGTTCGGGGCGCATGCAGTCCCCGCACGCGAGGAGGACCAGCGATGGCCGGCAAGTTCGTGGTCACCAAGGGAAAGGACGGCCAGTACCGGTTCGCGCTCAAGGCCGGCAACGGCGAGACGATCGCCACGTCCGAGGGCTACAAGAGCAAGGCCTCGGCGCTCGGCGGAATCGAATCGGTCAAGGCCAACGCGGCAAGCGCCCCGACCGACGACGAGACCGGCGAATAGCAGCCCAGTCGAAGGACTTCTGTCGGGCGGCGTCGGCCCCGGTCGGCGTCGCCCAAACTACCGCTTCCCGAACAGGACCCCGAATACACCCCGGATGGCGTCCTGACCCGCCCGTGAGGTGATGACCCGTCCCGCCGTACGGACGCCGGTCTCGACCATCCGGTCGCGCTGGCGCGCCGCCGTGGCAGCGGCTCGGGCCTGGCGCCGCCGTTCCGCGTCGGCTTCGCGCTGCGCGCGTGCCATCTCCCGCGCCTGCTCCCTGGCCTGGCGCGCGATCTCGCGGTCCAGCTGCGCCGGGGTCATCCCGGTCGTCCGTGACGGTGCCGATCCGCCCGGGAGCGCGGCGCCAGCCTGTCCCGGCTGAGCCTGACCGGCCGCCTGCGCCGCCGCCTGGGCCTGCTGGACCCGGGCGGTGATGATCTCGTGGGCACTCTGCCGATCGACGGTGGCCCCGTACTTCGCGGACAGCGTGCCGCTCGCGATCCGCTGCTGGAACGAGGCCGCGTCGAGCGCCGCCATGAGCGAGTCAGGCGGGACGAGCATCGTCGCCGCGAGCGGCGTTGGGACGCCTCTCGGTGACAGGACCGTCACGAGCGCCTCGCCAATCCCGAGCTGCTGGATCGTCTGCTCGACGTCGTAGAACGTCGTGATCGGGAAGGTCCGCACGGTTTTCTTGAGGTTGTCGGCGTCCTGGGGGGTGAAGGCCCGCAGGGCGTGCTCGAAGCGGCTTCCGAGCTGGCCCAGGATCGACGGCGGGATGTCGCTCGGCGTCTGGGTCGCGAAGAACACGCCGACGCCCTTCGACCGGATCAGCCGGGCCGTCTGCTCGACCTGCTCGAGCAGTGCCTCGGATGCGTGATCGAACAGGAGGTGGGCCTCGTCGAAGAAGAAGGCGAGCTTCGGCTTCGGGAGGTCGCCCGCCTCGGGCAGCGCGTGATAGAGCTGGGCGAGCAGCCAGAGCATGAACGTGCTGAACAGCCGCGGCTGGGTCATCACGTCGGACAGCTCGAGGATCGAAACGACGCCGGTACCGTCCGGTGCAAGACGGAGGAGATCGTTGACGTCGAACTCGGGCTCCCCGAAGAAGGCGTCCGCTCCTTCCTGCTCCATGGTCACGATCGACCGCCCGATCACCCCGAGCGAGGCGGGGCTGATCCCGCCGTACTCGGCAAGCGCGGCCTTGCCGTCGTCACCACCGAGATACGCCAGGGTCGTCCGCAGGTCGGCGAGATCCAGCAGCGGCAGCTGGTTGTCGTCGCAGTACTTGAAGACGAGCGACAGGATCGAGGTCTGGGTGTCGTTCAGGTCGAGGACCTTGCCGAGGAGCAGCGGTCCGAAGGAGTGGACCGTCGCACGAACCTGCGGCCCGAGCTTGCCCGAGAGCGACAGGAACTCGACCGGATGCCCGGACGGCTCGAAGGCCCAGCCGAGGGCATCCAGGCGGCTCTGGAGCTTCGGGTTGGTCGCATCGCCCGGCGCCGCGAGACCCGTCAGGTCGCCCTTGATGTCGGCGATGAAGACGGGGACGCCGGCGTTCGAAAGCTGGCCGGCCATGAGCTGCAGGGTCTTGGTCTTGCCGGTCCCGGTGGCGCCGGCGAC
>JBBRNM010000134.1:0-2930 GCA_038230295.1 Candidatus Limnocylindrales bacterium
CGGGCGTCGACCATCGGGCTCGACTCGTCGACGCGACGGCCGATCGGGGCGATGATCCGGTCGATGATCCGCATGACGTGGTCGTCGTTCTGGAAGACCACGTTCGTGAGCTCGAGCTTGCCGGAGCGCTCGATGTAGATCTGGCGCGGTCCGTTGACCATGATCTCGGAGATGGAGTCGTCGCGGAGGAGCGGCTCCAGCGGCCCGAGGCCGATGATCTCGTCGGTGATCTGCTCGAGCATCCGGACGCGCTCGGCGCGGGTGAGGGCGAGGCCCTCCTCGTCGATGACGCGGCTGAAGATCTCCTCGATCTGGCGCCGGACCTCGACCTGGTTCGACAGGTCCAGCTTCGGGTCGAGATCCTGGATGACCCGGTTCTGGATCCGGAACTTGACGTCGCGGAACGACTCCCGGGCCGGGGCCTGCGACATGAGTCGCGGTGCGGCCGCGGTCGGCGGCTGGCCGACGACCCCACCGTCCGGCGGCGGCGTGGCCGGGGCGGGGAGGCGCTCCTCGGTGGAGCCGCCGGGTCGAGCGCTCTCGATTCGCTTCAGCAGAGACATCTAGCGGTTCCCCCTTACGACCGCCAGGCGAACAGCGACTTCTTCGTCGCCGCCGTCTTGGTCGACTTGTCTGCCGCGGACGCAACGAGCGCCAGCGGGGCCTGTCCCGTGATCGCCTGGGCCAGCCGCAGGATGTCCTGGGAGACCTGCGCCTCGCGATTGCTGAGAAAGAAGGGCACGCCCCGATTGAGCGCATAGACCACGCTTCGACCGTCGCTGACGATCGTGTGGTCCACCTTCCGCCCGATGGAATGCTCCACATCCGCGACCCGGATGCCGAGCGTGGAGTCGGCCCGATTGAGGACGAGCCGGATCTTGTCGTTGTCGTAGCCCAGCTGCTCCGACACCTCGAGGAAGAGGCGCATGTTCTTCACGCTGGTGATTTCGAGGCTGAGGAGCGTAAGGATCACATCGGCCTCGTCGAGGACGGCGATCGTCGGCTCGTTGAACGTCGACGGGCAGTCCACGATGATCAGCTCGTACTCCCGGCGAAGGCCCTGGAGGACGTGCTTCACGGCGATCGGAGTGATGAGCTCGGCCTGCTCGGGGCTCGGCGGCGCGAGCAGGACCCGGACGCCGGACGAGTGGCTGATCATGAAGTTCTCGAGCGATTCCGCCTCGCCCGCCTGAAGCTCGGGGGCGATATCCGCGATCGACTTGTTCCGCGGATTGAGGTTCAGCAGGACCCCGACGTCGCCGAACTGGAACGACGCATCGACGAGCGCGACCTTCTGGCCGAGCGAAGCCGCTGCGACCGCGAGGTTGACGGCGACGGTCGTGCGGCCGACGCCGCCCTTGGGGCTGAAGATCGCGACGACCGAGGCCGGCGCATCCGCCCCGTTCTTCGGCGCGGTCGGGATGACCGGCACTGCCAGACGGCTCGCCTTCTCCCGCTCCCGGCCATAGACCTGACGAATGGACGCGGTCAGCTCGTCCGAGCTGAACGGCTTGACGAGGAACTCGCGCGCACCGGCGAGCATCGAGCGACGCAGGTAGTCCGCCTCGCCCTGGACCGACATCATCACGACCGCCGCTGTCGGGACCTCGGCGGCGAGCTGCTCCGTCGCCGTGATCCCGTCGATGCCCGGCATGTTGATGTCCATCAGCACGACGTCCGGCGTGAGCGCGGTCGCCATCTGGATCGCCTCGAGACCGCCCGGAGCCGCCCCGACCACTTCCACGTCCGCCTCGAAGCCGAGGAGCTTGGAGAGGTGGTCGCGGGTCTCCTGGATGTCGTCGACGATCAGGACTTTGATGCGATCGGCCATGGGACGCGTTGGCTCCGGATTCTCTGGTTGCGCGTGGACTACGGGTGGGGTGTCGGAACGATGGTCTGGACGAGCTGCGGCGGAAGCAGGCCGTACTTGTCGATGAGGGTCTTGAGGATCACGCCGTCCGTGGCGATCGTCACGTCGGTGTCCTGCGGCGATCGGAGCACCACATCGAGCGTGCCGGTGGTGCGAGCGAAGAGCAGGACCTCGGCCTGGGCCGGGGTGACGGACAGGATCAGGAGCTTGCTCGCATCGCTGATGGTCGGCGGGCTCGAGGCTGCGGGCTGGCCGTTTGCGCCGTTCGCGGGGGCCGGCGCCGGCGCCTCGATCGTGCCCAGGATCTGGACGTTCTCGAGGAGCAGCGGCAGCTTGACGCTCGTGGCATTCAGGCCGGTCACCACGGTGATCGTGCCGTCGCGGAGCACCTGGACCACCGGGAACGCGGCGGCGCCGAGGGTGATCAGGACGTCGACGTTGTCACCGACGTTCACGAGATTGCCCACGCCCGTGAGCTGGTTGACCGAGATCGCGAAGGCGCGCTTCCCCGTCGGGACCGCGAGCTGCGAGGTCACGCCGAACTTGAAGTCCGAGACGTGGACCTGGGCACCGGCCAGGATGGGCCTGCGCGCCGTCTGGCCAATCGCCTGGGAAGGGTCGCCGAGGGCATCCCCGTCGCGTCCCGTGAGGGACAGGACCTGCTTCGTGACCATGTCGGCGGTCACGACGGTCCCGAGCGGGATATCCGCTACGGCGATGACCGTGTCAGCGGTCGTCGGGGCCGAAGAGGCCGAGGGCGCGTTTCCCTGGCTGAACGGTCCAACCGCGATCACGATGAATACGACCGCGGCAAGGAAGATGCCGAGTAGCAGGACAAGCCGACTGGTTCGCCGCAAGTGATGATCCTCCCCGGGGACTCTGTCGGGTGACAGGTGTCACCACTCTAGCACCGGCCAGATGCCGGGCGACTATACGAATGGGCTAGGACTGCTGGCAAGAACTGGGAAGATTCCGTGCTTGGGGCAAGGTTCTTCGCAAGGTCCGCCCGCGGTCTCCGGACAGCCAGACGGCCCGTCCGGAGACGGGCCGTCTGGAAGCC
>JBBRNM010000135.1:0-2906 GCA_038230295.1 Candidatus Limnocylindrales bacterium
CCAGCCTTCCAAGTTGGATGTCGCGGGTTCGAATCCCGTCTCCCGCTCCACCTCCCTCATTGGCACTGGCTGACCACGCGCCGATTCGGCGGCTACGCTGTGGGAAACGAGGGCGAACAAACAGTCTCGGGAGGGGATCGCGTGGACCTGGTTTACATCGTGCTTCGGGTGCTCCACATCGGTGCGGCCATCCTGTGGGCCGGCGGTGCCGCCCTGTTCTTCTTCTACATCGAGCCGACCCTGAACAAGCTCGGCCCCGACGCAGAGAAGTTCGCTGACGAGGTGATCAACAAGCGAAAGGCGCCCGTGTACTTCGCCGCGGTATCGACCGTGACAGTCCTCGCGGGCCTCGCCCTCTACTACCGTCAGGCAGGCGGGTTCCAACTGTGGACATCGACCCCCGGTCTCATCTACACCACGGGCGCGATCGCGGCGATCATCGCCTGGATCGGCGGAAACGCGTTGATCGCACCGGCGGTGATGAAGGTCGGCGCGATCGGGCAGGAGATGAAGGCGGCGGGCGGACCACCGAGCGCCGAGCTCATGGGCCGGATGCACGCGGCCCAGCAATCCCTACGCCGGATTGGCCTGTTCGATCTGGTGCTGATCGGGATCGCGATCCTGTGCATGGAGAGCGCCCGCGCCTTCGTCTGAACGCGGCCGCCGGCGCCCTACCATCGGCGCCGTGTTGACGGACCGCCTCCGCGATCGGGACGACGTCGCCCGCGACCTCGTCGGCGTCGCCGGGCTGACCGCGCTCGCGATCGGTCTCGTCATCCTCGCGCCGACAAAGGCCCTTGGCTTCGACGGCGATCGCGCCCTGCAGGGGATCCTGGACCAGCTGCCGGTCACGCTCCCGGCCGCCGTCCTGATGCTCCTCGTGACCGGCACCGACCTCGGCGCCGGCCTCGTCATCGCCCGTTTCGTCCGCCGGACACCGTTCGATTCGCTGACCGATGCCGCTCTCTCGGCGATGGTGGCGACGGTGCTCAAGGACCTGGCATTCCTGGCGATCCTCGGCCAGATCGGGCTGTTTCGATCGCCGATCCTGTGGGTCGCGGACGCGGTGATCCTTGCCGCGGCGTGGCGGTTGCGAACGCTGTTTGCGCCCAGGAGCTGGCGACCCAGGCTCGAGCGCCTCGGCTCGCTGCCTCTTGCGGCGCTGATCGCGATCGTCTGGGCCGGCCCGATCCTCCTCCAGCTCGCCAGCCCGGTCGTGCCGTTTATCGACGTGCTGCCGAACCACGTCGCGCCCGCGGAGCACCTCCGGACCTTCGGCAGCTTCGGCCCGTTGACGGAGACGCAGTCGCCGATCTACGGGCCATCGCGAAGTCTGCTCGGCTACATCGGCCTGCTCGGGACGCTGACGACGATGTCGGGGCTGCCGGCCACGCTCGCGCTCGCGGCCTTCATCCTGCCATCGACGATCCTCGTGGGCATCGGCGCGTACCGGCTCGCCACGGCGGTCGGAGGCTCCGCTGCAGGTCCGTGGGGACTGCTCGCCTTCGGGCTGACGGGGACCTTCGCGCGCCTGGCGGACGATCGAGGGACCGTCGTCGTCCTGCCGCTCGTGGCGTGGGCGCTTGCCTTCCTGGCCGAGCGCCTCCGTGCGATCGAGGATGGCACCGGGCGGCCCGCGGCATCGGCGCCCCCGGGGGGCACCGGCGAGGTTCGGCCCTGGCTGTCCGATGGGGTGCTCCTCGGCCTCGGCCTCGGCATCGCGATTTTCGTCCACCCGATCATCGGCGCACTTGCCGTCGTGACGGTCGCGGTGGTCGCGGTGGCCCGACCGAACGAGGTCGGGCGCCTGGGGACCACGGGCGTCGTTACGGCCGCGATCACCGCGATTCCGCAGCTGACGACGATGGTCGGGATCCCGTTGCCGACGAGCTTCGCGATCGCCGGCATTCCGGTTGCGATCCTCGTGGGCGGCATGATCGACCGTGCCCCCGCGCTGGACCGACCGCTCCTGGCCCTTCTCCGCCTCCTCCGGTGGACACCGCTCGTCCTCGTCGCGATCGCCGTCTTCGCCGTCTCACAGCTCGGGTTTTCGATCGACAAGGGGCCGAGACCGCTGGTCGAGGGGACCGCGCTCCTGCTCGTCGCGGCCGCCACCGGCGCGATCACCGCGGCATCCGCGGCGCGGTCGCCGATCGTGCTTGCCGGCGCCGCGGTCGGGCTCGCGATCTCGGTCGGAACCCAGCTCGTGCCGGTCCAGGGCACCGGGCTTCTCGGGCAGGCACTGCGCTTCGAGCTGCCGAAGACCCTCTACTACTGGCTACCGGCGATCGTCGCCGTCGGAGCCGCCGCGGCCCTCGCCTGGCTCTGGCGGGCCCCGAGGCTGCCGTGGCTCGCCCGGGTCGGTGCGGTCGGGCTGTTCGTGGTCGTGGCGGCCGTCCCGCTCCGTTTCGCCCCCATCGATGACCTGCAGCTTGGCGAGCACCGCTTCTCCGAGGCCCTCGCGATCGACCTTCGCTGGGCCGGCACGGGCTACTGGGTCGGGTTTCCCGACACCCGACATCTCGTGGATCCACCCCGTCAGGCGCTCATCGACGCCGTCCGCGCGGAGATCGATGCCGGCCGTATCGGCCCGGACACGCCGGTCCTTCACGTCGCGAAGAGCTTCCAGCAGTGGGTCGCGGCGCCACTCGGCGTGTTCACCGGCGTGACCGAAACGGACGTCAGCCCGGATGCCGAGCACAGCATCCATACCGTGGGCGGCCGCCTCATGGACTTCGTCCGGCTGCCCGATCTGCTCGCCTCGCGGGACTACCTCTATCTCGTTTTCGAGCCGGACAAGGACCTGCCGGCCGGCATAACCGCGGAGATCCTGGCTGCGGGCTACCAGCCGATCTTCACGAACGCCCGGGGCACCCTGTACCGGCTCGAAGCGGCGTAGGGTCCGC
>JBBRNM010000136.1:0-2904 GCA_038230295.1 Candidatus Limnocylindrales bacterium
CGGCGCCCGCTTCATCGCCACGAATCGCGACCCCGTCTATCCGACCGAGCGCTGGCTCCGGCCCGGCGCCGGGAGCGTGATCGCCGCGATCGAGGTCGCGAGTGCCTCGACGGCGCTGGTCATCGGCAAGCCCGAGCCCTTCCTCATGGAGGAGGCGGCCCGCGCCGCCGGCCGCGACCCGAAAGAGGCGATCGTCATCGGCGATGCGCTCACGACGGACATCGCGGCGGCCATCGCGGTTGGGGCCAGGAGCATCCTCATGCTCACGGGGGTCTCGACAGCGGAGGACGTGGCGGCCCTGCCCGAGGGCAAGCGACCCACCGAGATCGCGGCCGATGCATCCGAGCTGGCGGCGATCCTGGAGCGACTCGCCGCCACCTGATCTGCGACACGCGACACCGATGGATCACGCGGGCGGGTACGTGGGCCAGCCGTGCCGAGCTTGGGAGGATCACCGCCTGTGCTCCCACAGCACCAACTCGACGGCCGGGGGCCGTCGGAGCCGCAAGAGACGTCGACTTGTGCCGCGGCAGCACAGGAACGACGCTCGAGGGTCTCGGCGGCGGGGTAATCGACCCCGAATGACCCAAATCACGTCGCGGTTGTGCTATGGCAGCACATCTCGACCGGTCCCACGTCGCTTTGGTGCTCCACCTGCACAACAGGCCGAAAGCACGATCGCGGCGAGCTGACGGGCGAGCGAGCGGCCCGACGGGAACGCGAACCTAACCGGCGCGCTCACCCTCGGGTGCCGTCATCGTCTTGCCTCCGGCCACCCGGGCGGGCGAAGCCGAGCGAGCCAGAAGCTCGTCGAGCTGTTCGAGGAGCGGCGCGGCTCCGACGTTCTCGAGCGTCTCGCGGCCTCGATCGAGCCAGCCCCGGATCTCCGGATCGCTGGTGTCGAGCCGGCTGGCTGCGGCCATCGCCACCCAGACCTCGTCCATCGCGGTCCCGAGCTCGCGGTGCAGCGCGATCGACTGTCGATACATGGCCAGGGCGGTTCCGGGATCTCCGTCGAGCGCCGCGATGCCGGCCTCGATCGCGAGGCGATTGGCTTCGACAGCCCGACCGCGCGTGCCCAGGATCCGAAGACGTTCCAGCATCGCCCGAGCTCCGGCAGTGTCTCCCGTCAGCGTCGCGAGGATCCCCGCGGGGGGCACGACATAGGGCGCGTTGAGGGCGCTCGCGTCCGCCATCGCCACGAGCTCGTCGTACGCCCGAGGAAAGTCACCCGTCGCGATCGCCCGAGCAGCACCGAGATCATGGGTCCCCGCGTCCACGTCGGGGTCCTCGCCGGCGACGGCCTCCCTGATCACGGAATCGATCTCTTCGTCCTCGATCCGTCCCTGGTAGGCGAGATACGTCGCCCGGACGATCAGCAGGGATCGCCGGCTTGCGGCATCGATGTCCAGCTGGATCGCCGCCTCGAGCTCCGCCTGGGCCCACCCCCAGTCGCCGGTTCGTCGCGCGTCCTCGGCCGCGTTGCCGAGCAGGATGACCTCGATCGAGCGCTCTCCGAGGCGGCGGGCGACGGTGACGCCGGCTCGCTCGAGCTCGACGGCCGCGCGCGGGTCGTCCAACCCGAGGCCGAGCCCGAGGTTGTGGATGGCCCGCAGCTCGACGTCCGGCAGCGAGAAGCTGTTGGCGACGATCCGGGCGCCCTCGAGGACGGCGCGGGCCTCCCACAGCCGGCCTCGGTAGAAGTAGACGATGCCTTTAACCACGAGCGCTTCGGCGACGATCTTCGCGAGCCCGAGCCGCTCGGCGATGATCACCGATCGCTCGGCCGCATCGAGGGCCAGGTCGTAGTCACCCGTGCTCACGGCCGAGCGGGCGACGAGGAGCGTCAGCTCGATCGTGGCGACGTGCTCGGGACCGAGCTCGTGGAACTGTTCGAGCGCCGATCGTGCGAGCTCGAGCGCGGCCTCGCGCTGACGGCCGGCGTAGTGAGCCCGACCTCGGACCACGCGGTTCCAGGCGAGCGCCGACGGATCCTTGCTGGGAACGCGGATCTCCCACGCCCGCTCGACGAGCGGCAGCGCGAGGTCTGACCGGGCCGCAGCCGAGGCTGCAGAGGCCGCTCGCTCGAGGAGCGTCGCGCGCTCGTCGTCATCGGACGCGACTTCGACGGCCTGCTCGAGGAAGCTGACAGCCTGGAGCGGGGCACCGAGGGCCACCGCGCGGTCGGCCGCCGCCCGCAGCGAGACGCGCGCCTGGCTGGCGAGCGCGTCCGCCTCGGGGCCTCCCGGGCTCGCCCGATAGGCCGCGAGATAGTGCGCGGCCAGCGCGCCCGCGAGCTCCTCGTCACCGAGCGATTCGAAGAATCGGGCTGCCGCGAGATGGCGGCTTCGCCGGTCCTTCATCGCCAGGGTGGAGTAGGCGACCTCCCGAATCAGCGCCTGGACGAACGCGTACTGGCCGCGTTCGGGCGAGCGCGGGTCGATCTCCTCGTGCAGGAGATCGGATCGGACGAGGACTCGAAGGCGAGCGTCCAGCTCGGCGGCCGGCAGGCCCGACACGGCCGACAGGCCGGCCTGGGTGAAGCTCTGGCCGAGGACCGCCGCGTCCTGGACGAGCGCCCGCTCCGCCGGGTCGAGGCCGTCGAGGCGAGCGGCGATGAGGGCGTGCAGCGTGTCCGGGATGGCGAGCTCGCCGAGGTCGCCGGTCGGCTCGAAGCCGATGCCACCCTCACGCTCGCGAAGTCGCCCGTCGGCGACGAGCATCCGGATCGTCTCGACGGCGTAGAGCGGAATCCCCTCGGCGCGGCCGATGATCGAGCGTGTCGCCGCCTCGGGGATGTCGGGGACGAACCCCGTGAGCAGCTGCCGCATCGCCGGCTCGTCGAGCGGCGCGAGGTCCAGGGCGAGGAAGTTCCGGCGGCCGGCACCCCAGTCCGGACGGTGC
>JBBRNM010000137.1:0-2877 GCA_038230295.1 Candidatus Limnocylindrales bacterium
ACCTCGGGGTCGCCGAGGAGCTCGGCCATCGGGATCAGGTCGGCCTCGGTCATCTCGCGAAAGACGAGGCGCTTGGTTGGCGCGGGAAGCGACATGCACCGATCGTAGACAGGCGCCGGGAGGGCGTGCTGCCAGCTGCCGGACGGGGTTCGTGGAGTGGCTGTGGATGGCGAACCCAGAATGCCGTTCGGAACTCGGAAACTCGTGGATAAGCCCCTATCGCGAGGCCTTGACCGGCCCGTACTGTAGGTCTTGCCCGAAGGGGCCCTGAACCACCAGTAGCGAACCAGTCGGTGCTTGCATCGACAGTCCGATCCAGTGCTTGCATTGGGGAGGATGGGGCGCTCGGCGGGGATGCGGTTCCTTCGGGCGTTTCGTTGTGCCCGGCGCCACGCGGAGACCGCCCCTCGTGCCGACCCGCTTGAGCCTCGATTCTCGTCTCGGTGCCAGCGCGGTCGTCGCCGCCCTCGGGATCGCGGCGTTCGTCCATCCGCTCCGTCCCTTCGTCGCCCTTGGGCTCGCGATCGCCTTCGTGGCCATGCGCCGGAGCGGCAGGCCCACCGACGTGCTCGCCGCGGTGCTGCCCGTGGCGGCGATCCTGTCGTGGGGCACCTTTGCCCAGCCGCTGGCGGACCCGACGGGCGCCCAGTGTGCGGATCTGTTCGCGCCACCCGCCCTCTGGCGGTTCGTGGAGGCGCTTGTGGGCCTCGTCGTGCTCGCGATCGTCATCCGCGACCGAGGGGCCAGCGCCGCGGACATCGGCCTGCGGCTCGGATCGAAGCGCCTTGGCGTCCTTGCGGTCGTCGGCGTGTTCGTTGTCGCCCCACTGGCGCTCCTGGGCGGCTCGCTGCTCGGGAGCAGCCTCCTGGGCGGCTCGTTCTTCGGCACGTTCGCCCTCGATCTCTCGCAGCCCGCGGCGTTCGCGCCGGCGCTGGTCTTCGCGGCCTCGAACGCCCTTGCCGAAGAGCTCGCGTATCGCGGCGCGATGCGGACGTGGCTGGCGCCCGCGCTCGGGGTCGTCGGGGCGAACCTCGCCCAGGCGATCGTGTTCGGGCTTGCCCACAGCGGCGCCGACTTCGTGGGCCCGGAGGCCCCCGTCGCCACCTCGATGATCCTCGCCGGCTTCATCGCCGGCGTCATCGCCCGTCGGACGGGTTCGCTCACGCTCCTCATCGCGATCCACGCGGCCGCTGACATCCCGATCTACTTTTTCTGGGCGTGTCGAACCGCCTGACGGGGTAGGCTCGACGCCTGAGACTCGAGCCCAATACCCAGCAGGAGCGATCGATTGAGCGAGATCGACATCGTCAAGCACATCAACGACCTGTCCCACGAGGAGGAGGCGCTGTACGCGGTCGCATCGCGCGACGGGGGATTGGACGCCGCGGAGATGGCCCGGCTCGATGAGATCAAGGTCGACCTCGACCGGACGTACGACCTTCTCCACCAGCGCCAGGCCCGCCAGGCGGCGGGTCTCGATCCCGACGAGGCCGAGGTTCGACCTGCCGAGATCGTCGAGGGCTACCAGCAATAACCCTGAGCAAGGAGGATTGCCATGGCGAGTGACCTCGTGACCCGCTGGCTCGACAGCTTCAACAGCCGCGCGTTCGCGACCGAGGACCTCTACACCAGGGACGCCACGTTGACCGAAGGCGGCCCGACCGCTCACGGGCCCGAGGAGATCCGGGAGTACTTCAAGGGCTACGTCGCGGCGTTCCCGGACGGTCGAGAGGAGCTCATCAGCTCAGTCGAATCGCCAGATCGAATCGCCATCGAAGCGCGGTTCATCGGCACGAACACGGGGCCCATGTACACCCCCGGCGGCTTCGTCCCGGCGACCGGCAAGTCACTGGACTGGGCCTTTGTCGCCGTCCTGGACCTCGAGAATGGCAAGATCAAGGCGCATCGCGGCTACGGCGACCAGGTCGTGCTCCGGACCCAGCTCGGCCTCATGTAGCCCGGCGGGAGGCTTAGTCCACCTTGACTAATGCTGGTTGCTCAGGTAGGGTGCCGGCATGACCGAGGTCGTCAACGTCCACGCCGCCAAGACGCACCTCTCCCGGCTCCTCGAACGCGTCGAGGCGGGGGAGGAGATCACGCTCGCCCGAGCCGGACGCCCGATCGCGAGGCTTGTGCCATATCGGACACTACGCGAGCCACGGAAGCCTGGGTTATGGAAGGGGCGAGTCGTCATCGGGCCGGACTTTGACGCTGTCAACGACGAGATCGCAGACCTCTTCGAAGGATGATCCTTCTCCTCGACGCCCACGCGCTCCTCTGGTGGCTCACGAGTGACCCGAAGTTGCGCGCGTCGGCGGCGAGCGCTCTCCGGGAGCCGGCAAACGATGTGCTCGTGTCGGCGGCAACGATCTGGGAGATCGCGATCAAGCGCGCCCTTCGGAAGCTTGATGCGTCTGGGGACCTCGCGGTCGATGTCGAGCGGGCCGGCTTTGACGCATTGCCGATCACGATCGCAGATGCGGAGAGCGCTGGTGGCCTGCCTCCCCATCACCGAGACCCATTCGACCGGATGCTCGTCGCTCAGGCCCTTCGCCTGGACGCAACCGTCGTGTCACGCGACCGCGCGTTCGATGCCTATGGCGTGGCCCGACTACCGGCCTGATGGATCGCTCCGAGAACGCAATGAGGTTCGCGGAGCCTCCTAATGGGTCGAGCGAACCCCGGCCACCGTCGGTCGCTGGATTCGGGACGGCCGGGTTACGCGCCCACAAGGTCGGAAATCGGCACGCGATCGCCGAGGCCGACCCTCGACCCACTTGTGAAAAGGATGAGGAATTGCCGGCCCTCCGGAGTGGCAACGGCGCCCGGACGCCAGAGCCAGCGTAGTCGCGAGCCGGCCACTTCCGATAAGGTAAG
>JBBRNM010000138.1:0-2777 GCA_038230295.1 Candidatus Limnocylindrales bacterium
AGGGCGTTGACGTCGACGTCCCCACGGTCAGGCGCGAGGTCCCGCTCCCGTTCATCACCGGGTTGGGGACGAACGTGGCGGTCGCCCCGGCGGGCAGCCCGCTCACGGACAACTGCACGGACCCCACGAAGCCGTTCGTCGACGCGACCGTCACGGTGTACGCGATGGAACCCCCCTTTCGGGTCGACTGGGCCGTCGGCGTGATCGAGAGCGAGAAGTCGGCCACCGGCGCGGGGATCGGGGTCGCGATCGGCGTAGGCGTGGGCGTCGGCGTGGGCGATCCCCCGATCAGGGCCGCCACGGTGTCGCGCAGGGCCGGCAGGGTAGCGTAGAAGACGCCGCCGGGGCACTCCGTTGCGGCGACGTCGCGGTGACCGGCAATGTTCGGGAACGTCGCCTGGAGCCCGTTCACGGGGTTCACGTAGAGCGCGTTCCCATGGGGGTCCAGGCCGTGGCCTCCAGCGATCCAGGCCAGGAGCTGCGCCAGCGCGGCTCGCGCGGCCGGGGTCGCGTCCTGGTTGGTCAGCGTGCCCAGGAGGGCGATGCCCACCGTGCCCGAGTTGTAGTTGAGGGCGTGGGCCCCGGTCACGCCCTTGCCGGCCGCGTCCTCTTCGGTCGGAATCTCGCCGGGGGCATAGGTCCGCGTGTAGCGACCCTCATAGATCCGGCCTGCCTCGTCGATGAGGAAGTTGTAGCCCATGTCACCCCAGCCCTGGGTGATCGCGTCGTAGTAGTAGATCGAACGGACGGTGGCGGCCGGATCGGGATCGTTGTTTGCGGTCGCGGTGTGGTGGACGATGAGCTTCTGGATGGGCTGGAAGACGGGCGACCAGAGCTCGTGGCCCTGGGCATCGAAGCGCAACGACTCATCGGCGCCCCAGCCGGCCCGGGAGGTGACAGCAGGCTGGGCCACCGCAGCTGCGGCGACCGGCGCGAAGCCGACCGAGGTCGAGTTCAGCCCGCGGCTGTCGAGGGCCACCACCGAGAGGCGCGGAAGCGGCCGGTCCGACGTCACCCGAACGTAGCGGGCGCCACCGGCGAGGAGGATGTTCCCGTAGGTCTCGCCGTTCCCGCGCTGCTCACCGACCTCGTCGCGCTCGACGAGGACCGAGGACCCGAAGGTCGTGCCGTCGACGCTGAAGGCGACCGCGAGCTGCGCATCCGCCTCGCCGGGCCAGTGCAGGGCGACATGGGAGGCGGCGAGCGGCAGGGTGAACGTTCGCTCGTGGCCGATCGAGGCCTCGAGCTCTGAGGCAGCGACCAGGACCGGCCCGCGGGCCTCGATGCTGGCGGCGGGCGAGAAGGCCAGCCCGAGACTCGCCACAAGCATCGGGATGAGCAGCCTGCGAACGCGGGATCGCGCCGGTCGGTGCATCGCGTTCACCGCTTCGGCCGGGGTGGGTAGTCGCCGCACGGCACCGCGAACACGGACCGTTGGCGATCGGACCTGGCCAAGGGAACCATCGTTAAGCACCTCTGCGACGCGGGGGCCCGCCTAAGGCTCGAGGTTCGCCGGTTGCCCAGCTTTGCGGTCTGATCGACCGTATCTGGGGCGCCCCGCTGATCGGGTTACCCGCGTCCCCCGTGCCTCCCTGACTGCCGCCGGAGTCTGCTCGCATTCCGGCCGGATGGCTAGCTCGCTCTCAGGCTCGGTGGCCGCCACGATCTTGCCATGGTCTCCATTTCGCGCGGGCTCGTCGTGACCGCCCCCGGCTCAAACCGCTGACCAGCACGCGTGGCATCGCCGGGCTCGTGCCGCCCGCCGTCATGCGGATTGCTCGTGTCCGCCGATGGCCGTCAACGGCCCACGCGCCTTGTCGACCGTCTCCTGCCATTCCGTCGCTGGGTCGCTGCGCCACGTGATCCCGCCGCCGACGTGGAGCGTCAGACGAGTGCCGTCGGCGACGAAGGTTCGGATGAGGATGCTGGTCTGCATCGCGCCATCGGCGCCGATCCAGCCGGCTGCGCCCGTATACGGCCCGCGGCGGACCGGTTCGAGCGACTCGATCAGCTGCCTCGCCCGGATCTTCGGGGCGCCCGTGATCGAGCCGCCCGGAAACGACGCCGTGAGCAGGTCGAAGGCGTCCCGGCCCGGCAAGAGGACGCCCGTGACGGTGCTCACCAGATGTTGAACGGTCGCGGTCCGTTCGAGCCGGCACAGGCGCGGGACGCGGACGCTGCCGGGCACAGAGACCCTTCCGAGGTCGTTGCGAAGGACGTCCACGATCATGACGTTCTCGGCCCGATCTTTCTCGGAGGCGAGCAGCTCGGCCGCCAGGCGGCGGTCGTCTTCGCGGTTACCGGCGAGCGGGCGCGTGCCCTTGATGGGATTGCTCGCGACGCGGCCGTCGGCAGTGAGCGAGAGGAACGGCTCCGGCGAGGCCGAGACGATCGCCCGGCTGCCGGCTTGGGCCGAGTCGGTTGGCGGCCGTCCCTCGAGTCGAGCGACCGCCGGCAGATCGAGGGGCAGATAGGCGGCGAAGAGCGCCGGGTCGCCGGCACGCAGTCGCCGATAGACCGACCAGGGGTCCCCGTCGAAGGGGGCCTCGAGTCGGCGGCTGAGATTGACCTGGTAGACCTCGCCTCGGGCGATCGCCTGTCGGATCGACTCGACTCGAGCCTCGAAGGCCGGTCGATCGAGGCCCGAACGGAACGGCAGCGGCGGAAGCTGCCCAGACGAGCCGGGGCCGATCGGCCGAGCCAGCAGCGCCCGAACGGCGGCCAGTCGCGCTGCCAGTCCTGCGCTGTCATCGTCGACAGCCCGACCGCCCAGCCAC
>JBBRNM010000139.1:0-2770 GCA_038230295.1 Candidatus Limnocylindrales bacterium
ATCTACCTGTACACCGGAAAGGGTTTCAAGGACCTGTATCTCAGCGCTGCGGAGGCGCAATCGATCGTCGACGACGACATGCGTCCCAAGGCCGCAGACGGCGATCTCGATGGGGCCCTCCTGGCGGGCCTCGCGCGCGTGTCACGTCACCCAGCCCAACGGCAACCCGGATCGCGCGGGGACAGCGCTCCTGCACGCACTGGTGACGAGCGCGATCGTCGCCTTCGCACTGTTCGCCCTCGGGCTGTTCTTGCGCACATGGTGGCGCCGGGGTCGCGACGCCCGAATCCCGACGATCGACGATTCCGTCCTGCTTCCCGCGCCCCCGCCAGGACTCACGCCGGCCCTCGCCACGGTGCTGCGACGGGACATGGTCGATCACGAGAGCTTCACCTCGGCGCTCGTGGACCTCGGCCACCGGGGCCTGCTCACGTTCGAGGAGGGCGGCCTGATCCACAAGCACGTGAGCCTGCTCGTCCCTTCGCCGCCGCTCGAGGATCCGGCCTCGACGGATGCCCGCCGAGGGCCGCTCGGCACGGCTGAGGCGACCCTGCTCGGCCAGATCGATGCGGCGGCGAGCGACGGCGTTCTGAGCTCGGCCGACCTGCAGAAAGGCGCCGGCAACAAGCTCTTCGAGGCCTTCAAGAAGACGATCGGCGAGGGCGCGCTGGCTTCGGGCTGGTTCCGGGACGACCCGACGAAGATCACGAGCCGCTGGACCCTGGTCGGCATCGGGCTCGCCGCCGCGGCGGCGATCGTGGCCTTCTTTTTCGTGCTCGACCGCCCGGAGAGTCCCCATCTCGCACAGCCCGGCCGCGAGTACATCGGCTGGCCGCTCCTGCTCGCCGCCGGCGTCGGCGTCGGGATCGCGATCCTCAGCCGCTTCCTCGCGGCGCGGACAGACGCGGGCGCCCAGGTCCTCGCGATGGCCCTCGCCTATCGGAACACGCTGCGGTTCGTGATCGCCCAGGCCGACACGATCGACCATGCCGTTGCGACGACCACGTCCCGCCTGCCGTGGATCACCACGCCGGACGAGCTGACGGTCTGGGCCGTCGCGCTCGGCTTGAAGAGCGAGGTGGATCGCCTGATCAAGCAGACATTCGAGACGATGCGATCCACCCGGTCCGCGATCTGGGCGCCCGTCTGGTTCTCCGGTGGTGGCGGCTTCGGCAGCATCGGTGGCGTCGGCAACCTCACGAGCATGATCGGCTCGATCAGCACCACGGCCGCGTCGGCGTCGGGCAGCGGGTTCAGCGGCGGTGGTGGTGGCGGAGGTGGCGGAGGGGCAGGCGGCGGCTTCTAGGGCGTTCAGCCCGCGGATCGGAGTGTTCAGCCAGCAGAGCCGCCCGCGATCATGGCGATTGCGGCAACGGCCGCGACGATCCCGAGTGCGTGCACCCGCGTGACCCGCTCGCGGAGGATCGTGGCCGCGAGGAGCACGGTCATGACCGGATACAGGGCCGAGAGCACTCCGGCGATCGCCAGCGGCCCGGCCTGCGTCGCGGCGAGGTAGGCCGCCGTGGCCCCCAGGTCCAGGACGCCAACGGCAATCACGGTCGGCCAGAGGCTGCGGGGAACGCGCCATGCCTGGCGGCCGAGGACGATCGCGGCGTACAGGGCGAGGCCCTCGACGACCTTCATCAGGGCGAGCGGCCCGAAGACGAGGCCACTGCTGACCCGGGAGAACGTGACCGTGAACACACCGAGCGTCAGGCCGGCCGCGATCCCCCACCAGAGCCCGCTCGGAGCGTCCGTGACGGCGCCGGGGATGCGGGCCACGATGGCGACGCTCGCGATCGCGAGGACGATCCCGACAAGGACGACGGCGGACGGAACGCCGTCAAGGAGGATGCCGGTCAGCACGGGGATCACCGCAACCAGCACGCCCGTGACCGGCGCCACGACCCCCATCCGCCCGACGGCGAGCCCGCGATACAGACAACCGATCCCGACCGCCCCGAGCAGCCCCGAGACCGCCGACCAGGCGACGTCAGCGGGTAGGAGCTGGCCTTCGCCCCGCAGCACCGCAACCGGCGCGGCAATGGCCAGCCCGACGAGCTGAGCCCCCACGAGGACTCCGAACAAGGGCGCCCGCCGGCTCGCCAGGCCGCCGAGAAAATCGGAGACGCCCCAGACGAGCGACGAGGTCAGGCCGAGGACGATGACGCTCAGCGACGGGGGGATCACGACGCGGGCTGGGCGCGCCGCTCAGGCAGCGGCGACCGGCTCCCTGGTCAGCGCGGTCGGGCCTTCGAGGACACACACGACGTCGGCCGTCGCGTCGTAGCGATCCGAGGTCGTGAGGTAGATGACCTGGAAATCGGCGCTGATCTCCTTGAGAAGCGCCAGGGCGCGCTCGGCTCGCGCGTCGTCGAGGGTCACGAAGGGATCGTCGAGGACGAGCGGCGGCCGTCGATCGCCCGTCACGAGCCGGACCAGGCCGATCCGGGCCGCGAGATAGACCAGGTCGAGCGTGCCCTGGCTGAGGCTCGACACGTCGACCCAGTCGTCGCGCTCCGGGGCGAAGACCTTGATGCCGAGGTCCTCGTCGTTCACCTGGACGCGGCGGTATCGGCCGGCGGTCACCCGCTCGATGTCGACGACCATGCGCTGCTCGAGATAGCGGGTCGCGGTCCGGATCGTCGCCCGCTCGGCGGCCTCGAGGGCCTTGAGGGTCGAGTCGTAGACGCGGGCGCGGCGCTGGACCGCGGCCAGCTGCTCCGCCCACAGCTCCGCCTTCTCGGCGTGGCCGGCGACCTCCTCGGCG
>JBBRNM010000140.1:0-2654 GCA_038230295.1 Candidatus Limnocylindrales bacterium
ACGGTATCGTCCGCGACATGATCACGAAAGTCGTCGGACGGCACCTCGTCGAGGTGGACGTCGGCTAAGTCGCCCAGATCGTTGCTCGCCACGAGCGGGTGATGATCGATGTGGGTACCGGCGACGGTCGAGCCGTGCTCGAGACCGCCGCCGCGCAGCCGGCCACTCTCGTCGTCGGTATCGACGCCAACGCCGCGTCGATGGCCGAGGCGTCCCGTCGCGCCGCCGGGCCGGTTCGGAAGGGTGGCCTCGACAACGCGATGTTCGTCCTGGCTGCCGCCGGGGCGCCGCCGGAGGAGCTTCGGGCACTCGCCGCCCGCGTGACCGTGCTCTTTCCGTGGGGTTCGCTGCTTCGCGGCTGTCTCGGCGGCGACCCCGCCGTTGCCCGGGGTATCGCGCAGCTGCTGGCGCCCGGTGGCATCCTGGAGTTCCTGCTCGCTCCCGCCGATCGTGACCGCCTGAACGGTCTGCCGACCGGCCCGGCCGACGTCATCGAGGCGGCGGCGCGAACCTTCGAGGCCCTCCGCCTGCGGTTGATCGAAGCCCGGACGGCGTCGGACGCCGAGGTTCGCGCCTCTGGCTCGACCTGGGCCCGGCGGCTCCTCTCGAACCCCGCCACTCGGCGAGACGTCCTCGCAGTGCGGTTCACGGCCGAAGGCGTCACGATGGCAAGCAGGTCAGAGCTGGTCGGAGGGAGACGATCGCCGATGGACGCCTCGCGCTCGTGATCACCCGCAGGGGAGCCTCGGCGCCGATGCCGCTGATCATCGATGTCGATACCGGCATCGACGACGCCCTCGCGCTCCTCCTTGCGGTCGCCTCGCCGGAGCTCGACGTCGTCGCCGTGACGTGTGTCTCGGGCAACGTGCCCGCGAGACAGGTCGGCGAGAACACCCGCGCCGTGCTGGAGCTCGCGGGACGCGGCAACATCCCCGTCGCGCTCGGGCGCGAGACGCCGCTGCGCAAGCCACTCGGCACGGCCGAGGACACCCACGGCCCCCTCGGGCTCGGCCACGCGGAGCTGCCGCCGGCGACCCACCCCCTCGCGGACTGGCACGCCGCCGACCTGATCGCACAGGCGGCACGGGCGAAGCCGGGCGAGATCGCGCTCGTGACCCTCGGGCCCCTCACGAATCTCGCCGTCGCGTTGGAGCGCGAGCCGAATCTCCCTCGCCTGCTCCGGAGCTGGACGCTCATGGGCGGCGCCTACAGGACACCAGGGAACACCTCACCGACTGCCGAATGGAACATCCACGTCGATCCCGATGCCGCCGCAATCGCGTTCGAGGCCTGGGCGGCGGCCATCGCGAAGGACGAGACGATCCCGCTCCCACTCGCGATGGGCCTCGACGTGACCGAGCAGTCGCGCTTCATCCCCGAGCACCTGCGCGCGATCGCCGTCCGAGCCGGCGCCCGCCCGCCGGACGCCGAAGTGCTCGCCCACGAACCGACGACCGCGGTCGGCTCCGTGGCGGAGAACCGGATCCTCCGCTTCATCGTCGACGCCGTCCGGTTCTACTTCGAGTTCCACGCGACCAACGACGGCTTCTACGGCGCCTACATCCATGATGCCTTCGCCATCGCCGCAACGATGACCCGCCCGCTGGTCCAGACGAAGCCGGTCTTCGTCGACGTCGAGACGGGCTCCGGGCCGGCTCACGCGATGACCGTCGCCGACTGGCGCGGCCTCACGAAGCGGCCGCCGAACCTCGACGTTGCCGTCAGCGGCAACTCAGAGGCGTTTCTGCGCTTCCTCGTCGACCGCCTCGGGGGGCTGGCGGCCGACACCCCGCGCGTGGCACGCTAGGTAGCGGTCGCGCTCGCCCAAGGGCGCAATCGCTGGAGGAGGCCTCATGAGCGGTCAGTTCAGTACCCGGGTGATCACGCTGATCCCGGTCGCCATCGCGATCAACATCGTGCTCGGCTACACGGTCCAGACCGTGCTCAAGCTGCCCATTTACCTGGACTCGATCGGAACGATCCTCGTCGGGGTCCTCGCAGGTCCCCTGGCCGGCGCCGCGACCGGGATCCTCACCAACCTGATCTGGCAGTACGCGCCGGGGATCGGCGGCGGCACGATCGGCCCATTCGCGATCACCGCCGGGGTCATCGGCCTCCTCGCGGGAGTCTGGGGCCGGCTCGGCGTGTATCGGTCGCGGCCGGCCAGCGGCAGCCAGCTCCTCCTGGCGGCGATCGTTGCGGCCGCGCTCGTGATCCTGCTCGTCCTGCCGATTGTCAACAACAAGACCTACCTCGACCCGAAAATCGCTGGCTTCCCGGATTGGGCCGTTCCGGCCGCCATCACGATCGCGATCGTCGCGGCCATCGTCGTGGCCGGCTTCACGTACCTCCGGCGTGACCTCGCCGGACTGTGGGTTGCCGGCGCCGGCGTGATCACCGGCCTGATCGCTGCCGCGGTGTCGGCTCCGATCGCCGCGTACGTCTTCGGCGGCGTGACGGGCTCCGGTACGGACGTCATCGTGGCGGCCCTCCGCCAGGGCGGGTCCGACGTTCTCCAGGCGTCGCTCGGCCAGGGCTTCTTCAGCGATCCGATCGACAAGACGATCACGAGCTTCGTCGTGTTCATCATCCTCGCGGGGCTATCGCCCCGAATCGTCGCGCGATTCCCGAACGGCGAGCGCCTGGTTCGCGCC
>JBBRNM010000141.1:0-2614 GCA_038230295.1 Candidatus Limnocylindrales bacterium
CGCGGGGTCCGCACGCGGATCTCCGACGATCGGCTCTGGCTGCCGTACGCGGCCGCGCGCTACATGGCGGTCACCGGGGACTCGGCGGTCCTCGACGAGGCGGTCGCGTTCATCGAGGGCCCGCAGCTCCAGCCGGACCAGACCGATGCGTACTTCCAGCCGGAGCGCTCGATCGACTCGGTCAGCCTCTTCGAGCACTGCGCCCTGGCGATCGACCGCAGCCTGGCCGTCGGCAGCCATCGCCTGCCGCTCATCGGATCCGGCGACTGGAACGACGGCATGAACCGCGTCGGCCGCGGCGGCCGCGGCGAGAGCGTCTGGCTGGGCTGGTTCCTGTATGCGGTCCTCGCCGCCTTCGCGCCGATCGCCGAGGCCCGCGGCGACACGGCGCGGACGGAGACCTGGCGAGCGCACATGAAATTGCTGCGACGCGCCCTGCAGCGCGACGGCTGGGACGGCGACTGGTACCGCCGGGCGTTCTTCGACGACGGGACTCCGCTCGGCTCGGCGGTCAACGTCGAGTGCCGGATCGACTCGATCGCCCAGTCCTGGGCCGTCCTCTCCGGCGCGGCGGACCCCGAGCGGGCGCGGCGGGCGATGGCGGCCGTGGAGGAGTACCTGATCCGCCGCGGCGATGGGCTCGTCCTGCTGTTCACGCCGCCCTTCGACAAGTCCGACGTCGATCCGGGCTACATCAAGGGCTACCTGCCCGGGATCCGCGAGAACGGCGGCCAGTACACGCACGGCGGGATCTGGTCGATCCTCGCCCTGGCGGCCCTCGGCGAAGGCGACAAGGCGGGCGAGCTCTTCTCGATCCTGAATCCGATCAACCATGCCAGCACCCGCGCCGGCGTCCATCGCTACAAGGTCGAGCCGTACGTCATGGCAGCCGACATCTATGCCGAGCCGTCGCACCTCGGTCGCGGCGGCTGGACCTGGTACACGGGCTCCTCGGGCTGGATGTACCAGGCCGGGATCGAGTCGATTCTCGGGGTCCGGCTGCGGGGCACGTCCCTGGTCGTCGAGCCTTGTATCCCGCGGGCCTGGCGCGGCTACGAGGTCGAGTTCAGGTATCACTCGGCGATGTACAAGATCGCCGTCGAGAACCCCCAGGGGGTGAGCCAGGGCGTGGCCTCGATGTCGCTCGATGGCGCGCCCCTCGCGGCCGACGCGGCGTCGATCCCGCTCGCCGACGACGGCGCGACCCACGCCGTCCGAATCGTCATGGGCGCGCGCTGAGGCTCCCCCGCCCGCCGGCGGGCGCTCGCGGGACCGGTTCCCGGCGGTCGGCGTGTTCGCACGACGCCGGCCGCGACCGTTAGCCGCCGAAGTCGAGGTTCGCCGTGATGCGCGAACCGTCGCGCTCGAATGCCTCGAGGTAGCTGGCGACGCGTTCTCGGGCGGTTCCGAGGTCGTGGTTGTTCAGGTTGAGGTTGAGCAGATCGACGTACCAGGCTGGTTTGACCGCCGCACGGATATAGGCCTCAACGATCGCGCGGGCGATCGGCAGCGTGGTCGGCTTGGAGTCGTCGTGGACGTCACGGTCGCTCGCCTCGAGGAGCTTGCCGTATTCCTCCTCCACGAGTCGCGCGAACAGCTCGACGGTGAGTTCGTCGCCGGCCCGGGCGCCGGTGGCCGGGTCGTCGTCGGTGAGCCTGGCGCCCTTGTGCAGCCACTCCCACAGGATGCTGAGGCGGATCTCGCCGGTCGCCATGTCCTCCATGAGATAGAGCACGTCGTCATTTCCGAAGAAGTCCGCCGGCTTGAGGGCCGCGGCCTGAAAGCCCTGGGCGAAGGCGTTGCCGTACTGGAGCGCGACGCTGAGAAGATCGCGCGCGCCGCGCACCGTACGAGGCGCCGGCTCAAGCAGGATCAGGCCGTCGGCGTCTGCCGCGGTGTAGGTGAGCCGAGGCAGCTCGCGCCCGAGCTGATTGTCGGCACCGACCCGCTCCCAGACCGGCCGCACGATCTGGACCATCTTCCAGTGCGCGACCCACTTGCCACTCGCCCCCTCGCGTTGCTCGCGCTCGGCCCCGGCGACGGCCTTGCGCATCCCCTCGGCGACTCCCGCCTCGGAGCCTACCGGGATGTTGGCCTCCATGCCGCCCTCCCAGAGGGCGCAGCGGCCGTCGCGATCGGGCGTGTTCACCGCTCGGCGGACGCGATCCTCGTAGGTGCGCAGATAGCCGTAGGTCATCCCGATGGCGTCGATGTTCGGGTTCACGAATCCTCGATCCCAGCTCATCGCATCGGCGACGCTGTTGATGTAGTCCCAGCGTCCGGTGTTGAAGCCGACGAAGTGCGTACCGAGAGCAGCTCGAATCTCCATCAGCTGAAAGCAGGCCTCGATCTGTTCGACCAGCACGTAGGCCTTGATCGCGCCTCCCGGCAGGCCCAGGTGACCCTCGAGCGCCGCGAGCAGGTCGTTCCACAGGGCCGCCTCCTCGGCGGTCTGGATCTTCGGCAGGTACAGGACGACGGAGCGGCCCTCCGCCCGGAGGCGCTCGTGGTTGTTCGCGACGTACAGGACGAGGTCGACGATCGACGCCGAGAACCCCGTGCCGTCGGCCACGCGCACATGCCGGTCGTCGAGGTGGAGGCCCCGGGTTCGGAA
>JBBRNM010000142.1:0-2546 GCA_038230295.1 Candidatus Limnocylindrales bacterium
GGAAATCGGCACGCGATCGCCGAGGCCGACCCTCGACCCACTTGTGAAAAGGATGAGGAATTGCCGGCCCTCCGGAGTGGCAACGGCGCCCGGACGCCAGAGCCAGCGTAGTCGCGAGCCGGCCACTTCCGATAAGGTAAGTTATGTCTGTGGGATTGACTGCGCTCAGCCCCGTGGACCGGCGGTCCATACGAAAGGCGCCTTCCGCAGGTAGGTTCGGTCCTCGACCTGGCCGGCCAGCGCCTCGCCAACGTCGCCTTGGGTGACCGCGGAGCCGCCGAGCGTCAGGCCGAGCGCCATCGCTCCCGTCGGCTCGCCTTCGATCACACGCGGCGGCCGGACGAGCGTCCAGTCGAGATCGGTCACTGTGAAGGCGCGGAACTCGCGCAGCTTGGCGTCGTACACATGCCGCGCGGCAACCTTCACGATGAGCTCCATCACGCGGCCGCCGAGTGGCTTGCGCTCGCCATCGAGCGTAATCGCCGCGCCCGAGAGCGCAACGAGCCGACGGATGCCGCGCGCTTCCATGGCCCGCACCAAGTTCCGCGCCCCAGCCTCGAACACGGCCACCTGGTCGGCTGTGTTACGGGTGGCGCCGACTGCCCACACAACCGCGTTGGCACCGGCGACCGCGCGGCTGACCGAGTCGGCATCCGTGATGTCCGCAGCCACGACCTCGGTGCCCACGTCCGCCGGCGCCTCTCGACTCGGGCGCACCACGGTGCGAACGTCCAAGTTGCGCCGCCGAGCCGCGGCAACGGCATGACGGCCAATCCCGCCGGTGGCGCCGAACACCACGACCAGCGTCATGTGGCGATCCGTGCGGTCGCGGGGTGATAGACGTCGAGGCCGCGGATCTCGACCTGCAGCTGGGCAGTCACCCGGCGCCTCTCGCCGATCGGGCGAGCACGACCCCCACCGTCAGGGCGACGGCCGTGCTGAGGATCATGCCGGCATCGAGCATCGAAGCTTGACCCTGCCCCGCGTTGAGCGCGGCGTCGTAGGCATGATTGATTGCGTGAAGCCAGCTTGCTCCCAGCCCCACGGCGAGCACCAGCGCGAAGCGCTGAGGATTGCCGCCGGCGACGAGCAAGCCGAGCCCGATCGGCAGGAGAAATGCGCCGGCATCACCTGCGTAATGGCGGTTGAATGGCGGAAACTCCCCGACGGTTGCGTAGAACCAATGGGGAGCGATCAGCAGGGCGGTGCCTGCCCCGACGTCGGACAGGCCGACGAGGCCGATGAGGAGCTGCCCGAACCGGGGCATCACACGAGTGAGACCGTGGCCCTGGGTGCCCACTACCGCGCCGCTTCGAGGACGCGGAACCCTACTGAGCGAAGCACCCTGACGACATCGTCGCGGAGTGGGAGGCCGTCGAGCAGGACCCCCTTGCGTCGTGGCGACAGGACCTCGATGCCGACGACGCAGCCGTCGGCCGCGTAGTTCACCCCACGAGCGTCGTCGAGGCGCTCCTGCCGGGCCCATGGCTCGTCGTTCACGGTGAGGTAGGCGGCGTCGACCGATTCGTCGTACTCGAGCAACAGGTGCGTCATCGGTTCCTCGTAGGCATCGGCGATCATTTCAATCGGTATCCTCTCACGCCGCGTCTCGCGGATCGCGTGGCGACTCTTAAGATCGGGAGAGAACCGGACTGACAACGCTCACGCTCGGCCCGTGCTCACGTCGGGAGCACCTTCATGACCTCGTCGCCGTAGTGGTTGATGACCTTGATCGCGATCTTGCCCGTTGAGGGGCGCGGGAAGGGCCTCGAGATGTTCGAGTTGATCGTGGCCCAGGCTTCGTCACTGATATCGGCTCGGAGGGCGCGGCGGAGCTTGTCGTACGGGTCGTCGGCGCCGGTGAAGTAGGCGTGGCGGACGAAGAAGGCGTCGCCGTCGTAGTTCGTGTCGAGGAACCAGGCGGCGATGTCGTCGACGGACGATGAGCGCAGGACGCCGGTCGTCGGGTCGTAGACGTCGAGGCCTTTGACCTCGACGGTGACCTGGCCGTCGCCGGTCGATCGGACGTCGATGTCGGGCTCGCCAAAGACCATGAAGAGATTGCCGGAGCCGGTCTTCTTGAGAAGCTCGTCGCCCATCGCGAGGTCAGGGTTCATTCGGGCCTGGAGGATCGTCAGGCGGCCGAGCGTCGAGGCCTCCTCCCCCGCCAGGGGATCGAACGCGAAGCCGCACACGACGAGCAGGTCGGCGAACTTGACAGCCTCCTTGGCAGCGTCGCGGATGAGCTCGGGGCCCACGGCGCCGAACTCGGGCCCGATCGCGATCGCGGCCGTCCGGGTCTGGCCGTTCTCGACGTACTCCCCTACCCCCTGGACGAAGACGCCCGGATACGGGTCGAGGCGGCTGAGCTCGAGGCGCTCGTTGCGCTTCGTGTTCTGGACGCCGGCGCGGCGGAGGTTGTCGAGGATCATCGTGACGAACCGGCCAGCGTCGACCGACTCGGCGGCGGGCTCGAGGACATCGTCCTCCGGGCCGTTCACGAGCACCCGATGCGGCGACAGGCTCTCGACCGTGAACGGACCCGA
>JBBRNM010000143.1:0-2539 GCA_038230295.1 Candidatus Limnocylindrales bacterium
AAAGTCCGACCGGCTGCCGCCGACGACCCCGACGACCGGCCGCCGATCAGCCATTCGCCGCCCTTTCCTTCCCCGCGGGCGCGTCCCAGTGCAGGTGCGAGACCGCCTCGCGAGCGCGGCCGAGCGCCTCGTCGGTCGTCGCGCCGAGGGCGGTCACGTGGCCCATTTTGCGGCGCTCGAAGACGTCGCGCTTGTCATAGAGATGGAGGTGCGTGTCCTGGACCGCGAGGGCTTCGCGAAGGCCCTGGATCGCCGTTGGCCGGCGATCCCCGCCGCCGAGCAGGTTGACCATCGCCGCAGCTGGCGATCGCAGCTCCACCGAACCAAGGGGCAGTCCGCAGATCGCCCGGACGTGCTGCTCGAACTGGCTCGTCGCGGCACCCTCGATCGTCCAGTGGCCGCTGTTGTGGACCCGCGGCGCGAGCTCGTTGACCACCAGCGAGCCATCACGCATCAGGAACAGCTCGACGGTCAGGACGCCGATCAGGCCCATGCCCGTGGCGAGCCGCTCGGCGAGCTCGCGAGCCGCCTCCTCGACCTCGGGGGCGATGCCGGCCGGCACGACAGATTCGACCAGGATCCCGTCGTCGTGGAGGTTCCGAGCGGGCGGAAAGGAGACGCATATGCCGTCCGTCGCCCGGGCCACCACGACGGACAGCTCCGTGCGGAACTGCAGCTCGCGCTCGAGCAGCATCGGCGTGCTGATGGGCTGCGCGGCGATGTGGGCCTCGACCTCCCCCGGGTTTGCGAGGCGATGCTGGCTGCGGCCGTCGTAGCCGCCGATGTTCGCCTTGAGTCGAACGGGATAGCCGAGCTGGGCCGCGGCGGCCCGGAGCTCCGCGGCCGACGAGACCGCCCGCCAGGACGCCACTGGCACGCCGTTCGACTCGAGGAACTTCCGCTCGGCGAGGCGGTCCTGGGTCATCTTTAACGGGTACGGGCCCGGCCGCATCGCCACCATCCCGTCGTCGATCGCCGACACGAGCGGGGCGGAAACGTGCTCGAGCTCGTACGTGACGACGGCGCACCCATCGGCGAGCCGGCGGGCGGCGTCGAGATCGTCGTACGTCCCGACGACGATGCGATCGGCGACCGACGCCGCCGGGCAGTGCTCGTCCGGATCGAGGACCGCGATCCGGTAGCCCATCTCGCGCGCAGCGAGCGCCAGCATGCGCCCGAGCTGGCCACCGCCGAGGATGCCGATCGTCGCCGGGGGCAGGATCGCCGGCGGCACGAAGCCGAGCTGGCGGTAGACCCCCAGGATCCACGTCGTCTTCGAGTGCGTATAGCGAAAGCCGTCGACGGCCCCGCCCTGCGTGATCCCGAGCTTGAGGTCCGTGTACTGGCGGGTGAGCTCGGGGTCGTTCCGCAGCGCGTCGCGGAAGGCGATGTCCCGAGGGAAATCGCCGCCCTTCGGCTGGACATGGAGGTGGATCCGGTATTGCGTGCCGCCGTGCTCGAGCGAGCCGACGGGCATGGGCCGGGTCGGCGGCCAGGGGTCGGGCCCGGGCTGGGGCTGGAAACCGAGCTCGTAGAGCATCTCGACGATCCCGGGGATCTCGGGGGGCTCGGTCTCGATCGAGAGATCGACGATGCCCTTGCCGGGCAGCCCCGGCACGGCGGTGCTGCCGATGTGCTCGACGACGAGATCGGGCCGCCGCTCTCTGATCAGGTCCGACACCCGCCGGGCAACGTCAAGGCTCGCCGGGTCCCAGGCGTGGACCTCGGCCGTTCGGCGCTCGTACGGCCCGATCTGGCGGTCGCCGACGCCCGATTTGGCGGTGGTGCTCGTCACGGCAGGGAGTGTAGGCGGCAGGCGGCTCGTCGGCCGCGTGACGGAAGCGCAGGATGAACATCAATGGAGCATGAGGCCGAGCATCGTGGAACCTGAGCCGGAGCTGTCGGCGGGACTGCACGGGGCGGCCACCTCACGTCCCGGGCTGACCTACCGGCTCCTGCGCGGGCTGTGGTGGTTCCTCGCGAAGTGCCTCCAGATCCACATGACGATCGAAGGCCGCGAGAACCTGCCTCGCGATGCCGCGGGCCGCGCAAGCGGCCGCTGGATCGCGGCCGGGATGCCGCACCGGACCTGGATCGACCCGTTCGTGCCCTGGATCCTGCTGCCATCGACGCCGCGGCTCACGTTCTTCGGCGACGCCCGGACGATGGCCCGGTCGCCGCTCCGGCGCTGGGTCATCGCGCGGCTCGGGAGCGTGATTCCGATTCCCGCGGGCCGCGATCCGAAGGTCGTCGCGAAGCACCTCGAAGCCGCCCGCGAGGTCCTCGACGCCGGCGCGGTTTTCCTGCTGATGCCCGAGACTGGCCCGGCCTCGGAGCTGGGCTCAATCCGTCGCCTCGGCAGCGGCATGGGCTACATGGCGCTCCGGAACCGCGCCCCGATCGTGCCCCTGGTCATGGGCGGCAACCACGAGCTCTACTTCGGTCGCCGAATCATCATGCGGGTCCTGCCCGCGCTCGATCCGATCGCCCTGGCGGGCCTCGCGACGGACGCGCCACTCCCGGCGCAGGGCTCGAACGA
>JBBRNM010000144.1:0-2506 GCA_038230295.1 Candidatus Limnocylindrales bacterium
GCTGGGTATGACACTCTGATTTGGCCCCACCTGGGGCCGGAATGATGATCTGAACTGGCCCCACCCCCGAGTCATCCAGTCCCTACGCTCGACTGGTCTGCGAAGGCCACCGGAGCGAGGGAGAAGGAGTTGTCGAGGGTGGAGCTGTTCGAGCGTATCCGTACTGACAAGCGCGAGGAGGACGTGTCCGTGCGCGCCCTCGCTCGCCGTCATGGCGTTCATCGGCGGACGATCCGCCAGGCCCTTGCCGCGGCGCTGCCGCCGCCGCGCCGGAGCGCGACCCGGGCGGCGCCCGCCATGGGCCTGCACCGGGCGACGATCCAGTCCTGGCTGACGGACGATCTGACCGCCCCGCGCAAGCAGCGCCACACCGCCCGACGGGTCTGGCAACGGCTCGTCGATGAGCAAGGTGCCCTCGTCGCCGAGTCGACGGTCCGGGCGATCGTGGCCGAGATCAAGGCCGAGCTGGAGTCGGGCACACGTCTCGTGACCGTGCCCCAGGCCCACCCGCCGGGCGATGAGGCCGAGGTCGACTTCGGCGAGGCGACGATCGTCATCGCGGGCATGGCGGTGAAGGTCGACATCTTCCATCTGCGCCTGTCCCACTCGGCCCGCGCCGTCCACGTCGCCTTCGCCTCGGAGGGCCAGGAGGCGCTCCTCGAGGGCCACGTCGCGGCTTTCACGAGGCTCGGCGGTGTGCCCGGCCGGATCCGCTATGACAACCTCACGCCGGCGGTCAGCCGGGTCCTGAAGGGGCGCGACCGGGTCGAGACCGACCGGTTCATCGCGCTGCGCTCGCACTATGGCTTCGACTCGTTCTTCTGCGAGCCGGGCGAGGCCGGGGCACATGAGAAGGGCGGCGTGGAGGGCGAGGTCGGGCGCTTCCGCCGGCGCCATCTCGTGCCGGTGCCCCGGGTCGGCTCGCTGGCGGCGTTCAACGAGCTCCTGGCAGCGGCCGATCGAGCCGACGAGGCCCGTCACGTCGACGGACGGCTGGCCACGGTCGGGGCGATGGCGACGGTCGAGCAGCCCTCCCTGCGGCCGCTGCCGGTCGAGGCGTTCGACCCGACCGCCGCGCTCGACCCGAAGGTCGACCGGAAGGCCCGCATCGCCGTCCGCGGTTCGCACTACTCGGTCCCGGTCCGCTTCGCCGGGCGGCGCCTCGATGTCCGGCTCGGCGGCCGCTCGATCACCGTCCTCGCCGCCGGGCGGGTGGTGGCCGTCCATGAGCGGAGCCTGCGCAAGGGCGCCCAGGTCCTCGTCCTCGATCACTACCTCGAGTTGCTGACCCGCCGGCCCGGCGCGTTCCCGGGCTCGATCCCGCTCGAGCGGGCGCGGACGTCGGGCCTGTTCAGCGCCGCCCACGAGCGGTTCTGGCGGCGGGCCCGCCGGCGACTGGGCGATGCCGCCGGGACACGCGTCCTGATCGACGTCCTGCTGCTCCATCGGACGCTCCCGTTCGTGGCCGTCCACGCCGCGCTCGACGCGCTCGAGCGGATCGGCTCGGTGGACGCCGGGCTCGTCGCGATCGAGGCCCGCCGGATCGCCGCCGGGCGGGGTCCGACCGGGGCCGTCGTGGAGCGGCCGGCCGTCCGGCGGTTCGACCGACCGGCGCCAGGTCTCGCGGGCTACGACGCGCTCCTCGGCGAGGCCGCGTCGTGAGCGCCCCGCTGACCGAGCAGGCGGCGGCCCTCACCATCGAGGGCGCCTGCCGGACGCTCCGCCTGCCGACCGTCCGGACGGTGGCGATACCGCTTGCCGAGGCCGCCGTCCGGGACCATGTCACGCACCTCGGCTATCTGGCCGAGGTCTTCGGCGCCGAGCTCGACGACCGTGAGGCACGGCGCCGCGAGCGGCGCATCGTCGAGGCCCGCTTCCCGCGCCTCAAGCACCTCGCCGAGTTCGACCTCGGAGCGGCGCCGTCGATCAACCCGGCGACCCTGGCCACCCTCGAGACCGGCGCCTGGATCGACGCCGGTGAGCCGGTCGTCCTCCTGGGCGACAGTGGGACTGGCAAGTCACACCTGCTGATCGGGCTCGGACTGGCCGCCTGCGAGCAGGGTCGGCGGGTCCGTTACGTCACGACGGCAGGGCTCGTCAACGAGCTGGCCGAGGCGGCCGACGAGCGGACCCTGTCCCGCGTCGTGGCGCGCTATGGCCGGCTCGACCTGCTGCTCCTCGACGAGCTCAACTACGTCCACCTCGACCCGCGCGGCGCCGAGCTGCTGTTCCAGGTCCTGACCGAGCGCGAGGAGCGGGCCTCGGTGGCGGTCGCCTCCAACGCGCCCTTTTCTGAATGGGGTCAGACGTTCACCGATGCCCGCCTCGCGGCAGCCGTCGTCGATCGCCTGACCTTCCGGGCGCACATCCTCGAGACCGGCTCCGAGTCGTATCGGCTGCGGGTCAGCCGGACGAAGAGAGGAGGGCCCAGGCCGAGCTGATCACGACCATCGGGTGGGGCCAGATCTGGTCATCACGGTGGGGCCAAATGGGGTTGTCATTCCCA
>JBBRNM010000145.1:0-2490 GCA_038230295.1 Candidatus Limnocylindrales bacterium
AGCGCTCTCCAGCAGGACCATTCCCCCGAGGCTCCGGAGCCGCTCCGCGAGGTCAACGGGCGCGATGCCGGCGAGTTCCGGCAGCCGGTCGGCGCGGACGGGGGCCGGAGGGCTCGTGGCGGATCCCGGGGAGCGCAGCAGAGTCACGTCGCGATGGTACGGAGGAGAGTCGGAAACCGACGGTTCGAACGTCGCCATCGACATCGGTCGTGAACGTCGTATGGACGTCGAAGCTGGAGCCGATTGGACTCCTGGCCTACCCGGGCGCTCGCGGTCCCCGAGCATCGCCTGGGCACGAACGAGGACTGCGCCCACGAGCATCGGCGCGAGGACGATCACCGTGCGGCTGATGGGCATCGTCTGGAGCCGGCGCAGATAGCCTCCTCGGCGGTGACCTCGGGGAGTTCCTCGACCGGGAGACGGAGCCGAATCCCCTGGCCGAGGATTCGCTACGGCAGCGCCCCAGGGACGACGCAGATGGCATCGACATCCAGGCCCGCGGCGCGCTCTCCACGGTGGGCGAGCAGCAATGGCCTGGCCGCGCGATCCCCTGCCCCGGCCTCCGCCGCGGTCACCTGGTCCCGCTCGACATGCGCCTACCGCAGATCGGGGTTGGGCAGCATGATCTCGTCGACCGAGCGGACGAGATCCCAGTACGAAGCGATGAAGCTGCGCAGCGTGCGGATAGTCGCGCCGTAGGTGTCGAATTCGGCGACAGTCAGCCCATCGGGCTCGTAGGCCCGGCCGAAGTCAGGGATCTGTTGGAGCAGCTCGTCCACGTGACCGGGCGGCACCGGCTCGTCGAAGCGCGGGCGGATCTCGACCGGCGACGCGTTGAATCGGCGCTGCCACTGGTGCGGCATCGTCAGGGTGACATCACCGCCGATGAGCTCGGTCCAATGGAGGCGGTGCCGATACGCGGCGGCGAGGAGCCGCGTGCGGAAGCCGCGCTCGCGGTAGATCGCGGCGGCCCGCTTGAAGACGGCGAGGCCCGCCCAGTTCGCTGCCGCGGGATCGAGGACCAGGTCGTCGCGCTCCGCGATGGCTTTCATCCAGTCGTCCAGCCGGCCGATCATGATCGTGCACACGGGACTCATCTCGGACACGTCACCTCCGTCCGCCTGACGGCGCGCCAGTCCCCGCTCCACGGCGACGCCCACAGCGATTGCCTGCGGCACCGTGAACGAGACGGTGGCATTGATCGAGATCCCGAGGAACGTCGCCTCCTCGATCGCGATCAGGCCCGCCGCCGTCGCCGGGAATTTCACCTGGATGTTTGGTGCCAGGCCGGCGAATCGCCGGCCCTGGTCCAGCATCCGGCCGGCGTCCCGGAAGAGCGTCGGGTCTGTCTGGATGGAGAGCCGGCCTTTCAGGCCGGCCTCTCGCCGATGGATCGGCTCCAGCGTTGCGGCCCCCCGGGCGGCCATGTCCTCCATCACCTGCCAGGTGACGTCCACGTCGGTCGCCGTCGGGACCGCGCGGGCGATCGCCTGGATGCGGGGCAGCCAGGCGTCGTGCTCCTTCTTCAGGACCTCGCCCACGATCGTCGGATTCGAGGTTGCCCCGACGGCGCCGCGCAAGATCGCGTAGTCGAGCTCGGCGAGCGCGCAGGAGTCGTTCCAGTACTCCGTGGGGGTGGTGCGCGCCATCGTCGCAAGCGGGCTGTCGTCGGGCCGCTCGTTCAGGTCGCCCCGGGGCTGGGGCTCAGCGAGGGCGGACATCCGGGCTCCAGTCCATCAGCCAGGCGTGGTCGGGATCGAGGCTGAAGCGCCAGTCCCGGGACGGCCCGGCCATCACGTTGAGGTAGTAACAGTCGTACCCCGCCGGTACGCCAACGGGATGGTAACCGCGGGGCACCAGGACGGCGTCGCCGTGCATCGGCGTGAGCGCTTCGTCCAGCGAGCCATCGGTGGTGTAGACCCGCTGGAAGGCGAAGCCGCGAGGGTCCGCGAACCGGTAGTAGTACAGCTCCTCCAGGAGGCGCTCCCGGGGAGGGTCCTCCGTGTCGTGCTTGTGCGGCGGATAGCTCGACCAGTTGCCGCCCGGGGTCACGACCTCGACCATGATCAGCCGTCCAGCCGACACCTCCGGCGGGAGCAGGTGGCGGACCGTCCGTGCGGTCCGATCGGCGCCGCGGGCCTCCACGCGCATCGTGGCCGCGTCGATCAGCCGTGTCTCGCGGACCTCGCCGGCGGGCGCCGCCGCGACGGCGACCAGCGCCGAACCGCGTGCCGTGATCTCGAGCGGCGCACCCGGCTCCACGAGGACGACGGGCGCAGGCGTGGCGTCAAACACTGACTGCCGGCTGCCCATCCGGCCGGCGTGACTGCCGGCCACCGCGATGTCCACCGCGCCTTCCAGCACGACGACGCCGACCTCGCGATCGTCTCCCGGCCGGGTGATCGCCGCCCCATCGGCCAAGGTGTGGGCCGAGAAGGCGATCCAGTGCCAGCCCACGCCGGCCAGGCCGGAACGTTCCGTGCTCGGGTC
>JBBRNM010000146.1:0-2443 GCA_038230295.1 Candidatus Limnocylindrales bacterium
CGTGCAGCCGGTCCGCGGCGTCGGGACCGACGATCGGTTCCCCGGCAGCGGTGGCGGCGACAAGCAGCACGAGGGCCATCGAGCCTCCTCTGCGACCCCTCGTGGTTCGGGGATCGTCTGAGGTGACCCTAGGTTGCGGTCTTTCCCCGATCATCGGGGGAACCCCGTACCGGCCGCGAGACCCCAGGATACAGAGCCAGCGGCCGGGAAGTGCGAGTGCCGCGGCTAGACTGGTCGGATGCCCACCCGCAGCCGTGGCCCGAGTCGCGCCACCCAGCTCATCGACCTCGAGGTTCCGGTCGAGCGCGCCTTCCTCGTCGCGGTCGATACCGGTGACGGCGACGGCTGGTCCGCCGAGGAGTCGCTCGGCGAGCTCGCGAACCTCGCGCTGACCGCGGGCGCCGAGGTGGTCGGGGCGGAGTGGCAGAACCGCCGCCACGTGGATCCGAACTGGTATGTCGGCAAGGGCAAGGCCACCGATCTCGTCGCTGCCAAGGCCGAGACCGGCTTCGACCTGCTCGTCGCCGACGACGAGCTCTCGCCCTCGCAGCAGAAGGCGCTCGAGGGCCTGCTGAACACGAAGGTCATCGATCGCAGCCGGCTGATCCTCGACATCTTCGCCCAGCACGCCCGGACCCACGAGGGCCGGCTCCAGGTGGAGCTCGCGCAGCTGGAGTACCAGCTCCCACGCCTGACCCGGCTCTGGACCCACCTGTCGCGGACCGGTGGCGGGATCGGGACCCGGGGCCCGGGCGAGAGCCAGCTCGAGACGGACCGCCGGATCATTCGCGGCCGGATCAAGAAGATGAAGGAGCGCGTCGACGACGTCCGCCAGGCCCGAACCACGGCCGCGCGCGGCCGCGATCGGCGGCAGGTCCCGACCGTGGGCATCGTCGGCTACACGAACTCCGGCAAGTCGACGCTCCTCAACAGCCTCGTCGGGAGCGTGGTCGCCCTCGCCGAGGACAAGCTCTTCGCGACGCTCGACCCCACGAGCCGCCAGGTGAAGCTCGGCGACGGCCAGACGGCGATCCTGACCGACACGGTCGGGTTCATCCACAAGCTTCCGCATCAGCTCGTCGATGCGTTCCGGGCGACGCTCGAGGAGGTCAACCGGGCCGACGTCCTGGTCGAGGTCGTCGATGCGTCTGATCCCCACGTCGCCGAGCACCGAGCGACCGTCCAGTCCGTCCTCGACGAGCTCGGCGCGGGTTCCAAGCCCCGGCTCGTCGTCTTCAACAAGGTCGACCTCGTGGAGCCGGCGGCGGCGGACGTGAGCCGCGTGGCGCCGGCGATCTCCGGGGCCGTGTTCATCTCGGCCCTGACGGGCTTCGGGCTCGACACGCTGAAGGTCGAGCTGTCGGCCCTGCTCGCGACGCTCTGGGTCGATGTCGACGTCCGCTTGCCCTATACGGCCGGCGAGCTCCTCGCCCGGGTTCGGGAGCGGGGAACCGTGGAGCTCGACTACCTCGATCGCGAGGTCCGGGTGCACGGGCGGATCGCACCGGCACTCGCCGGCGAGCTCGAGAGCGCGGCGGCCCGATGGCAGGCCGAGTAGCCCCGCGAGTCCGGCTGGCGGGCCACGGCCTCGATCGCCTCGGGCGGGCCGTGACCTGGTCGATCGCGGACGGCGAGCGCGGCCGCCGCTGGCGGGAGGCCACCGGGGTCGGCGGCGCGGCCGTCCGGACGGACGAGGCGGCAACGCCCGTCGGGGCGCCCGCTCCCGGCGAGGCGCCCGCGGCCCTGGCCCACGCAGTCACGATCGAGACCGGCCATGCGGGTCAGTGGCTGCGTCTCGAGGTCGCGACTCCCGCGGGCCTCCTGTCGCTGCACCCGGAGCGCGATGGGTCGATCCACGGCAACGTGGTCTCGGCCTCGGGCGTTCGGCATATCGACCTCGGGGTCATCGAGCCGGCGCTCGTCGACGTGCGCGACTCGCTCGTCGGCGAGACCGCCCTGTGTCGAGCCCTCGAACGCCTCGTCGCGGCAGGGGAGGGGAGCACGGTCTCGGTCGTCCGGGTCGCGACGACGCTCGACGTCACGCTCGGGCAGCTGCAGGTGTTTCGACGCGATGCCCGCTCCTGGGAGCTGACGGACGCGGACGGGATCCGAAGTCTCTCGATGGGGGACCGCGGAACGCCGGTCACCTCCGACGCCGGCGCGAAATGGCCGCTGGAGACGGGATCGTGACAGGTTTCGTGGACGACCTGTGGACGGGAGCGTGAAATTGGCGACAACAACTCGGAAACTCGTGGATAAGTCCCTTCCGGAACGGTTGGGTCCCACCGTATATTTCGTCTTGCCCAGAGGGGCCTCGAAAACCTGCTGATCCCGCCGGTGCTTGCATCGGCAAGTCGGCTCCCGTGCTTGCATGAGAGTTGATGGGTCGGTAAGGAAGCGGCGGTTCCTCTGGGCATTTCGATTCCCGGGCCCGAATCGGTCC
>JBBRNM010000147.1:0-2415 GCA_038230295.1 Candidatus Limnocylindrales bacterium
CGCTCCGAACGGGATTGCAAATACCTGCCAGGAACGGGTCAATGCTTGCGGCGGTGACCCGCGGACCCGTGGACAGCATGGCTTCGGCCGACGGGGCAAGATGGCGTCATGGCGCAACGACCCACTCCAGCCGCCGTCGCAACGGTGGGGAACGCCGAAGGGCCCGCCGTCTCCGGCGTGGCGCACCTTCCCGCTCCGAAGCCATCGATCGTCCCCGCGACGGACCTCGGCGGCGTCGGGGTGCTCAAGCACGGCAACATCTACCTCCTCTCGGACCCCTTCGGCGACATCCACCCGGACTCGCGCGGCCTCGGGCTGTACGACCTGGACACCCGCTTCCTGTCGTGTGCCGTGCTCCGGGTGAATGGCGTGCGGCCGACGCTCCTGCGGGGCCAGGTGGCGGCAAACCACATCAGCTCGATCCAGCTCACGAACCCCGAGCTCCGCCGCGACCCCACGATGAAGCAGGCCGGCGAGGAGGCGCTCGCCCGGCGGGCCCTCTCGATCGCGCGGCGGCGCTGGATCTCGGGCGGCCTGGCGGAGCGGATCGAGGTCACGAACTTCAGCGGCCGGAGCCAGGAGATCGTCCTCGACCTGGAGCTGGACATGGATGCGGCCGACATCTTCGAGGTCCGGGGCTACCCGCGGACCGGTCGTGGCACCTTCCGCGACACCGAGGCCACGGATCACTCGCTCGTGTTCGCGTACGAAGGGCTCGACGGCATGCTCCGCCGCTCGGTGCTCGCGTTCTCCCCAGGCAAGGTCGAGTCGAGCGGGCCGCCCGCGCCCGGCACGGAGGGCTCGGTCCGGATCCGCTGGGTCCTCGAGGTCCCGGCCGAGGGCCAAGATGGAATCCGGTGGGAGGCGCGCACGGACCTCACGGCCCTCGGCGGCGGCGCAGGCCACCGCGAGAAGACGCCGACGAAGCTCGCCGAGGCGATGAGCCAGCCGGTGGGCGTGGACCCGACGACCGCGCGCGCAGGCGCCGGTGCTGCGAGCGTCGGCGATCCGGCCGAGGCGGAGGCCGAGTACGGGTCCTGGAACGAACGCACCGCCCGGATCCGCTCCGACGGCGAGCTGCTCGACCTCGCGATCCGCCGCAGCATCGCCGACCTGCGCCTGCTCCAGAACGATGGCCCGAACCCCGGCGAGCACTACATCGCGGCCGGCGTCCCGTGGTTCACCACGCTGTTCGGCCGCGACAGCATCATCACTGCGCTCCAGATCCTGCCGTTCATGCCGGATGTCGCCCGGCGAACCCTTCGCGTGCTCGCCGACTGGCAGGCCCGCGAGGAGGATCCAGAGCGGGACATGGAGCCGGGCAAGATCCTCCACGAGCTTCGCGTCGGCGAGATGGCCCGGACCGGCGAGCTCCCGCAGCGGCCGTACTACGGCAGCGTGGATGCGACGCCGCTGTGGCTGATACTGCTCGAGGAGACGTTCCGCTGGACGGGCGATCTCGAGCTCGTCCGCTCGCTGTGGCCCAACGCCCTCGCCGCGCTCGACTGGATCGACAAGTACGGCGACCGCGACGGCGACGGCTTCGTCGAATACGGGCGGCGCACGCCGAGCGGCCTCCTGAACCAGGGCTGGAAGGATTCTGGCGACGCCATCCGGCACCGAGACGGCTCCATCGCCCAGGCGCCGATCGCGCTCGTCGAGATCCAGGGCTACGTCTATGACGCCAAGCTTCGGGTCGCGAGCCTCGCCCGACGGCTCGACGACGAGACGCTCGCGAATCGGCTTACGGCCGAGGCGGTGGCCCTCCGGAGCCGGTTCGACCAGGCCTTCTGGATGGAAGACCGCTCCTTCTATGCGATCGCGCTCGATGGCGACAACCGCCAGGTCGGCACGCTGACCTCCAACCCCGGGCATTGCCTGTGGAGCGGGATCGTCCCGGACGGCCGCGTCGACGCGGTCGTCGACCGGCTGCTGGACCCGGCGCTCGATGCCGGCTGGGGCATCCGGACGTACGCCTCGGGCCAGCCCGGATTCAACCCGGTCGGCTACCACACGGGCACGATCTGGCCGCACGACAACTCGATCATCGCCGCCGGCATGAAGCGCGCCGGGCGCCACGATGCCGCCGACCGGATCGCGTCGCGAATGTTCGAGGCGGCCCAGCACTCCCCTGACTTCCGGCTGCCGGAGCTCTTCTGCGGCTTCGACCGGGGCACTGCCGACATGCCCGTCCCCTACCCGGTGGCCTGCTCGCCCCAGGCGTGGTCCGCGGCGACCCCGCTGTTCCTCCTCCAGACGATGCTCGGCATGCGGGCGAACGCGGCGGACGGCATCCTCGAGCTCGATCGACCGCATCTGCCCGCCTGGCTGGGCAAGGTGACGGTCCACGACCTCCAGGTCGGCGATCGCAACGTCGACCTGCTGTTCCACCGCTGGCGCGGCAACACGACGAGC
>JBBRNM010000148.1:0-2371 GCA_038230295.1 Candidatus Limnocylindrales bacterium
ACGCCAATTTCCGTGGCGGCGTATGTGTGGACCTCGCAGCCGGCCGCGACGAGGGCTGCCTCGGTCCGGGGGTTGCCTGCCGCAAGGATTACGACGCCTGGACGGACGGCGAGGACGTTCGGGCCGAGCGTCAGGTATTCCTCCTCGGGCACCTCGACCGTCCGGATTCCGAGCTCACCCAGCAGGCGCCACAGCCCGACCGGCAGCAGCGGCAGATAGACCACGGCGAGATCGTCGGCGACGGGCGAGATCACGGACATCAGGTGGACGAGCTCGGCCGGTCCCTTCCAATACGGCACGTCGAAGACGCGCACGTCGCCGCCCACGAGGGCCGCCAGCTGCCGGACGCCCTCCTCGTTCGTTCGGAGCGTCCGGCCGATGCAGAAGAGATCCGGCCGCAGCCAGAACGTGTCGCCGCCCTCGATCGTGCCCGGGGCTTCGATTCGGCCGACCATCGGAATCCCGGCTGCCGTCGTCCATGCCTCGAGCGCGGCGGGCTCACCCTGGCGGTTTCGCTTGCCCGGCCGGAGCGGGATCGCCCCGCGATCGGACACGAGGAGCGGGTCGTAGGTGTAGACGAGGTCCGCATCGCCGATCTCGGCGTCGAGCAGGTGGACGGTCGGCCCGAGCGAGGCGAGCAGGTCCACGAACGCGTCGTGCTCGCGCTCGGCGACCGCGAGGTCGACCGGGTGGAGGAAGCCGTGATCCGGATCGTCGAACGCCTTGCCGAAGGCGGGTCCCGGCCGCTTGACGAGGACATCGCGCAAGGGCGCGGTCAGGCTTTGGCCGCCGTAGGCACGGATCGTCGGCACAGTAGTCATGAGCGAGCCTCCACGGGTGCCGGCGGGGCGAATCGTGCGGGAGCGAAGGCCGAATCGATGCCGGACTCGCGGCCGAGGACGAGATCGGCGATCTGGCGCGCGGACGCGGGGCCCGTCGAGATTCCCCATGGTCCATGGCCCGAGGCGACGAACAGACCGTCGACCCAGGGAGTCGCCCCCACGACCGGCCGTCCGTCGCGCGACATCGGCCGAGCGCAGGCCCGAACCTCGCGGATCGGCGCCTCCATGATCCCCGGTACGAACGTGGCCCCGTGCGCGAGCAACCGCTCCATCCAGGCCGGCGGATCCGGCTCCGTCTCGAGGAACGTCGAGCCGACAGCGGACGCGCCAGCGGCGGTCACCAGGCTGAACTCGGGTCGCTCGTCCGCCCCAGCGCCGGCGCGAGCCCTAGAGGGATCGCCGGTCCCGAGCGCCTCGTCCATCTCCGCCTCCTCCATGACGTGCCGCGGCGGGTTCGCCAGCAGCGTCTCGACCACGACGCCCCAGACCGGCCGGATCGGGCTCCACATCCCCGATGAGTCAATCAGCTCGCCCGTCCAGGGCCCGGCCGCGATGACGACCGCGCCGGCAGGCTCGTTCCGGCCCCCGACGCTCACGCCGACACAGCGCCCCACCTCCACGACCGGCCGAGCCTCGCGGCCAAGTCGGATCGTCACGCCGACGCGCTCGGCCAGCGTGGCAAACGCGTAGGTGGGCGCGGACGGGACGATCGGGTAGCCGATGTCGAGCCGGCAGGCAAAGACATCCGGCGCCAGGGCCGGCTCCAGCCGTTCGAGCACGAGCCCCTCGAGGAAATCCGGGCGGAGCGCCGGAAACGTGCCGCCAAGCTCGGTCGCGAGGGTCCTGACCCCGTCCCGATCGTGCGAAACGAGCAGCAGGCCGTCCGGCGGGGCATCGAGCGCGGCGATCGGCCGGCCGACGGCCTCGCCGACGCGGCGATAGATCGCGAGGGTCTCCTCGTACAGTGGGACCAGCGCTGGATCGAAGGGGTGCTGGACGACCCCGGAGTTCCGGCCCGACGCGCCCGCCGCGAGCGCCTCGCGCTCGTAGAGGACCACGCTCGCCCCGGCCTCGGCGAGAAAGGCTGCCGTCGCCGTTCCGACGATTCCGCCGCCGATGACGGCGACGTCGACGGGACCGGAGACCACCCCAGCGAGCTCGCTCAGATCCTTGCGGCGGCAGCCGTGGCGCCAGCCGTCACAGTACCGCCTCGAGCGCGGCCGGCGATCTCGCCGAGCTCGCCGATGAGCCGATCGACCTCCTCGGCCGTGTTGTAGTGGGTCAGGCCGACCCGGACGAGGCCCTCGGCGGCGAGGCCCAGTCGCTCGACGAGCCCAGTCGCGTAGAAGTCGCCATCCCAGACCGCGATGCCCCGGTCGCCGAGCTGCGTCGCGACCTCGCGAGCCGTGAAGCCCTCGAGCGTGAAGCCGGCCGTCGGCGTCCGGCGCTCGAACTGAGCACGGTCCACGATCCCCCGTAGGCGCAGGCCCGGGATCGAGCCGAGTCCCGCGGCCAGGCGCCGATACAGC
>JBBRNM010000149.1:0-2283 GCA_038230295.1 Candidatus Limnocylindrales bacterium
CACTGTCGAAGTAGATGTCGTCATCGACGCGGTATGCGGTGCCGCGGTCGAGGAGGCGGCGCACGGCATCCGAAACCTGCGCGATCATCTCGGTCACCGCGACATAGTCGTCGGGCGGGATGACGCCGAGGCTCTCCATGTCGCGACGGAACAGTTCGGTCTGCTCCGCGGCGAGGGTACGCCAGTCGACGCCGGTCGCCGCTGCGCGCTCGAGGAGGGGGTCGTCGACATCCGTCGTGTTCTGCACGTAGCGCACGTCGTAGCCGGCGTCGAGCCAGAGACGGATGAGGGTGTCGTAGGCGAGGTAGGTTGCGGCGTGGCCGATGTGGGTGGCGTCGTATGGCGTGATGCCGCATACATACAGGCTGGCGACAGCGATCGGATGCGCCTCGACGACCTGTCTCGTCGCCGTGTCGTAGATGCGAGGAACGGGGCCATGCCCTGGCAGCCGTGGAACCACGGGACGGCTCCAGGATCTCACCGCCCAAGACTACCGGCGCACGAGCGGGTCGTTTCGACCCGCTCGTGATCTACCTCGATGAACACGGTGGCGCGCCTGCGAAACGGTTTCGTCCGCGGTCGAGCTACAAGTGATGCGCCTGCCCGACCCGACCAAGCCTTCGTCTGCCCCGGGCGACCCTGGCCCCAAACCCTACAGCCTCGAGTCCGACGAAGCCGGCTCTGGCAGCCGAGAGGGCCACGGTATCGTCAAGAGTCGTCATTGTCCGCCCACGCGCACTCGTCCGCGATTGCTGCCGGGCCCCGCCGCGCTCAGAAGAACGTCCTGCAGGCGCTGGGCTGCAGGACTACGCTCGGTTCGTACTCATCGCCACACGCGATCGTCTCCAGGCGCCGCCGAGCCGCGGGCCAGCCGGCCCGAGTGGATCGCTCGTCCGTGATCTGGCTCCACTCCGGCCCGGCCAGCCGCCCGGAACTCGGAAGGGTGCAACCGTCGTTCCGATCGAAGGGGTGGCGGCGCCTGGCGGAACGGATGAATGCCAGCCTCGGGATACACCGGTTCGCCTGGGCGGAGGCCGGCATCCCGGCGGCTACCCTGGGCACGGTCCCTGACGACGTGGATCGCTACCTGGCCCAGGCCGCTTCGGATGGTCAGATGCTCGACGAACCGCAGGAGCCCAGCCGTCCGGACAATCTGTATGAGCGGGTTGCCGGCGAGCAGGGCTCGCACGGTGCGCGCGACAACCGGGCGCGGATGGAGACGGCTGCCGCGTCCGAGCGCGTCCCGCCACGCGGCGATTCATCATTGGATTGTCGTCATGCCGTCATGAAGACCACGGATGGTTACGCTCGCTCGTGCTGCCAGGGCGCGACACGGCCCACACAGGGCCTCCGCATGGAGGATCACGATGAGACGACTATTGATGAGCGGTTTCATGGTCACTGCCCTGCTTGCCTCGGTTGCAGGCACCGCCGTCGCGGGACAGCCCGAGCGCGGGACGATCTGGCTCGACGGAGCACAGGTCCGAACGCTCCTGCCGCCGTCGGCGACGCCAAAGGAGGGTACCGATCCCTTCTACAAAGTCCCCGGCACCGGCGGCGTCGCCGCGGTCGGCCCGGGCAGCGATGGCTATCACGGCGGCCATTGGAAGGTGTACCTCGTGTCCTGGAATGTCGCTCAGCGGCCATTGACGTCCGCTGAGGCGGTTGTAGCGGCCGCGACGGCGGGCGACGTCTCGATCACACGGGCCCCCGATCAGGATTTCAACTGCCCGATCCAGCCCTAGCGTCGAGGGGTAACTCCCATCGTGCAAGGGGCCGGTCTCCCTCGGGGGGCCGGCCCCTTCGTTGACGAGCAACGAGAATCGAGATCGATCAGCTCGCCGGCACGGGCCCGCTCGTAGCGGACGATCGAACTTTGGCCCGAGGGGTCAGCCCGACGCGGCGAGCCGGTTACAGCCGGATAAGTATTCGCCGCTTGCTCGCACCTAACTAACTGGTCGGCAAGCCGGATGCGCTCCAGGAATGCTACGTACTCCTCGGGCGGTCCGCGCTCGCTGACGCCGTTGCCAATGACGAGATCCGGCCCGATGGACCTCCAGATCTGGTAAGCGACTACCCGCGCTGGCGTGGTCCAACTCGATTCGCGAAGTGCGTGACGGCCCGACACGAGGAGACCGTCGGCGCGAGGGTCTGACGCAGCGGCGGGCCGGCCCGGTCTGGCAGCGATGCCCTACCTCGACGCTTCATCTCCATCGGCGATCTCCGCGAGATGCCCGGCATCGCGGATGACGACGCTGTGCTTGGACGACTCCAGGAGCCCCA
>JBBRNM010000150.1:0-2249 GCA_038230295.1 Candidatus Limnocylindrales bacterium
ATCCGGGCCGGCCGCCGCTTTCGCTTGGCGAGGTCACGCTCAAGAGCGGCAAGGTCGTCCACGGCTGGGCGGTCGAGGGCGACCTCGATCCCGCCTTGGCGACGTCGAACGAAGCTGAGATCGAATGGCCGCCGCGCTCGGCCCGTCGGCTCGTGATCCCCGAGATCGACCGGGTCGCATGGTTCGGTGCGACAGAGGCGCGGCGGCGAATCCATCCAGCGCAGGCAGCCTTCATCGATCGGCTCGAGCAGGCGCTCGCGCAGGCACCCGCCTGATCGGCCCCCGCCTGATCGGCCCCCGCCTGATCGGCCCCCGCCCATCCCCGTGATCCCAGGCTGGCCCCCGCGTATGCAGTACTGCATACGAATCGGCTTGACCGTGCTCGCCACTTCGCCCAAGGGGCGATTTGAGCGGGTAGGCAAGCTCGCTCAGCCACGTTTGTATGCAAAGCTGCATACGGGGTCGAACCAGGGTGGGGCGGGACCCGGTCATGCAGTTCCGCTTTCGAATCGGCTTGGCCGTGCCTGACGCGCCCGTGGCAGCAGGCTCGCGCGAGATCTCTCCGAGGGCGCTCGCCGCTTCCTCGTCCTGCGACACCTGCTGGCGCCGCCGCGGTCGCTGCCCGCCGAGCCCGAGAGCGTCGTTTCGGCGGACGGCCCGGCATCGAACGTTCGTGACCGCAGTGCGGGCCGCCCTCCGGACCTGATCGTGGGAGGATGGCAGTGCCTATCGGTGCGCCCGAGATCCAGGAGAGAGCTCGATGTCTGAAGTTCGCCACGCAAGCGTGACCTGGAACGGGGACCTCGTCAGCGGATCCGGGATGATCAAGTACCTCTCGAGCGGCGTCGTCACGCGGCTGCCAATCAGCTGGGCTTCGCGGACGAGCGCCCACGACGGCAAGACCAGCCCGGAAGAGCTGCTGGCCGCCGCGCACGCGAGCTGCTTCTCGATGGCCCTCTCCTCCCGTCTTGCCAAGAACGGCACGCCCGCCACGACGCTCGAGGTCCGTGCCGATGTCACCTTCGATCAGGGCGATGCCGGCTGGAAGATCGCGTCATCCGCGCTCAAGGTGACCGGTGCCGTGCCCGGCATCGATGCGGAGACGTTCACGCGCCTGGCGGAGGACGCCAAGGAGAACTGCCCGATCTCGCAGGCCATCAAGGGCAACGTCGCGCTATCGGTCGAGGCCTCGCTGGCGAGCGGATGACCAGCGCGAGCGCCCCCGCCCGAGGTTATTCGATCGTCAGCGCCCGGCGCGGGTTCGTGACGGTCAGCTGCTCGATCTCAGCGTCCGAGACGCCGACGTGGCGGAGCCGCGGCAGGAACGTTTCCTGGATGTACGTGTAGCCGTGGCCGTCGTAGTGCCGAAGCTGCTGGTTGTGACAGACGTCCTGGCTGAGCAGGATCCGGTCGGCGTGGCCGCGTGACAGCAGCTCCTGCAAGAGCCGAATCACCCGTGGCTCGCCCTTTCGCTCCTGCGGCGTGAAGCTCATCCCGAGGAAGTCGAACTCGACCGACGCGCCACGCCCCACGATCTCGAGGTAGTAATCGAGGACCGGGTACGAATCAGCGTGGCCGATGACGACACGAGCTGGATCGGCGCCCTCTGACTCGAAGATCCGGAGCTGGTCCAGCCCGACCGCGCTCATGACGGAATGCGTCGTAATCGTCGCCCCGGTCCTTCGCGATGCCAGCGCCGCAGCGCGATGCACCCGCTCCTCGAGGGCCGACACCCATGGCTTGTCAGTGCCGATCTCGCCGATGATCCCAGCCCGGACGCTCTGACCGTCCGGCCCCGGAATCCCCTCCGCCAGCTCGCCGACGATCTCATCGGCGAGGTCGTCGACCGAGCGGCGATCGATCAGCGCCTCCGCCGGGTAGTAGGCGCCTCGATACCAGCCGGAACCCATGACGATGTGCAGCCCAGTCGCCTCCGCCAACCCGACGAGCCAGCCCGGATCGCGTCCGAGGCCGGCCGGCGTGACATCCGCGAGCGCCGTCCCGCCGAGGTCGCGGAAGCGCTCGAGCTCGGGCCGGATGATCTCGGGGTCGCGCGTGAGCTCCCAGTAATCCCAGCGATCGGGGACGTGCCACAGCGCAATGGCCGTGTGCTCGTGCGGCAACGTGAAGCCGAGATCCGCCGGCGCGATCGACCCGAGGACCGTCTGAACGTGAGGCATCGGGCGGGAGTCTACGCCCCGGTCATCGGCCCAGACTCATCCCCCCGGCCCAGACTCATCCCCCGGCCC
>JBBRNM010000151.1:0-2239 GCA_038230295.1 Candidatus Limnocylindrales bacterium
AGACCGATTTCGGGATCGTCTTCGATCCGGTTCGGAAGCTCTTCTCGATCGGCTTTCGCGTTCGCGACGGGATCCTCGACCCGAGCTACTACGACCTCCTCGCCTCCGAGTGCCGCCTGACCAGCTTCCTCGCGATCGCCAAGGGCGACGTCGGGCCCGAGCACTGGTTCCGGCTCGGCCGGCCGCTCACCCCGGTCGGGCGCGGCTCGGCCCTGATCTCTTGGTCCGGCTCGATGTTCGAGTACCTGATGCCGGCCCTGGTCATGCGCGCCCCGGCCCGGAGCCTCATCGACCAGACCTACCGGCTCGTCGTCGCTCGGCAGATCAGCTACGGCAACGAGCGCGGCGTCCCGTGGGGCATCTCCGAATCGGGCTTCAACGCCCGCGATCTCGACCAGACCTACCAGTACTCGGGCTTCGGCGTGCCCGGTCTCGGGCTCAAGCGTGGTCTGAGCGACGATCTCGTCGTCGCCCCGTATGCCACCGCCCTCGCGGCAATGGTCGACCCGGCTGCGGCGGTTCGGAACTTCGGCCGGCTCGGTCAGGCCGGCGCCGCCGGACCCTACGGCTACCGCGAAGCGCTCGACTACACGGCCCGCCGGCTGCCCGAGGGCGCCTCGGTCGCCGTCGTGAAGAGCTACATGGCCCACCACCAGGGGATGGCCCTCCTGGCGATCGACAACGTCCTCCACGAGCAGGTCATGGTCGAGCGCTTCCACGCCGACCCGATGGTCGAGGCGACCGAGCTGCTGCTCCAGGAGCGGGTGCCGCGGGACGTCCTCGTGGCCCGCCCGCGAGCCGAGGAGGTCAAGGGCAGCGCCGAGGTCCGGGACCTCCTGCCGCCGGTCCTGCGCCGGTTCAAGTCGCCCCACGACCTGACGCCGCGGACCCACCTCCTGTCGAACGGCCGGTACGCCGTGATGGTCACCGCCGCCGGGTCGGGCTACAGCCGCTGGGGCGACATCGCGGTCAACCGCTGGCGGGAGGATGCCACCCGCGACGCCTGGGGCAGCTACCTCTTCCTCCGCGACACCGCGTCGGGCAGGGTCTGGTCGGCGGGCTACCAGCCGAGCGGGGCCGAGGCCGACACCTACGAGGTCAGCTACGCGGAGGAGCACGCCGAGTTCGCGCGCCGCGACGGCTCCATCGCCACGGGCCTGACCGTCGTCGTCTCGGCCGAGCACGACGCCGAGATCCGGCGGCTCACGATCACGAACCTCGGCTCCCGGAGCCGCGAGATCGAGCTCACCTCGTACGCGGAGCTGGCCCTCGCCCCCCAGGCGGCCGACGTGGCCCATCCGGCGTTCCAGAACCTCTTCGTCCAGACGGAGTTCGTTGCCGAGCTCGGGGCTCTCGTCGCGACCCGCCGGCCCCGCGCCGCGGACGAGCGCCAGGTCTGGGCGGCCCACGTCGTGGCGGTGGAGGAATACGGCACGGGCGTCCTCCAGTACGAGACCGACCGGGCCCGCTTCCTGGGTCGCGGGCGGTCGGTCCGCTCGCCCGTCTCGGTCATCGACGGCCGGCCACTGTCGAACACGGTCGGCGCGGTGCTGGACCCGATCTTCAGCCTCCGCTGCCGGGTGAACCTGGAGCCGGGAGCGACCGCCCATGTGATCTTCTCGACCGTCGTCGCCGACTCGCGCGACGCGGTCCTCGACCTCGCCGACAAGAACCGCGATGCGGCCAGCTTCGAGCGCGCCGCGACCCTCGCCTGGACCCAGGCCCAGGTCCAGCTCCACCACCTCGGCATCGACGCCGACGAGGCCCACCTCTTCCAGCGCCTCGCGAACCGGATCCTCTACTCGGACCCCTCGCTCCGGCCGGCGCCGACGCTGCTGGCCCGGAACGAGCGGGGCGCCCGCGACCTGTGGGTCCACGGGGTCTCCGGAGACCGGCCGATCATCCTCGTCCGGATCGACGAGGCCGCCGACGTCGACATCGTCCGCCAGCTGCTGCGGGCCCACGAGTACTGGCGCCTCAAGCTCCTCGATGTCGACCTCGTGATCATCAACGAGCAGTCGGTGACGTACAGCGAGGACCTGCGGGTCGTCCTCGAGACGCTCGTCCGGACCAGCCAGTCGACGCTCGTGAACTCGGGTGGCGTGAGCGGCGGTGGCGTCTACATCCTCCGCGGCGACCAGCTCTCGGCCGAGGACCGGATCCTCCTCCAGGCGGCCGCCCGCGCCGTGCTCCTCAGCCGTCGAGGCAGCCTCGCCGACCAGGTGATCCGCCTCGAGCG
>JBBRNM010000152.1:0-2204 GCA_038230295.1 Candidatus Limnocylindrales bacterium
CGGCCGGATCGTGACCCGGGAGGAGATCCTCGACGCGATCTGGGGAACGGATTTCGTGGCCGAGAGCAATATCGTCGACCGGCATGTCCGGAGCCTCCGCATCAAGCTCCAGGACGACTATCGCCACCCGCGCTTCATCGCCACGGTTCCCGGCAAGGGCTACCGCTTCGTCCCGGCCTTCTCGAATGCCGGCTGGGGCGGCGGAGCGAGCGGGGGCGAAACGCCCCGCAACTGATCGTTAGCGGGCGTGGAACCGACGTGTCAGGTTTCCAGGTGATCGAGCGTTTGGCGAAGCCGGTCCGCCTCGGCGCTGATCACCGTGATGCAGGCGCACGACTTCGCGAGTAGTCCGTCGCGATCCGCGATCCTGATCTGGCCCCGTGAGTAGGCGACCAGGCCGTCGCCCTTGAACTGACGCATCGCGACCGATAAGGCAGGCCGCTGAACACCGACCATCTGGGCGAGGAACTCCTGCGTCACCGCGAAGGGCTTCCTATCGATGCGTTCGTCGACCTGGAGCAACCAGCGGGCAGCCCGTTGGTCAAGCCGATGGACACGATTACAGAGGATGAGTTGTGCCATCGTCACCATCACCACCTGCGTGTGGCGCTGCAGGAGCGCGACGAGCACCCCACCGCGGTCGAGCTCGTCGCGGAGCGCCTGGGATCGCAGCCGCAGGGCGGTCAGCGGCACCTGAACGATCGTCCGCATCGGCGACCGGCCGGTCCCGAGGAAGACCGACAGACCCGTCATCCCCTCGCGGCCAATCATCGCCGTGTCGACCGTCGCGCCATCTTCATCGATGGAGATGATCGAGGCGATCCCGCTCGTCGGGAAGTACACGAACTCGATCTCTTCGTTGGCTGCTTCGAGCTCCGTCGGTCGCGGCAGGGTCACCGGTTCGAGTGCCGATGCGATCCGGTCAAGTTCCCTCTGCGGAAGAGCGTCCAGAAGTTGATTGGCGTGCGGATCAACAGCTTGAACAGCGTCAGTGTCGGATTTCATGTCATCGAGCCCTGCCGGATTCGTCCGGCAGATGGCGGCCCACCGGCGTGTTGACGAGGCGACGCAGGGCCCTCGGAGTCGCCCACTTCGCCAGCCAGCCCAGCGGGACAAAGCGGACGGGCAGAAAAAGGAGCCCCAGATTCGCCATCTCCCGGGTGGCCGGGCGCGTGGCGGCGCGGTGAATGAGATCGCGAGTGGGTCGGGGATGCCCCAGGTCGCGGAGGAAGCCCGATCGGGCCGCGGCCACGATCAACGCGCGAGTCTTCGGCAAGGTCGCCCGCCTCGCGCGAGGCGGGCGAGCGCGAGTGGGCGAGGACGGCATGCGGCTACAGCTTGATGACGCCGAGCAAGAAGAGAATCACCAGGACGATGACGATCACACCGATGATTCCGACGCCACCGTTTCTCATGTACACCTCCTGGCTGGAGCACGACCGTCGTGCCTCACGGCGCGAGGTCGTGCATGGATGCGACCGGACGTTACGAGCGCCGCTCCTCCTGGGTGACGACGACGCCGTCCTTGGCCTTCTCGTAAAAGCGCGAATCCGGGCATCGCAAAGCTGCCTTGATCCCGGACTCTGGTGGCAGTGTTGGCGCATCTCTCCGCGACGTCATGACAACCCGTCACGATTTCTACGACGCGGTTGGGCGCGGGATGCTGGATGACTCGAGAGTGCCTCCTGTATGTCCGGTGAAGTACAGACGACACACCGCTGCAAAATGCAATATCCGGAGCTGGGCCGACCGTCTCGTGTCGATGTGGGCTCCGTCGACGTCAACTCGGGACGAACTGGAGACTGTCGGCTTGGCAAGTGAGAAGCGCGTCGATCGTCATTCGGCGGCGAAACTTCTCGGCGACTGGCGGGCTGCAGAACGAGATTCCTTGCCTCAACTGCGCAAGGTAGAAACGGCCTCGGACGCCGAATCTGCCGCGCGCCAACGTTTTCACGACGCCGAGAGAGAGGGTTTTCCGACCGGCTGAAGAACCTGGTAATTCCTTCAGCGACAATGAATTGAGGCTTCGGCTCAATGGATGGTCCTGTCAGCGCGCCGGCAGTCGCAGCACGGCGGGCGCTCGTGCTCCACGATCGGCAGCTCGTCGTCGATCTCATCGAGCTCACGCTGAACCACGGGTTGTTCGTGGTTCGCGCGGCGACGAGCCTCGCCGAGGCGGAGCGGATCATCGGCGAGGAGCGTCC
>JBBRNM010000153.1:0-2177 GCA_038230295.1 Candidatus Limnocylindrales bacterium
CCGAGGTAGCTGAAGGCCATCCCGACGCTGCCGAAGCTGAGCCACCGATCGTCCCCGGTCAGCAGCGCGACGAGCAGTCGTCCAGATCGACCGGCGACCAGCTGGTAGGTGGCGACTTCGGCGACGATGCCCTGGTCGCTGGTGGAGGGACTCGGCTGCGGAGCCTGCGCCTGGGCACAACTCGACACAGTGGCGATGAGGATCGCGCTGAGCGTGATCCGGACGGACCGCGTCGGCGATGCGCGCCTCATTCGGTACACGCCGGCGCTTGAACGCCGACAGCCCGCAGAGCGGCATCCGTCGAATCTCAAAGGACCGCCAGGTCGCCAGTCAGCACGGCGACATCCGAAGGTCGGCTGAAATCGACCTCGATCGCCTGCATCGCCTCAAGGACCTTCGCCGAGAGCGAGCGGTCCAGCCGAGGATCCGCGGCCAGGTCGTGGAGGTGATCGTGCGCAAGGTTGGTGAAGGCGCGCTCGGCCCCGGCTCGGTCGGGAAGCGCTGCGATCGCCTGGCACAGCCCTGACGATGCAGCATCCAGGCCGACTGCTGGCTGGCTGGGCGTCGCGGACGAGTACACGACCGGCGAGCACCCACTCAGAAGCAAGATCAAGGCACCCGCCAAGAGCCAGGTCGTGGATGACGGATCGACCCATTTCTGGGCGAGCGCGGCAGGCGCCAGGGTCGGCTGGGCCAAGCTCCCTCCCCTACTCCGGGCGACGACGGCCGGTCGATCACGAGTGTACGGTCACCGGCCCGGATACCGAACCGGAGCGTGCCTGCCCGATCGGCGCTCCTCGGACCTCGGTGCGCATGCTCGCGCTGGCCCGGAGCGGGGGGTAACCTCCGAGCGTGCAGCACTCACACTCCGCTGCCGGCCGTCATTCGAAGCACCTCGGGGCCGCGATGGGGATCAGCGCGGTCGTCCTGGTGGTCGAGCTGATCTCCGGGATTGCCAGCAACTCGCTCGCGTTGCTGGCCGACGCGGGCCACGTCTTCGCCGACGTGTCGGGCATTGGGCTATCGCTCGCCGCCGTGTGGGTCGCCGCCCGACCGCGGACGGGCGGGCGAACATTCGGCCTCTACCGAGTGGAGATCGTGGCAGCGGCCGCCAACGCGATCCTGCTCCTCGGGATCGCCTTGTTCATCCTGGCTGAAGCTGTCCGGCGGTTCACCGCTCCGTCCGACGTCCAGCCGGGCATCGTCGTGGGCGTGGCCGTGATCGCGCTCGCGGCGAACCTCGTCTCGTTGCGCCTCTTGACGCCGGGACGGACGGAGAGCCTCACCGTCCGTGGTGCGTACCTGGAAGTAGCCGGCGACCTGCTGGGCGCTGCGTCGGTCCTCGTCGCGGGAGTCGTGATTCTCGCGACCGGTTGGCGACAGGCAGACGCCGTCGCCTCGATCCTGATCGCGGTGCTGATCGTTCCGCGAACGATCGCCCTCCTGCGCGACAGCCTGGATGTGCTCCTGGAGGCGACCCCGAAGGGCGTCGATCTCGCCGAGGTCGAGCGGCACATCCTCGAGGCGCCGGGCGTGACCGACGTCCACGACCTTCACGCGTGGACGATCACCAGCGGCATGAACGTTGTCTCCGCTCACGTCGTGCTCACCCCGGATGGCCGACCCGGCGACGTGCTCGATCACCTGGGCCGATGCCTGGCCGACGACTTCGACATCAACCACTCGACGTTCCAGCTCGAAACGCCCGAGCACGTCCTGTGGGAGGCGCGATCCGCGCAGCCGCAGCACTGACGCAGCGGCCCTCGAGCTTGTGCCCGGAAGGGCCGCGCGCGGGGTCCCGCCCAAGCCCAGCGGACGTTACCCGGAGTTTCGCCGCGTTATGCAGTACTGCATTCGGATCGCCGTGAGCGTGCTCGCCCCTTCGCCCAGGTGGCGGTTCGAGCACATGGGCAAGCTCGTTCAGCCACGTTTGCATGCAATGCTGCATAGGGGGTGGAACCAGGGGGTCGAGGCGGGCGCTGCTCAACGTGGACCCGCCGCATTGACGCCATGACCAACTCCGGAGTTGGCGGCAGCCGATGGATGCGCCGGCCGACTGACCAGAGGATGCGTTCGGCTAGCCTTGGGTCATGACCGAGTACATCGAGATCCACGGCGCCCGCGAGAACAACCTCAAGGACGTGAGCCTGCGCATTCCCAAGCGCCAGATCACGATC
>JBBRNM010000154.1:0-2090 GCA_038230295.1 Candidatus Limnocylindrales bacterium
GCGCCCGCACCGGCCAGCGCGCCGAGCGGTGCCAGCTGCTCGCCGGCCCGACCCGCCGTCGCGGCGCCATAGACGAGGACCTCCACGGGCGATCCCGACGCGCCCGCCGCCGCCTTCACGCCGCCGAGAAGCCACGGGTGATCGAGCGCGGGGCTCGTGTTCGGCATGAGGCACACGGTCGTGAACCCGCCGTGTGCGGCGGCGGCAAGCCCGCTGGCGATCGTCTCGGCGGCCGTGTTGCCCGGTTCGCGGAAGTGCGCGTGCAGGTCGACGAACCCGGGCGCGACGACGACGCCGCAATCGTCGATGCCTTCGGCATCCGGGCCCTCGAGCCAGGTCACCGCCTCGACGATCCCGTTGCCGACGACGATCTCCCCTGGTCCTTCACGCCCGACTACCGGGTCGACCAGCCACGCCCGGCTGATCTCGAGGTCGACCGGCTTGCCGACCTCGCCCCCGGCCTCGACCGCACCGGCGCCCCGCGTCACGCGACGGTCCGCGCGCCGACCAGGAGCTCGAGCACGGCCATCCGCATCGGAACGCCGTTCGCGACCTGCTGGGCGATCACCGACTGAGGCCCGTTCGCGACGTCGGGCGCAATTTCGACGCCCTCGTTCATCGGGCCGGGATGCATGACGATCGCGCCCGGAGCCGCGAGGGCGAGCCGCTCCCGCGTGATTCCGTAGCGGCCGGCGTACTCGCCGAGCGACGGGAGCAACCCGCTCGCCATTCGCTCCTTCTGGATTCGGAGCGTCATGACCACGTCGGCATCGCGGATCGCCGCGTCGAGGTCCGACGTGACCATGAACTGGCGAGCGCCGGCGACCCCGGCCGCGCCCCAGGCCTCGAAGCCGCGAAGGAGCGTCGCGGGACCACAGACCCAGACGTCCGCGCCTGCCGCGGTGAGCGTCCAGAGATTGCTGCGGGCGACGCGGGAGTGGAGCACATCGCCGACGATCGCCACCTTGCGACCGGCGACCGATCCCGCGGGCAGGTGGGCTCGCATCGTGTACAGGTCGAGGAGGGCCTGCGTCGGGTGGGCATGCCGGCCGTCGCCGGCGTTGACCACATTCCCGCCGAACCCCCGAGCGACGAGGTAGGGCGCCCCGGACGTCCCGTGCCGCATCACGAGCACGTCCGCGCCGGTGGCCTCCAGGGTCCGCATCGTATCCAGGAGCGATTCACCCTTCTCGACGGATGAGCCGGACGCCGACACGTTCACGACCTCCGCACCGAGCCGCCGGGCGGCGACCTCGAAGCTGACCCGCGTTCGCGTCGAGGCCTCGTAGAAGAGGTTCGTCACATTGAGGCCACGAAGGGTCTCGCGCGCCGGCGATCGACCGGCAACGACCTCGGCCATCGACTCGGCCGTCCGCATGACGAGCTCGACGTCGGCCAGGCTCAGGACATCCGTGTCGAGGAGGTGGCGATGCCGCCAACCGCTCTCGGCGACGACGGGCGCGAGCGCCCCGGCCGCCCCGGCCTCCCCCGCAGGGCTCGCGAGGACCACCGCTCAGCGATTCCCGCCGGCGACGGCCGCGGTCGCCTGCTCGATGTCGACTGCGTCCTCGCCGTCGACCTCTTCCACCCGCACCCGAACGACCTCGTCCCGGGACGTCGGGACGTTCTTGCCAACATGGTCGGCTCGAATGGGCAGCTCGCGATGGCCGCGATCCACGAGGACCGCGAGCCGGATGGCGCGGGGCCGACCGAACTCGCGCAGCGCATCCATCGCGGCGCGAACCGTTCGGCCGGTGTAGAGCACGTCGTCCACGAGGACCGCCGTCGCGCCCGCGATCTCGAACGGCAGCTCCGTGCCCTTCACGACGGGGGCGAGCCCGAGGGTGGAGAGGTCGTCTCGATAGAACGTGATGTCCAGCGCTCCGACGGGGAGCCGGACGCCCTCGTTCTCCTCGATCGCCGCGGCGAGGCGGGCGGCAAGCGGGACCCCGCGGCGCTGGATGCCGACGAGGACGAGCCCGTCCGTGCCGGCCTGCTTCTCGACGATCTCGTGGGAGATCCGAATCACGGCCCGGCGGATCTCATCCGCGGTCATGATCCGACGGCCGCTCATGGCGCTCCTTCTGGCC
>JBBRNM010000155.1:0-2012 GCA_038230295.1 Candidatus Limnocylindrales bacterium
CTCCCCAACGGCATCTTCGGCTTCGCGTTCTAGGCCCGGAGAAACCCGCATGCCCGTGACCATCATCATCGCCTCGGTCGCCGCGGTCTCGATCGTCCTGATCGCGTTGGGGCTGGCCACGGCCGGCTCCGGCGGAATCACGCTCGAGCGCCTCGAGCGCTACGCGGCGTCCGGCCGGGCGGAAACGCCCGGCAAGAAGGGCGACTCGATCGCGGAGCTCATCCAGCAGTCGGCGGCCCTCGGCGTCCTGAACAAGGCCGTCGAGAAGCGCGACTTCGGGGCGAACCTGCTCCGCGACCTCGGCGCCGCGGACCTGAAGCTCAAGCCATCCGAGTTCCTCGCGATCTGGGTCGGGGCGATCGTCGGCCTGCCGGTGCTGTTCTTCCTGCTCGGCTTCGTCGTGTCGTCCCTGCAGAGCCCGCTGATGCTGCTCCTGGCGCTCTTCCTGGGCTTCATGATCCCGCGGTTCTGGCTGCGGCGGCGCAAGTCGTCGCGACTCTCGGCCTTCAACAAGCAGCTGCCGGACACCATCACGCTGATCGCGAACGCGCTGCGGGCCGGCTCCTCGTTCCTCCAGGCGATCGAGCTCGTCGTGCGTGAGGCCCGGCCGCCGATCAATACCGAGTTCGGGCGCGTCATCCGCGAGGTCAACCTCGGCCTGCCGTTCGACGTCGCCCTCGAGAACATGGTCCGCCGCGTGAAGTCCGAGGACTTCGAGCTCATGGCGACGGCGATCGCGATCCAGCACCAGGTCGGCGGCAACCTCGCCGAGATCCTCGACTCGATCGCATTCACCATTCGCGAGCGCGTCCGGATCAAGGGCGAGATCAACACGCTGACGGCCCAGCAGCGCCTGTCAGGCTACGTCGTCGCTGGCCTCCCGATCGGCCTTGCCGCGATCCTGTTCGTCATTGCCCCGACCTTCTTCGCACCGATGTTCGCCAAGCCCCCGGATCTCATCGGCATCCCGATCGGCGTGATCCTCCTCGTGATCGGTGGCGTGGCGATGTTCATCGGCTTCCAGATCATCCGCAAGATCGTCGACATCGAGGTCTAGGCCATGCCCGTCCCCATCATCGTCGGCGCGGTCGCCGCGATCGCGATCATCATGATCTTCGTCGGCATCACCGGATCCCGCGGCGAAGACCCGCTCCGAACGCGTCTGAATCAGCTCGGGGCGATGACCGCGAAGGACCTCCAGGAGCTCGAGCTCCAGATGCCGTTCTTCGACCGGACGATCAAGCCGCTGGCGGCGCGACTGTCGAACTCCGTGGCCAGGATCACGTCCACCTCGTTCAGCGAGCGAACCGAAAAGCGCCTGGCGATGGCCGGCAATCCCGGCGACATGCGCGTGAGCGACTGGCTCGGGATCAAGGCGATCGGTGCCGGCATCGGCGCTGCGGCGTTCTTCCTCGTGATCGGCGTCCTCGGTCATGACCTTCTGATGGGCACCCTGCTCGCGCTCGTGGGTGCCGGGATCGGCTACATCGGCCCGGAGTTCTGGCTCGGTCGCCGGGTCAAGGCTCGCCAGAAGAAGATCCTCGTCGGCATCCCCGACGCGCTCGACCTGCTCACGATCTCCGTCCGCGCCGGGCTCGGCTTCGACGCCGCGCTGGGCAAGGTCGTCGAGAAGCTCAAGGGACCGCTCGTCGACGAGTTCCGGCGGGCGCTCGCCGAGGTGCGAGTCGGCAAGTCCCGCCGCGACGCCCTGCGCGACATGATCCCGCGGACCGAGGTCCAGCCGCTCACCAACTTCATCGGCGCGATCATCCAGGCCGAGCAGCTCGGCGTCTCGATCTCGAAGGTCCTCCAGGTCCAGTCCGAGCAGCTCCGCATCGAGCGCCGCCAGCGCGCCGAGGCGCAGGCCGCCCAGGCCCCGATCAAGATGCTGTTCCCGCTCGTCGGGTGCATCTTTCCCTCGCTGTTCGTCGTCATTCTTGGGCCCGCGATCATCCTGATCGTCCAGAACCTGGGCAACGGCGCCCCGTGACCGAGGCACCGCGGTCTCACGC
>JBBRNM010000156.1:0-1979 GCA_038230295.1 Candidatus Limnocylindrales bacterium
GGGCGCCTCGGTGGCTGCTCCCCTCGCCGAAGCGCGGAAGCGAGTCCTGGCCGAGGCCGAGCGGCTCGTCGCCGCCCTTCGCCCCTAGGCAGCGCGATGCCAAGGCAGCCGGACGCCCCGGGGATGGACGGCGTCCTCGTCGTCGCAAAACCGGCCGGCCCGACCTCCCACGGCGTCGTCGCGCTCGTGCGGCGCCTCGCCTCGACCAGACGAATCGGGCACGGCGGGACGCTCGACCCGTTCGCCTCCGGCGCACTCCCGCTCTTCCTCGGCCAGGCGACGCGACTCGTCGAGTACCACCTCGGGGATGAGAAGGCCTATCGAGCGACGATGTGCTTCGGCGCGACCTCGACGACCGACGATCTCGACGGCGAGCTGACCCCCGCCGACGGTCCGCCGCCGACCCGCCAGGCGGTCGAGACGGGCCTCGCGGGATTCCTGGGTGTGCAGCTCCAGCAGCCCCCGCCCTACTCGGCGGTCCAGATCGGGGGCCGACGGGCCTACAAGATCGCTCGCTCCGGCGAGATCCCGGAGCTCAGCCCACGAGCGGTCACGATCCATCAGTTGGACCTGGTGGCCTGGGAGGATAGCGATCCGAGCCGGCCCATCGCCGAGGTTGACGTCCGCTGCTCGGCCGGGACCTACGTCCGCGCCATCGCCCGCGACCTCGGGGAGCGGCTGGGCTCGGGCGCGTACCTGTGCGGCCTCGTTCGGACCGGAAGCGGGCCATTCCGGCTCGAGAACGCCTTGACCCTCGACACGCTTCGTGACGCCGCGGCGATCGGGCCCGACGGCATCCGACCACTGCTCCTCCCGGCCGATTTCGGCCTCGACGCGATTCCGCTGATCCACCTCTCCGACACCGAGATCGCCGACGCATCAATGGGCCGGTTCATCCGGCCCGAGGCGGGCGTCGGTGACGTCCCTGACGAGGGCCCCATCCGGCTCGTTGACGGCCTCGGGCGCATCGTCGGTATGGGCAAGCTCGACGGTCGGCGGCTGCAGCCCACGAAGATGCTCATCGGATGAAGGTCGTTCACGGGATCGATGCGCTCGATCCGTCGATTGGTCGAGTGTTCGTCGTGGTCGGCGTCTTCGACGGGCTGCACCTGGGCCATCTCTACCTGCTCGATGCGCTTGGGCGCGCCGCGGCCGAGCACGCGGCCAGGCCCGTCGTGATCACGTTCGATCACCACCCCGACGAGATCCTGACCGGGGCGGCGCCGCCGCTGCTGTGTGATCCCGACGAACGCCATGCCCGGCTCGCGACCGCGGGCGTTGAGGCGACGGTGGTGGCGACCTTCGACGTCGCCCTGCGGATGACGCCGTACGACGCGTTCGTCCGGTCGATCGCCGAGCGGGTCGATCTGGCGGGCTTCCTGATGACGCCCGAATCCGCCTTCGGGCACGATCGGCTCGGGACCCCAGAGACCGTTGCCGACCTGGGCCGGTCCATGGGATACGCGGTCGAGGTCGTGCCGCCGCTTCTGGTCGACGGCCGGCCGGTGAGCAGCGGCGAGATCCGGCGGGCCATTGCGGAGGGCCGTCTGGGTGACGCAGCGCGCCTCCTTGGCCGACCATATGCGGTGACCGGGACCGTCGGCGCGGATGGATCCGTCGCCACGCCGATGCCGGTCGCGCTGCCCCCGCCCGGCACGTATCCCGCCAGGATCACGGCGGCCGGTTCCGCCGGGGAGGGGGCGGCGCCGCTCGGCCGCGTTCAGGTGGCTGCATCGGGCCTGAGAATCGAAACGCCGCCGGTTGGCGAGGGGCGCCGGGTGCGGATCGAGCTCGCCGGTGGCCCAGAGCCTGCCTCGGCTGGTTTGCCCGATGCGAGGTCGGCTGCTACCATTCGCCGGTCATAGCCAGAGTGGAAAGTAACCGTAGTCACGTTCGTGTCGGAGGACCGAGTGCCGCTCGCGCCTGAAGCGAAGCAGGAGACCATTGCCGAGTACGCCGTCAAGGATGGCGATACCGGA
>JBBRNM010000157.1:0-1812 GCA_038230295.1 Candidatus Limnocylindrales bacterium
AGCCCGACGATCTCGCCCGGCTCGACGATCAGGCCGGTCTCCTCGAGCGTCTCGCGAACGGCCGCCTCGCCGACCGTCTCGTCGATCTCGAGGAAGCCGCCGGGCTGGGCCCAGGATCCGCGGCCGGGCTCGATCCCCCGCCGGATGAGGACGACCTCGCCGGCATCCGTCACGGGAATCGTCGTCACGACCAGGCGCGGATTGACGTACGCGACGAGGCCGCACGTGTGGCACGCCAGCCGATCGCGGTCCTCGCCATCCACAGCCCCGAAGGCGAGCTCCGCGCCGCAGCGTGAGCAGTGCTTCAGCGAGTGGGCGATCCAGTCGGGGACGCCGAGACCGGATTCAATGTCGCTCGCGCGGGCGTCGCGGCCCCGGTCGCCGGCCACGTCTCGTGCGCGCCTACGCGGCCAGGACGATCGCGGCGCCCGCGACGATGATCACGAGGCCGAGCACGCCGGCGGCGACCCAGGCCAGCCGGAAGAGGCCCCGATCCCGGTTCACCGGCATCCACGCCCAGGCGCTTCGCCAGATTCGCAGGATCGCGTCGGCATTGGCGACGATCAGGAGCGACGTCCCGACGGCGACGCAGAGCTTGACCAGGGGGCTCGACAGCGGCGATCCGGTTTCGAGCGCGGTGATCGCCACGAATCCGGCCACGAGGGCCGGCGCGGACAGGGTGATGTAGTGGCGCTGGAGCGGCGTGGGCGCCGTCTCGGGGACGCGGTCGATGACCCGACGTGGCGCGGCCGAGGCCGGGGGCGCGGCCTGGTCGGCTTGCCGGTCCGGGACCGCCTGCCGGTCCAGCACCGGCATGCCCGGCTCGTAGCGAGGATCGTCCACTCGGGCCTGGCCTACGTGCCGGCCGTTTCCGTGTTCGAAGGATCCTCGAGGACCATCCGGGTCTGATCGGCGCGATAGGCCTCGAGGCGCTCGGACAGGGCGCTGTCATTGAGCGCCAGGATCTCGGCAGCGAGGAGGGCCGCGTTCTCGGCGTTGCCGATCGCAACGGTCGCGACGGGGATTCCGCGCGGCATCTGGACGATCGAGAGCAGCGAATCCAGGCCACCGAGGTGCTGCGTCGGGATCGGCACGCCGATGACCGGCAGGAGCGTCTTCGAGGCCAGCATTCCCGGCAGGTGGGCGGCCCCGCCCGCGCCCGCGATGATCACCCGCAGGCCACGTGCGGTCGCGCCCTCCGCGTACCGGAACAGGTGATCCGGGCTCCGGTGCGCCGACACGACCTTCAGCTCGCACGGGACATCGAGCATCTCGAGCAGGGCCGTCGCCTTTTCGAGGATCGGAAAGTCCGACCGGCTGCCGCCGACGACCCCGACGACCGGCCGCCGATCAGCCATTCGCCGCCCTTTCCTTCCCCGCCGGCGCCCCGCCGGGCGCGTCCCAGCGCAGGTGCGAGACCGCCTCGCGAGCACGGCCGAGCGCCTCGTCGGTCGTCGCGCCGAGGGCGGTCACGTGGCCCATCTTGCGGCGCTCGAAGACGTCGCGCTTGTCGTAGAGATGGAGGTGCGTGTCCTGGACCGCGAGCGCCTCGCGAAGGCCCTGGATCGCCGTTGGCCGGCGATCCCCGCCGCCGAGCAGGTTGACCATCGCCGCGGCAGGCGATCGCAGCTCCACCAAGCCCAGCGGCAGGCCGCAGATCGCCCGGACGTGCTGCTCGAACTGGCTCGTCGCGGCACCCTCGATCGTCCAGTGGCCGCTGTTGTGGACCCGCGGCGCGAGCTCGTTGACCACCAGCGAGCCATCACGCATCAGGAACAGTTCGACGGTCAGGACGCCGATCAGGCCCATGCC
>JBBRNM010000158.1:0-1665 GCA_038230295.1 Candidatus Limnocylindrales bacterium
GATCGCCATGCGCCCGGGTGCCCTGGTGCTCGACGAGCCGACAAGCCAGCTCGATCCGGCGGGGACTCGCCTCGTCGGTGACGCCCTCGCCCATCTCGCGACGAAGCTCGGCACCGCGATCCTCATCGTCGAGCACAAGACAAGCCTCCTCGCTCGCCTCGCCGAGGAGGTGGTCGTGCTGGACGCCGGCCGGATCGTCGCTCGAGGTTCGGCCGCGACGGTGCTCGGCGCGGAGGATCTGGGCACACACGGCGTCCGCTCGCCGGAGGCGGTATCGATTCGTCGGGCAATGGAATCGGGCGGCTTCGGCGATCGCGTCGCGGCGGCCGGCCTCGAGGCGCTCGACACGTGAGCGGGACCGGCACCGGATGAGCGGGACGGAGGCCATCGTCTGCGAGCAGGTCGGGTTCACGTACCCGGATGGGACGGTTGCCCTGCGCGATGTCGACCTGCGAATCGAATCGGGAACGCGCGTGGTAATCGTGGGCCAGAACGGCTCGGGCAAGTCGACGCTCGTCCGCCAGTTCAACGGCCTGCTCCGGCCGACGATCGGGCGCGTGCTCATGCACGGGAAGGAGGTCGGGCGGCGGCATGTGGCCGAGCTTGCTCGGGACGTGGGCCTCGCGTTCCAGAACCCGGACCGCCAGATTTTCTCCGGGAAGGTCGGCGCGGAGGTCGCCTTCGGGCCTTCGAATCTCGGCCTGGAGGGCGCGGCACTTCGGTCCGCGGTCGACCGGGCGCTGGCTGCAGTCGGGCTCAACGAGGCGGCTGAGACGAACCCGTACGACCTCGGGTTCTCGAGGCGGAAGCTGCTGACGCTCGCCTCGGTCATCGCAATGGACACGCCGATCCTCGTTCTCGACGAGCCGACGACGGGCCAGGACGCGCGTGGGGTGGCCCGGATCCAGGAGATCGTGGCGAACCTGTCCGGCGAGGGCCGGACGGTCATCGCGATCAGCCACGACATGCGCTTTGTCGCCGAGACGTTCGCGCGGGTGATCGTGATGGGTGCGGGCCGGATCCTCCTCGACGGCACGCCGGCACAGGTGTTCGCCGAGGCGGCATGGCCCACGCTGGAGTCGACCTACCTCGAGCCACCGCTTGCCGCGCGCGTGGGATCGCGCCTCGGGCTGGGTTCCACCCCGACCGAGGCCGTCCTCGTGGAGGCGCTCGCCGGACGCGCCTGAGGCACGCTCGGCCAGGTGCAAGTCAGCCGGCGACGGTCGCCGGCGCGCCCTTCTCGATCGGCACGCCGACGAGGGTCCCCCACTCGGTCCACGAGCCGTCGTAGTTGCGCACGCGCTTGAAGCCAAGGAGCTCGTGCAGGACGAACCAGCTGTGCGACGAGCGCTCGCCGATTCGGCAGTAGGCGATGATGTCCTTGTCCTCGGTGATGCCCTTCGAGCGGTACAGCTCGCGGAGCTCGTCGGCATTCTTGAAGGTGCCCTCCTCGGTCACGGCCTGGGCCCACGGGATCGAGGCCGCCCCGGGGATGTGGCCGGGCCGCTGGGCGCCCTCGTTCGTGACGCCGGCCGGGGCGAGCAGCTCGCCCGCGTACTCGGCCGGGCTTCGAACGTCGACCAACCCGAGATCGGGCTGATCGAGGGCGCCGAGGACGTCGTCGCGGAACGCCCGGAGCGTGAAGTCGGGCTCGCCGAGCTCGTA
>JBBRNM010000159.1:0-1596 GCA_038230295.1 Candidatus Limnocylindrales bacterium
AGCCCAATCTCGACATGCTGGATGCAGGGACGGATCTACGCGGGTGGCGAAGTCCGACCCGCCGATCGCTGCATGAACGTGATCGGAGGACACGCGCCGACCTGGGTGCCGCCGGCGACGACGAACCCGTGACGCTCGTAGAACGGGACGGTCCTGGGGTTCGGTGTCTCCAGGTACGCCCCCAGACGCGTCTCGTCGACCAGGTCGAGGCCGTGACGCAGGAGCTGGTCGCCTAGACCGAGCCCCTGTCGCTCGCGCTGCACTCCGAGCCAGGGGAGGTACCAATGTGGTTCTCGAGGGTGAGCGGCGTCCATGTGCTCGAGCACGGCGAGCGCGTCCGCGAGGACCGGAGCCGGGACGCTCGCGGTCAGCAGCGCCACGATCGCCTCGCCATCCGGCTCCGCCCGCGGCGGCAACCAGACGGCGACCGCGTCGAAGTCGCCGAAGCGCCACACCGTGCCCACATCGAACGCCGGCCCGCCGAACGCCTCGAGGAATGCGGAAAAGTGGCGCTGGTATGCATCATCTCCTGGATACAGCCAGCGTTCGACGGGGTCGTCTCTGAAAGCGGACATCAAGGTCGCGAAAGCTTGTGAGCGTTCCTCGGTCGGGACCCGGACGATCAGGTCGAGCTTCGGTGCCTCCGGCAAGCTCGCCATCGTAGTCCGGGGGAGGAGCGTAGTAGCGGATCTTCCCGATCCCGGAAACGACAGAAGACACCAAGTTGGGGCGTCTTCCTGAGCGCGAGGTCAGGTCGTCGTCCTTAGAAACTTGCGGACCTCGGCGTTGAAGCGATCCGGAGCATCGATGTTGCTCAGGTGCGCCACGCCGGGAAGGACCACGAGCGTGGACCCCGGGATCGCCTCGTGAAAGCTCTGCTCCGCGATGCTGAGCCGAAGCCAGGTGCCTCCCAGGCAATGACTGAGAACTCGTCGGACAGCCCTTCGAGGCGGAAGCCGACCTCCGCGACGTGCTGCCGCAGATCCGGAAGACGACGAACCATGGGGTCGCGCGGCGTGGCCCCAGCGCGAGCAAGGCGTAGGCCGGCACGAGGAACGCCCAAACGAGGCCGGGGGTGTGCGTCACCCCGCCGCCGAGGACGGTCGCCAGCAGGACGAACGGCGGGCCGATCGAGATCAGCGCGATGACGTACCGCTCGAAGCGTTTCGTTCGAGCGAGGACCACGAGGTTGGCGGCGCTCCATAGCGACAGCCCCGAGGGCGAGCACCCAGCCGACGAGTGGCGTTGGCGCTGCGAAGGGCAGGCTGAGCGGCACGAAGATCGTGGCGCACCCTGCGACCACACCGACCCGCTTCCGGAGGCGAGCGTCGTCATCATCGTCGGGTCGGTCGACGATCGTGATCAGCCGTCTGCCGACGAGGTGGAGACGCTGCCGGACCGAATGTCGGCTCTCGATGGCTCGGCTCACCTCTGTTGCGACGTGAGGATCAGCGATGACCCGTTCCCCTTGACACCCTGGCCCCCGGAGCGCCAAGCGTAGCGACTTGACTGCCCCCGAAGCGCAGCTGTGTGTCAGATCAAGCCGAGCCGGGAGATCAGGCCGGGTCGCCTGACCGGGCCCGACCTGCCCGGCGC
>JBBRNM010000160.1:0-1581 GCA_038230295.1 Candidatus Limnocylindrales bacterium
CCCGCCGGCCGGATGCGTCAGCTCGCCGACCAGCCCGGCGGCGCCGAGGGCGAGCGCGGCGGAGAGGACGAGCCAGGCGAGGGCCCCGACGATCGACGTGATGCCCTCGGCGACCGACCGAATTCGTGTTCTGTTCGTCATTCGGCCGGGATCGTAGCATCGGGGCATGTCCGGACCTCCCGCCCCCGAGCTCACCGTGCACGACCCGGAGGTGCTCGGGCCGTTCGCCGCCGGCGGACCAGTGGGCCCGGACCTTCGCGAGCTGATCGCGGAGATGCCGAAGGCCGAGCTCCACCTCCACCTCGATGGTTCGCTGCGAATCGACACGGCCCTCGAGCTCGCCCGAACCCGCCGGATCGAGGCTCCCCGCACGCGGGCCGGGATGGTCGGCGCGCTCGTCGCGCCGCCGCGCTGCACCGATCAGGCCGATCTCCTCGGAGCGTTCGACCTGCCAATCGCGCTCATGCAGGACGCGGAGGCGCTGGAGCGGATTACGGCCGAGCTCGTCGAGGACAAGGCCGCCGACGGCGTGCACTACCTCGAGATCCGGTGGGGCCCGTTGCTGCACGTGGCCCGCGGGCTGCCGCTCATCGATGGGATCGAGGCCGTCGTCCGCGGCGCCCAGGCAGCCGCGGATCGAGCCGGGATCGCGGTCCGGCTGACCTGCACGGCGCTGCGATCGCATGACCCGGTGGCGAATGTCGGGCTCGCCGAAGCAGCGGCTCCATTTCGGAGCCAGGGCTTGACGGGCTGGGATCTCGCCGGGCCGGAGGCGCTCTTCCCCGATCCCCTGGCGCACGGGGCCGCGTTCGAGGCTGCGCGCGCCGGCGGCCTCCGCATCACGCTCCACGCGGGCGAATGGGGCGGTGCCGCGCAGGTTCGCCGGGCGCTGGTCATGGAGCCCGAACGGATCGCCCACGGGCCGGGAGCCGCCGACGACCCGGGGCTGATGGCCGAGCTCCGGGCGAGCGGCGTGGCCCTCGACCTCTGCCCAACCTCGAACGTCCAGGCGGCCATCGTGCCGACCGTCGCGGCGCACCCGCTTGCGCGCCTGCATCGCGCAGGGGTGCGCGTCAGCCTCTCCACGGACGACACGACCGTAGCGAATCTCACCCTGTCCGAGGAGTACATCCGGGCGGTCGAGCGGATCGGGCTGTCGGTCGCCGAGCTGTGGGCGATCGACCGGCTGGCGCTCGACGTGGCCTTCGCCGACGACGCGACGCTCGCCCCGATCCGCCGGACATTCGACGATTGGGCCGCCCTGCGCCTCTGATTTCGCGGGCCAGCGCGACCGGCGACGCGCTACGCTCCGCCGAGATGCGGGAGACGAATCGGTGATCGACTGTCCCAACTGCGGCTCCGCGAACGATGCCGGGCGCAAGTTCTGCGGCGAGTGCGGCACGCGTCTCGCCTCGGCGTGCCCGAGCTGCGGCACGGTCAACGGGCCGACGGCCCGCTTCTGCGGCGAGTGCGGCACGCCGCTGCAGGGCGCGAACGCCGGCGTCAAGGGCGCCTCGGCGAGCCCCGGCGTCGCTGGAGCCGCGCCCGCCGGAGTTGCCGCTTCCGGAGCGCCCGGATCCG
>JBBRNM010000161.1:0-1566 GCA_038230295.1 Candidatus Limnocylindrales bacterium
CTCCAGGCGTCGCTCGGCCAGGGCTTCTTCAGCGATCCGATCGACAAGACGATCACGAGCTTCGTCGTGTTCATCATCCTCGCGGGGCTATCGCCCCGAATCGTCGCGCGATTCCCGAACGGCGAGCGCCTGGTTCGCGCCGAGGCAATCGCCTGATCTCTGCCCAGCCGGTCAGCCTGCCGGACTTCGTCACTCGGCTGCCGACTGGCGCGTACCGCCGGCTCAACCCGGCCACGAAGCTCGTCGTTGCCTTCGCATCGGCGGCCATCGCGTTCGCCGTCCGCGAGTGGTCCGGGCCGGTCGCGATCCTCGCCCTCGTGGCGGGTACCGCCGCTGTCGCCCGGCTCGGCCGGCCGCTGCTGAAATTCGCCCTCGCAACGATTCCACTCATCGTATCGATCCTCCTCGTCAACACGTTCCTGTTTCCCGGTGCGACGGACGTCCTCGTCCGCGTCGGCCCCTTCGCCGCGACAGGGACCGGCCTGGTCGCCGCCCTCCAGGCGACCCTGCGGGTGGTCGCCTTCGCGTTAAGCGTCGCGGTCTTCTCGCTGACCACGCCGACCGACGACCTGCTCTCCGACCTCGAGCGACGAGGGCTCGGGCGGCGCGCAATCTTCATCATCGGATCGGCGATCGGGACGATCCCGCGGATGGTCGAGCGGGCGGCCGAGATCATCGATGCCCAGCGGGCGAGGGGTCTCGATACGGAGGGGTCGCCCTCGCGCCGTGCCCGCGGCCTCGTACCCCTCGCCGGCCCGATGATCTCGGGGGCGCTCTCCGAGGTCGAGGAACGGTCGATGGCCCTCGAGGCGCGCGGCTTCTCGGCCCCCGCGCGCCGAACCACGCTCCGCGTCCTCCCCGATTCCGCAACGCAACGTGCCGCGCGCTGGCTGCTGTTCCTCGGGACGATCGTGCTCGTCGTGGCCTCGCTGACGGGCCTGGTTCGGCTGCCATGAGCCTGGCTCTCACCGACGTCGGCTACCGCTATGCGGGCGCGACGGCAGCGGTGCTCGAGGGGGTGAGCCTCCGAGTCGAACCGGGCCAGGTCGTCGGGGTGGTGGGCCCGAACGACGCGGGCAAGTCGACGCTGTGCCTCGTCGCGGCGGGCCTGGCTCCCGCGTCGATCGGGGGCCGGCTCGAAGGCTCGGTCCTCCTGGACGGGACCGAGACGCGCGAGCTGAAGCCGTACGAAGCCGCCCAGCGTTGCGGAATTCTCTTCCAGAACCCTTCGACGCAACAGTCAGGAACGGCGCCGACGGTCTTCGAGGAGATCGCCTTCGGACCTCGCAATCTTGGGCTGGGCCTTGCCGAGATCGTCGAGCGCATCGAAGAAGCGCTGGCCGTGCTCGGCATCTCCGACCTCATCGCCCGGGATCCGCATCGGCTCTCGGGGGGAGAGGCGCAGCTCGTGGCCCTCGCGTCCGTGATCGCCATGCGCCCGGGTGCCCTGGTGCTCGACGAGCCGACAAGCCAGCTCGATCCGGCGGGGACTCGCCTCGTCGGTGACGCCCTCGCCCATCTCGCGACGAAGCTCGGCACCGCGATCCTCATCGTCGAGCACAAGAC
>JBBRNM010000162.1:0-1539 GCA_038230295.1 Candidatus Limnocylindrales bacterium
AATGCGCTCGGCTTGAGAAGCACCACCAGGATCCCGACGGTGAGGGCGATGACCGGCCCGGCGGCCATCTGGCGGACGAACGCCGCGAGGTCGAGGTTGACCCGGGCCTTGGTCTGGGAGGCGGTGGTCCACTCCAGCAGGTTCCGCCTCGTGACCGCCAGGCGGACGAGGGTCCGGACGATCGCGTCGCCCATCAGCGCGGCCTGGGGGGCCAGGAACGTGATCCCGAGTCCGAGCTGGGCCACGGCGAGGACGATGTCCGAGGCGACGGCGCGGAGGTGGCTGCGCTTCGAGATCCCGCGCCGGTGTGGGACCAGGCCGGACAGCACCGGGAGGGCCGTCGGGACGACCATCGTCGCGAGGATGAAGGCGGTCCACAGACCCGCCGGCGCCGAGGGCGCGATCCAGGCCACGGCCAGAGCCGCGACGGCCAGCGGCGGCGACAGCGTCCGCCGCAGGTTGTCGATCATCTTCCAGCGGGCGATGCCGGGAAGATGGGTCGGCGCTCGCTTCCCCTCGGCATTCCGGGCCCGGCCGAAGATCCACGGCAGGAGCTGCCAGTCGCCCCGCGCCCAGCGATGCTGCCGGGCGGCGGCCTCCTGGTAATGCGACGGAAACTCGTCGAACAGCTCGACGTCGGTCACCAGGCCGGCCCGGGCAAAGCTGCCCTCGAAGAGGTCGTGGCTGAGGAGCGTGTTCTCCGGGACGCGGCCCGCCAGGGCCCGCTCGAAGACATCGACGTCGTAGATGCCCTTGCCGGTGTAACTGCCCTCGGCGTAGAGGTCCTGGTAGACGTCCGAGATCGCCGAGGCGTAGGGATCGATCCCGGCGGCGCCGGAGAAGGTCCGCTGGAAGATCGTCGCCTCGGATTCCTCCGGCAGCGTCGGCGTGATCCGCGGCTGGAGGATCCCGTAGCCGTGGTCGACGAGGCCCGTCCGCGGCTCGAAGCTCGGGCCGTTCAGGGGATGGGCGATCGTGCCGACGAGGCGCGCTGCCGCATCCCGGGGCATCCGCGTGTCGGCGTCGAGGGTCAGGACATAGCGAACGTCGTCCGGGGCGATCGACGACGCTCGGGTCGTCGAGACGAAGCTCGTGTCGGCCGAGCCCCGGAGCAGCGCGTTCAGCTCGTGGAGCTTGCCGCGCTTGCGCTCCCAGCCCATCCAGCAGCCCTCGGCCTCGTTCCGGAGCCGGCGCCGGTGGAACAGCAGGAACCGGGCCCCCCCACCGGGGGCCTCGCCGTAGCGCTCGTTGAGCCGGTCGATGGCGAAGACGGCAGTGGCGAGCAGCTCGTCGTCGCCGGGTACGGTCTCCGCGTCGGCGTCGAGCCAGTCCGAGAGCAGGGCGAACCGCAGATCGCCGTCCGGATTGCCGAGGTAGTGGATCTCGAGGCGACCGACGTGCCCTTCGACGCCGGCCGCGCTGGTGAGGAGCGTCGGCATGACGATCAGCGTTCGAAGGTGCGTCGGGACGCCGTCCTTGAGCTCCAGGCGAGCGAGCTTTCGCGGGCCGAGCGCGTCGGTCACAGCCCGGTTCACGAGG